>CAYTGC010000072.1:5018-20347 GCA_964437195.1 uncultured Myxococcales bacterium | reverse complement strand
CCTCGAAGCCGATGCCCGCGATGCCCGACACGCCGGCCTTGCCCTTGAGCGGACCGAGGTTGCCGTGAATGTCGGCGTTGCCTTCGGCACCCGCGAAGCCGCCGATCTTCCCTTCGATGCCGGTGAACTTTTCGCCGATCCCGGCCTTGACGCCGGCCCCGAGCTTGACGCCAGCGAACCCGTCAGCATGGACGCCGACGCCAGCGTTGAGCGGATCGGTCACAATGCCGTCCATTGATTCCAGGCGACCATCGGCGCTGGTTAGGTTTGCATCGCCGCGTACGCCAACGCCTGCACGAGCGCTGGCTTGCGCACCTGCTTCGACGCCGGTGTTGGTAATCTTGGCGTTGGCCCCGGCCCCCGCTTCTGCATTGGCGTAGATGTCCCCAGACGCCTCGGCCTTGCCGTAGTCACCTTCGACTTTGACGCCACCGCGCAGACCGGCCTGTCTCCGGGCCCCCGCGACTGTGGAGCCACTCCAGATGTCGGCGCTGGTGCCGTCCTTGTTGTACTTGCCAGATCCCCACTTGGAGGCCCATGGCACCGTACCGACCACGGATTCGTCGTAGAAGCCGTTCGCTGGTCCCTGATCTTCGGGTTTTACCTTGAGCGCAGACAGGTTGACCTGATCAACGCTCGGGGCCCCCATGGTGGCGTTTTTGACCGTTCCAGGTGCATCCGGCTTTTTGGGATCGACCTGTGGCGTGTCATTTTTTCGGTTTCCTGCACCGTAACCCCAGGCATCCCAGCTCTGGTAACTCGGCGCGTAGCCCCCTTGGCTCTTTTCGGTGCCTGAAATGTCGTAGTGATGTGCCGGTGCCGACAGTCCATCGAAAACGGACCCACCGGAATCGGCATCGCCCTGTTCTTGCTCGAAGTCGCTCACGAGATCCCCCAACAGCTTTGTAAAGCTTGTCGGCATTCTGCTGTTGAAGTTGTGCCGGACCAGGCTTTACGGGTCAGCGCGATTTTTGCCGCACGAGCTGAGTCACCGTCGAGTCAACAGGTGGTAGACTGATGTCATGAGGAACGTGGCGATTTCCGTCGGTGTTGTTGTATTGGCAGTCGTGATCTGGGTTGCGACACGGAAGCCTGTGTCGATTGAGGACGAGCTTGCGACGCTCCCGGTGGAGGAACGGCAGGCCCTGACCGCGCTTGTCACGGCAGCCGGACTGACACCGGCTGCGCTTCGGGCCGTCGCTCCCGGCGTGCTGCAGTACAATCCCAAGGCCGTCGTGGTGCAGAACGGGCACGTCGTGGAGCTGCGCCTGGCGGATACGCCCCTGGCAAAGGTCGATGATGTGGTGAAGCTGTCCGCTTTGCGCACCCTGTGGCTGGACGGATCCAAGATCGAATCGCTGCGTCCGATCTCGGGCCTCAAAGCGCTCAAGACGCTCAACGTGAGTCGATGTCAGCTCCGCAGTGTGGCCGAGCTGCAAGACCTGCCTGCGCTTGTGAGCCTGGATCTCAGCGGGAATCAGATCGCGGATGTGTCGTCCCTTGTCGGACTGCCTGCACTGGAACAGCTAGTGCTTGGGGGGAATCCGATCCAGAGCCTGCCTGGCAACGCGCCCGCACGCTGGAAGGTCAAGTCGGACATCGCAGATGCAGCCGCTGCGCAGAAGCCGGAGCCCCCGATGGAAAAACCAGCCAACTGGGTCGAGAAAGACAAAGCACCAGGAACGAACGGCACGGCCAAGCCAGGTCGGGTGACCGGCGTGGTCACAAATGCGGACTGGGCGGTAAAAGGGGAAGTCACCGTGCTGCAAGGCTCGATTGTGATCGACCGGATTCCGGGTGACAGCAACATCAACGGCACCGATGCAGCCTTGGAAGTCGAAGTGGAGAGCGGTCAGGTCCGCGGCTACATCGAAAAGGCCCTACGCATTCCGGGCAGCACATTCAAGCGTCGCCACGGGTATGCGTTCTGTGATGCGACCCCCGGCAAGCCGGGCCGCGCTTCGGGAACGCTCACAAGCGGTGGGCCGGGAAACTACGGCCCCTCGCAGAGCTACCACATCATCTTGGAGAGCATCGGTGGCGAGGCCAAAGGGATTCGGTTTCGGCTGCTGCCGCCGTCCCGCTAGTCTGCTTCGGATTGGTTTGGGAGAGTGGCCCGCCGGATGAGCCCGGCGAGCCGAGGAAGAGCAGGGATTACCAGCCGCCGAAGAAGTCCTTGGCCTTCTTGAGCGTTCCGCCGACGGTCTTGGCTGCGCCTGACACACCACTGACGAGGGTCTTGCCTGCGCTCTTGGCGCCGTCCCACGCTGCGGAAGCCTTGTTGACGACGGCGTCCTTGGCGGCTCCGATCGCTTTGCCTGCGCTGCTGATCTTGTCACCGGCCCACTCTTTGGCCTGGCTTGCACCCGCCTTGACGTCGCCCCAGCCCACTTTGCCATCGCCATCGCGGTCGGCGGCGTGTGTGATGGCTTTCTTGGCCGAATCGACCTTGTCGCCCGCCCAGTCTTTTGCGGCCCCGACAGCACTGCCAATCGCCTTGCCTGCCGAACTGACCTTGTCGCCTGCCCAGTTCTTGAGCTGACCCGCGCCTGCAACGGCATCGTGCCAATCGACCTTGCCATCACCATCGCGGTCGGCGGCGTTGTGAATCGCATCCTTGGCCGAGTGGAGCTTGTCGCTGGCCCAGTCTTTTGCGGCCCCGACAGCATTGCCAATCGCTTTGCCCGCCGAGCCCACCTTGTCGCCTGCCCAGTTCTTGAGCTGGCTGGCGCCCGCAACGGCATCGTGCCAATCGACCTTGCCATCGCCATCACGGTCGGCGGCGTTGTGAATGGCTTTGCCCGCAGCGTTGACCTTGTCGCCCGCCCAGTCCTTGGCGGCACCAATGGCGTTGCCGATCGCTTTGCCTGCTGCGCCAGCTTTTTCGCCCACAAACTCTTTGGCCTGGCCGAGTCCGGTCACGAGGTCGCTGAATCCGACGTGGCCATCGCCATCGCGGTCGGCGGCGTTCTTGATGGCGCTGCCTGCGTTGGCGGCCTTCTCTAGGAGCCAGTCCTTGGCGTCACCCGCCTTATCGGCTGCCCAGTCCTTTGCAGCACCGACTGCGGTGCCGATCTGCTGGATCTTTTCACCAGCGAAGTTTTTGACCTCGCCGATGCCGGTGAACACATCGCCGATTCCGACCTTGCCATCGCCGTCGAGGTCGGCCTTCTTCTTGAGCCAAGTGCCAGCCTGCTTCGCTTTGTCGACTGCCCAGTCTTTGGCGTTGCCGAGCGCCTGACCGGCCTGACCGATCTTGTCTTTGGCAAATTCCTTGGCTTGGGCGGCACCGGCGACGAGATCACCGACGCCAATCTTGCCGTCACCATCGCGATCGGCCATGTTGTGCAGGGCTTTGCCGGCGGCGTTGACCTGATCGCCCGCCCAGCCGAGCGCTTGGCTGCCCTTGCTCGCGAGCCAGTCTTTGGCCTGGCCAGCGCGGATCTTGACGTCGTTGAAGCTGAACTTGCCGTCCTTGTCGCCATCGAGCAGCTTTTGCGCGCCATCCCAACCTTTGTCGATCAGGTTCGCGCCACCCTGAGCCAGCTCGCCGACGCCCTTTGCGGCATCGTTGAGCGACAGTTTGCCATCGCCATCGCGATCGAGTCCGTCGTGAACCTTCTGGCCTGCCCACTGAACGCCGTTGCAGATCTGCTTGCCTGCCCACTGCGCAAGCTGGGCGGTCTGCTTCAGATCCAGCGTTGCATCCACCGAGACGGAGCCACCGAAGCCCAGGGCGGCTCCGATCTTGCCGCCGATGTGGAGCTTCCAGTCCTCAATGGAAATGCCGCCCGATGCCTCGAAACCGATACCGGCAATGCCCGAGACACCCGCTTTGCCCTTGAGTGGGCCGAGGTTGCCGTGAATGTCTGCGTTGGCTTCGGCTCCGAGCATGCCGCCGACTTTGCCCTCGGCTCCGATAAACTCGGGGCCAAGGCCAATTCGTGCTCCTGCGCCTAGCTTGCCTCCGACGAAGGCGTCGCCATGGACACCCACGCCCATGTTGAGTTCGTCGTCCACGATGCCTTGCATCGACGCCAAGCGGCCATCTTTGCTGGTGAGCGAGGCATCGCCGTTGACGCCCACACCGGCTCGGGTGCTGGCATGCGTGCTGGCTTCAAAACCATCGCTGCCCAGCTTGGCTTTGGCGTCGGCGCCAGCTTCCGCTACGGCGTACGCGTCGCCCTGCGCGAGCGCGGTTCCGTAGTCGCCTTCCTTCTTGGCTCGACCTCGGATGCCTACTTGCTCACGGACGCCGGCAACGGTGCTGCCGCTCCAGAGTTCGGCGCTCGTCTTTCCCTCTTGGTCGCGCTTGACTTCGCCCCACTTGTTTTCCCAGGGCTTCACGCCTGCGAGCGACTCGCGATAGACACCGTTTGTATCGTACGGGTCCACTCCCTCTGGGCGAAGGCCATCGAGGTCGACCATGTCGATGCTGGGGGCACCCATCTTGGCGTTTTTGACGGTGTGCGGGGCATTGGCATCTTTTTCATCCGGCTGCGGCGTATCGTCTTTGCGATTGCCCACGCCGGAGCCCCAGCCCGTCCAGTTTTGGTACGAGCCGCTCTCCTTCTTCTGTTCGCCCGAGATGCCGTAGTGGTTGTATCCCGACCCGGTGGAAGAAGGCGTTTGTTCCTGCTCAAAGTCGCTCACGTCGATCCCCCAACTAACTGCTTTGACCAAGTTCTCGGCACGCTACGCGCCAAGTTGTCTGGATGGTTTGGCGGCGTATGTCTCTGTGGTCAGCGGCATACCTGTGCCCACGCGATCGCGAAATGCGTGTGCCAAGACTCCGTCCTTCCGCAGCGCCCCCGTTCCAATGATAGACTATCGGCCATGAGAAATGTCGCGATTTCCGTCGGGGTCGTTCTTGTCGCTTTGGTCATTTGGGTCGCAACGCGCAAGCCTCTGTCCATTGATGATGAGCTTGGGAAACTGCCAGCCGATGAAAGACAGGCGCTCGAGGCGCTCGCATCGGCTGCGGGCATCACTGCGGCGCAGCTCCGACCGGTCGGGCCAGGTGTGCTTTCGTACAACCCGAAGGCAGTAGCCATTCAGGATGGCCACGTAGTTGAACTGCGGATTGCCGATTCTTCGCTCAAGCAGATCGATCCAATCGCCAAGCTGTCGGCACTTCGCACGCTGTGGCTCGACGGCAATGCGCTGGCGTCGCTTCAGCCTCTGAGTGGGCTCAAGTCGCTGCGGACCCTGAACCTGAGCCGCTGCAAGCTCAGCTCGCTCACGGATCTTCATGATGCGCCTGCGCTCACCAACCTTGATCTGACCGGGAATCAGATCGAGGACGTGTCATCGTTGGTCGCGCTACCCGGACTCGAGAAGCTGGTGCTGTCCGGCAATCCGCTCAAGGCGCTGCCGACGAACGCGCCGACTCGCTGGAGCGTTCAATCGGACTTGGCTCCACCGGCCCCACCAGCTTCTGCCAAGCCCAAAGCGGCTTCGCAGGTCGTCACTCCGCCCAACTGGGTCGATCAGTTGCCGAAGCCAACCGGCGTCAAGGTTCGTGGTACCCGTGGTGGACGGGTCACCAATGCGGCCTACGAGGTCACCGGAAACATCGAGAAGCTGGATGGTGTTCTCGAGGTTGGCAACATTCCCGGCGTTGCGAACATAAGCGGTGGGAATACGACGCTCGATCTTGAAGTGCAAAAGGGCACTGTTCGTGCGTATCTCGCCAGCTCCATCCCGGATCCGAGCACGTTCACTGGACTCAAGCGGGGCTTCATCTATGCAGAAGCCTCTCCGGGAAAGCCGGGGCAGATCGTGGGTGACTTGCGGAGCTTTGGACCCGGTCTTGGGAAGCCTCGTCTCTACGAGTTCGTCATTGAGAGTGTCGGTGGCGAAGCGGAAGGCATTTCCTACAAGCTGTGGCGGAAGTAGACCGCCCGGCGTCGCTGCGCTTTTCCCGCCCGATTCGTCCGCTTCTTCCCAAACCGTGAAACTGTGCGCTACTGGATCGGTGCTTCGGCTGCTTCCGACGAGGCGCTCGCGTCCTCGCTGGCTTCCTCTTGCGGCAGCATATCGGCCAGCTCGCGCAGCGCTAGTTCCGTCTGTGCAATCACCGCATCCGGCAGCGTGTCGCGCAGCAGCTCGAGCATTTCGACGAGCTTTTGGACGAGCCGTCGCGCTTCCTTGCGCCTTTTTTTCTGTTCCACATCGGCGTCTGACGGGAACAGCGTTTCCTTAAACTGCTTATTGAGCTTGCCCAGCGTCAGGCTGTCATCAAGCACTGCGCGGCGAACTTCCGACAGAAGGTCGGTTGGCGCTTGGCCGCTTTCGACGGCTTCTTCGGCACGGCGCAGAAATTCGATGCTCTGAATGCTTGGGATGGGCTGGCTGAGCCCATCGCGCTCCAGCACTTCCGGCGCCGAGCGTCGCAAAAACGCATACGAACCGACGAGCTTGTTCACCGTCGCCGTCTTGAGGTGCAGCTCCTTGCGGTAATACTCCTCGAACGAAACAAAGCCCCACTCGGTGTAAAGCTGGCGTTTTTGGCAGCTCGCGAGCGCTTCGGCCAGCTCAATCCAGCTTGCTTTGAAGCGGCGGGCGCGGGAAATCAGCTCGGCCCGCTCGGGATCTTTGGCGTGGCGTTTTTCCGCGGCAGCGAGGGCGGCGTCGACTTTGGTCTGGGTGGCGTCGTAAGACTCGGCTTGCATGGCCGCGGTTTATAGCACGGCCCGCAGGTGGCGATTACGCCGGGTCGATGGGCGTTTTGGGGAAGCTCGGATCGCTCATTGCAGCGGCCTCCACCGCAGCCATGACCGCCAGCGCGACATCCTCGCGGTACGGGCGAGACACGACCTGGACGCCAACGGGAAGACCGGCGCTGCCTTTGACGGCTTCGGCGCAGCGCTTTGAAACGCCGTCGCGTGGTTCGGGGCCATGCCAGCGGGTCTCGTTTTCAGTCACGCGAGTAACAGGTACGACCCCGGCGGCGAAGTTGAGCATGACGTAGCGGAACATGTAGGACAGCGTCAGCGTTAGATCCCCGGACGAACCGAGCGGCATGGCGGGGAGCACATGCGGTGGACAGAGGACGGCGTCGATATTGGCTTCGTTCCAGGCATCCAGCTCGCTGCGCCGCATGTGCGTTCGCTCTGCCGTCAGTCGCCACAGCTCCTCGACGGGTTTTCGGCCCAGCGAGCGCAAAAGTCGAGCCAGCCGCGCGTCACCCTTCATTTCCAGAAGCCGAGCCACTGCGGGCTTGAGCGAATCGGGCACCCGGGATGCTTTGAGCGTGGGCTGGAGCTGTTTGCAGACGGTTTCACCCGCGAGCTGTCTTTGCAGGGTCGTCGCGGCGTCGCTGCTGATGACCGCCATCCACAGATAGAACAGATCGAGGGGAGCGACCGGACGATAGTCAACCAGATGGGCCCCGGCGGCCTGAAGGTGGGCTTTGGCCCGTTCGACCGCACGCACGATCGATGGACACGGCGACATAAAGCCATCGTCGGAAAACCAGCCGATGCGGAGTCCTTTGAGCGAGACGTGACTCGGGTCTTCCACCCGCAGCGGCAGTACCCCTGGATCGCGGCGAGCTTGCCACGCGGGGTCGAGGGCCGTCATGGCAAGCGACAAGTCGCGTACCGAGCGAGCCATCGGACCCGCTGCGGCGCGGACGACCTCTTGGCCATCAATTCCACCGAGCATTCCGCGTGTGGACCAGCGATCGACGGTGGGCTTGAGCCCCGCGATGCCGCAAAAGTGCGCCGGAATGCGGATCGATCCGCCGATGTCCGATCCGAGCCCGAGCGGCGACTGTCCCGTCGCAATGGCTGCACCTTCTCCACCCGACGAGCCGCCAGGACTGCGGCCCGTGTTCCAGGGGTTTTTGGTGACGCCGTAGATGCCGTTGTCGCTTTCCTGCACGAGCAGAAGCTGCGGGACGTTGGTCTTGCCCAGCACCACTGCACCGACGTTGCGCAGCGCGGCAACCGACACCGCATCTTGCTGGCTGTGATGGTTTCTGCGCTGCACCACGCCGAGGGTTGCCGGAGTCCCGATGACCTCGAAGTTGTCTTTGATGGTGACGGGCAGACCGTGCAGCGGACCCAGCGAATCGCCGCGCTTGCGAGCCGCATCGGCTGACTCTGCAGCTTTTTTCGCGCTTTCATCCAATGGCAAGACGATCGCCGATACTTTGTCGCCGACCGTTTTTCGCCGCTCAATCAGCGCGTTGACGATTTCCACCGAGGACGTTTCACCCTTGCTCAGCGCAGCAAGGAGCGCCGTGGCATCTAGCTCATGTAGCTTCATGACAAACGCAGCATATCCTAGACACGCTCGCGCTTCTTCTTTGACAGGGAGCTCGACGAGCGATACATCGATCCGACGGACAAAGGAACGCTTTTGCGATGAGTGATCTAACGCTGGTTTCCGAGCAGCCCTTTGGGGAAGGTGGCCTTACCTCGCGGCTGCATGCGCTGCCAAATGGTCTGAAAGTGCTATTGCTTCGCGATCCCTCGGCGCCAGTGTTTGCCTACCAGACCTGGTTTTCCGTCGGTTCGCGGCATGAACGGGAGGGCAAGACCGGGATTGCGCACCTGTTCGAGCACCTGATGTTCAACGAGACGCAGAACCTGCCGCATGGCGAGTTTGACCGTCGGTTCGAGCTGGCAGGTGGCAATACCAACGCGGCAACGTGGGTGGACTGGACATATTACCAAGATGATCTGCCCGCGAGTGAGCTTGAGCTAGCAGTGACGCTGGAATCGGAGCGGATGCAGAACCTGCTGGTTCGAGAGCGGCAGGTTGAAACCGAGCGTGGGGTCGTGATCTCGGAACGCCAGATGCGCGTCGATGATGACGTCGATGGCTTCATGAGCGAGGAGCTGTTTCGTCGGGCGTTTACCACGCATCCGTATCACTGGCCGACGATTGGCTGGATGCAGGACATAAAGAACCTGAGCCTTGACGACTGCGTGACGTTTTATCGGACGTACTACGCACCGAACAACGCAACGGTCGTGGTGGTGGGGGATATCGATGAGCAGAAGACGCTCGATCTGATCGTGAAGCACTATGGCGGGATCGCACCACAGTCGATTCCTGCGCACACTCCCATCGTCGAGCCGCCACAAAACGAGCAGCGGTTGGCCTGTTTTCGGAAGCCAATTCTCACCGACCGAATCTTGATGGGCTACAAGGCGCCGGCGCTGCGCGATCCAGATCATCTGCGGTTGGAGCTGCTCGGGGAACTGCTGATGGGTGGCCCCTCGTCTCCTATCTATCGGGACCTGGTGATTGAGAAAGAGATTTTCTCTTCGCTTGGGGGGTCGGTGACACCGTTTGGTGATCCGGGCCTGTGGGAAATTGCCGCGTCGCTCCACCGTGGCCATGACGCAGATGAAGGACTCGCGCTGTTTGACCAGCACATCGCGCGGGTCGTTTCGCAAGGTCCGCTGCAGGATGCACTAGACCGAGCGCGCGCCCGAATGCTCACGAGCTTCTACATGGGGCTCAAGACGGCGCACGGAAAAGCGGCGTCGCTTGGGGAATCCCAAACGACACTTGGCGACTATCGAGCGCTGTGGCGCGTGCCGCAGATTCTGCGCGCGATTACGGTGGATGATCTTCATGAAGTGGCGCGGCGGTATCTGAATCCGGCGCAGCGCACGGTGGTGATTGCGCAGCCGAGCGGTGAAGTCGGCGATGACGAAGACGAGGATACGGGCGAAGAGGGAGAGGCGTAGGAGATGGCGATGACGACTTCACAAACTGCGGATTCCTATGCTTCCTTGGCTTCGTCGCTGATTCTGGAAGAAAATCACGACTTGCCGCTCTGTCGGTTGCAGCTGACGATGCGGGTCGGGTCGACATCCGATCAAACCCTGACGGGGATGGCTGCGTCCGGAGGGCCTCCGCTTTCTGGTCTGTGCAACTTTGCGAGTGAGCTGCAGAGGCGCGGCGCGGGGGGAAGACCACGGGCGGCGATTGATGAGGCGCTCGATTCCCACGGGGCAGGGCTTCAGATCCTGTGCTGGCACGATCAGGTGTTGTATGAAGTGATGTCGCTGCGGGAGCACTTCGAGCGCGCGGTCGAGATCCTCGCTGATGTGGTGCAGCGACCGGACTTCCCTGCGGACGAAGGAGAGCGGCTGCGTCGCGAGCTGCTGGCCAGTCTGGATGAGCTTCGCGATGATGACAGCGGTCTTCTGCACCGATTTTTTGCGCGTGAACTGTACGGAGACACGCCCTATGGACGACCGGTAGCGGGCACCGAAGAGAGCACGATGGCGCTGTCTTTGCCCGCAGCGCAAGCGTGGCATCGTCATCACTTGGTGGGGGACAACCTGATCGTCGGGGCGGCAGGCGCGATCTCTGCATCCGAAGTTGACGGACTGTTGGCCAAGTATTTTTCGGCGATTCCTTCGGGCCCAAGGCGTGACGAACCGATTCCGAATCCGCCCGCGCGCAGAGGTCGCAAGGTGCTGATTGTCGACAAGCCAGAGAGGACGCAGTCGCAGATCCTGATTGGTCAGCTTGCGCCGCACTGGAAAGATCCGACGTGGCTTCCTCTGCATGTCTCGACGATGGCGTTTGGCGGGACGTTTACGGCGCGGCTGATGGATGAAGTTCGGGTCAAGCGTGGCCTGTCCTACGGCGCCTCGGCACGGCTCGGAAACGGACGTGGGATTCGGTCGCTCTATGCGCACGTATTTCCATCGGCAGAACAGACGGCGGAAACAGTCGATCTGGTGTTGCGCTTGTATGAAGAATGGGCGGAAAAAGGACTGCGTCCGGGCGAGCTGGACTTTGTGAAAAGCTACCTGCAAAAGAGCCACGCATTCTCGGTGCAGACTGCCGACGATCGTCTGAACTTGCGGACTCGGCTACAGGTCTGTGACATGCCGCAAGATGACGAAAAGACGTATCCAGATCGGGTTGGAAAAGTCACGGAAGCGGACATCCGCAGCGCGATGAATGCGCAGCTTCGACCGGATGACTTGCTGATCGCGATTGTTGCCACCGCTGAAACAGTGCTGCCCAGCCTGCAGAAACTGCCCGGTCTGCGCGGTGCAGAGTTCGAGGTCGTTTCGTACGACTCCTTCTAGGCCATGGAAGGATGAACGAGTCGATGGATGCGGTGGCGGCCACCGATCGGCTGAGAGAGGCTTGTCAGTCGGTTGGCCTATCGGTGGTTGCGGTCACCGAGGCCGGAAACGTTCCAGATCACGATCTGTACTTGGCATGGCTGTCTGCCGGCTTTGCCGGAGAGCTTGCGTATCTGCATCGTGATGCGGCGGATCGCGCCGATGTTCGGAATCTGCTTCCCGAAGCGCGCTCGGTGGTCACAGTCGCGCTGTCCTATCACTTTCCGTTTGATGATGCGGTGACGCCTGGTCATGGGAAAGTGGCTCGCTACGCGCGCGGTGCCGACTATCACTTGGTGTTGAAGGCTCGACTGCAAGCGCTTGTGGGGCTGCTTGCCGACCAATTTCCTTCTCCGCTGCTATCGCGTGCGTGTGTCGATACCGCGCCGCTTTTGGAGCGCTCGCTTGCGGCACAGTCTGGACTTGGTTTTGTCGGCAAAAACACGCTGCTGATTACGCCAGGAATCGGCAGTTACACCGTGCTGGGCGAGCTGTTGCTGAGCGTGCCGCTTGTTGCGTCGTCACCGCAGAGTCCGCGCTGTGGGGACTGCCGACTGTGTCTGGATGTCTGTCCAACGGAAGCGCTGCGGGCTCCGTTTCAGCTTGATGCGCGGCGCTGCATTTCCTATCTGACGATCGAAAACAGCGGTGACATTCCGATTCCACTTCGCAAACAAGTAGGTGACTGGATCTTTGGCTGTGATCTCTGTCAGTCGGTCTGTCCCTACAACGCGCGGGCCAAGGAAGGGGACTTGGAACTCGCGCCCAAGCCGAAGCTCTGTTCACCTGCGCTTGCGCAGCTTCTGTCGACGGGAGCGGCGCAGTATCGGCAGCTTGTGAAGCGGACCGCGCTGCGGCGGATCAACCGCACTTCTCTGCTTCGCAATGTTGCGGTGGCGCTTGGCAACGTGGGGACTCCGCAAGATCTTCCGGTGATTGCTGCAGCGCTGCTGCGTGAGCCCGCTTTGGTTCGCAGTCACCTGGCTTGGGCCGCAAAGGAGATCTCTGTTCGTTATCCAGCCAGCGCAGATCTCGTCGAAGAAATCCTCCAGACAGCGCTTGGCGTTGAAACAGATCCAGAGGTTCGGTCGGCTCTGTCAGATTCCCTTTCGCAGCTTCCAAAGGGACAAAAAAATCGCTGCTAGCGCTTGATTCCGATGGGGCAGGCAACACCAGTGCCACCGTGTCCGCAGTAGCCATCGGGATTTTTGGCCAGATACTGCTGGTGGTATTCCTCTGCGTAATAGAACTCGGGTGCTGCGAGGATTTCCGTCGTGATCGGGCCATATCCAGCACTGCTGAGCGACCTTTGGAAAGCGGCCAGAGATTCCTCTGCTCGCTTCTTGTGGGCATCGGTGTAGCAGTAAATTCCTGATCGATACTGCGTACCGATGTCCGGCCCCTGTCGCATTCCTTGCGTTGGATCGTGACCTTCCCAGAACACCCGCAGCAAGTCGTCGTAGCGGATCTTGCTCGGATCGAACGCGACCAGAACAACCTCGTTGTGTCCGGTCCGACCAGAGCAGACCTCATAGTAGCTGGGGTTGGGGGTGATTCCCGCAGCATATCCGACGGCGGTGCTGTAGACCCCGTTTGTGTTCCAAAACTGTTTTTCGGCCCCCCAGAAACAGCCCATCCCAAACATCGCAAGCTCGATGCCTGCGGGAAAAGGCGCGACGATTCGATGGCCGGAAACGAAGTGAACGTCAGAGACCTTCATTCGCTCACTGCGTCCGGGGAGAGCCTCGGCTGCCGTCGGTAACTTGAGCTTTCGCGGATCGAGGAAGAACATGCACATTATCCTAGTACGGTCGCGGGGCACTTGCCGCACAGGTCGTGCCGATAAGTGAACTGCGAAGGGGGATTCGCGCAATGCCTGCGGTTGAAAAGAAGCCCGAAGAGGCGCTTGCAAAGGATGTGAAACCCACGCTGCCACAGCCCAAGTGGGTTCAAAAACCGGCCACCAACGTGCCGTGGGAAGCGATGGTTCCGGTGCCGCTCGAGCGTGTGCCCATGCCGCTTGGGCCAAGTCCTGCCGCAGACAAGCTGCCCCCCGAGGCATTCTCGGACCCGCTGGGCCACTATGCCGAGGCTGGCTTTCAACCGCAAACGCCCGTTGCACCAGTGTCGCGCGAAAAAAAAATCGACAACTACCAGCAGACGCTCGACGGGGCCAACTATGTCTCTCAGCACATGTCGGGGACGCAGAAAGTCGAGTACTTGGAAGATCGGCTCGGCGACCTGTCGCGGTTTTCAAAAGATGTCGCACCGTCGGGAGCGAATGGCAAACAGACCGAAACGGTGCCCACGCAGCTCATCGACAACGCCAGGCCTCTTATCGAGTCGCTCGAGCGGATGACCCCAGATGCAAACGTCCCTGCGGCTGGCCAGAATCCCGAAGGTGCGCACGTCGGTCAGGGCGTGGACTGGAATACCAAGCTCGGCGTTCCAGAGTACCGAACTCAGTCGGACAACGTGATTCCGCCCGAGGCTTCTTGCAACATGACCAGCCTGGCGATGGCGCTGGAGCGCATGGGCTACGGTCGCGAAAACGCGATGACTGCGATCGACGGCGAGCTGAAGAAAAAGTATCTGGATGAGCAGAAAGCCAAGCTGGCCAAGCAGAAAGGCGATCCAAGTACGCTGCCGAAGACCGCCGACGAGGTGGCGCTGCCCGCTGGTTACTTTGAAGGGCAAGTGAAGGGCTATCTCAAGGCAGTCGATGAAGCGGCGGACAAGCCGTATCAGGGCGTGCGCGGCAAGGACACAAACGAGAAAGCGTGGGACGCAATTGCTGGCCAATACCGAGAAAATGCGCAGTTCGAGGACACGCTCGATTTTCTGCGCTACCTGACCAAAGCGGGCGGTCGCACCGATCTCGACACGGTAACGCCGAAGCTCTTGGACAAGCTAGAGCCCGATCCCGACAAGCGCCCGACGTACCGCACGGTGACCCCGGGCAAGAACATGGACTGGACCAAGGCGCGCGGTGAGCTGTCGAGCGTGCTCGATGAGGGCGGATCGGCGATGCTGAGCTACCACCACAAAGGCGGCGGCAACACCGAGGCGTCGCACATCATTTCGGTCCAGCAGATGACCAAAGATGGCTTGGTCGTCGACGATCCGTACGGTCGGATTCGCCCCGGCTACAACGTCAGTCAGGTCGGTGATGCCTACGGCGAAAAGGGGCAGACTGGCCGGTCACCCGAGCGCAAAAACCAGGTCGATCCCGCCGTCAATCGGGCCAATCCGTCTCAGATGGACAGCGACTGGACAGCGTCGGCGGGACAGCATCTCAAAGCCAACGAGTCACTTGGTAACTCCTCGACGGTAGCGGACAGCGCGTTTTCCAATTCGTGGCGCTCTCTGCGCTTTTTGCAGCCAGCCAAGCCTAGGCCCAAGACCCCCGAGGTCGAGCCGCAAGCGGTGGTGCCCGTACCCCAGCCAAGGCCGAGCGATCCGCACAAGTAGAGACCGTTATCTCGTCGGAAAATCGCCAAGAACGGGTTTGTTTGGTGCCTGCCGTTGTGCCATCGTGCCGAGTCTCAACACGTCGAGACGCGAGCCGGAGGCAGCGATGAAAGCGGTGCAGCAGACAGGCGATAGCAGGCTGGGACTGTGGGTCGCTCACGTAGAACGCATGCTCGCCGAACAGGGCAGCGAGGAGCGTCGTCAAGTTGCGGTGACCTATTTCCCGACGGCGATGCGGGTTCTTGGTGTGCCGGTACCAGCGCTGCGGGCGGTGGCCAAGGCGATTGCCAAAGAGCTCAAGGCGCAGTCGCCCGAGGTCGTCCTTTCGCACGCGCTGGCGCTTGTCGAAGCTGGAACGATGGAAGGCCGGCAGGTCGCCTATGAAATCCTCGAAGCCCACAAGCCGACGGCGCAGGCGCTCGTGGCGGCGGACATCGAGCGGCTGCGGATCGGGCTGGACAACTGGGCGTCGGTGGATTCGTTTGCGGCATCGGTGGCCGGGCCTGCTTGGCGGCGTGGTCAGATCTCAGATGGCGTGATAGATCGCTGGGCCCAATCGCCCGATCGGTTTGTGCGACGGCTGGCGCTGGTCTGTACCGTGGCCCTCAACATGCGCTCGCGAGGCGGGAAGGGCGATGCCCTGCGGACGCTGCACGTCTGTCGCAAGCTGGCTGGTGACAAAGATGAGTTTGTGGTCAAGGCGCTGTCATGGGCGCTGCGTGAGCTTTTGCCGCATGACGAGTCAGC
>CAYTGC010000072.1:0-4918 GCA_964437195.1 uncultured Myxococcales bacterium | reverse complement strand
GGGCTCCGGCTGGCGCTCAGAGTGGCGCTCAAACCGGGGCTCCGGCTGGCGCTCGGAGTGACGCTCAAACCGGGGCTCCGGCTGGCGCTCGGCGTGGCGTTCGAACGGTCGATCGGAATATCGCTCGAAGGATCGCTCCGGCTGCCGGTCCGGATATTTGTCGAAGCGAGGACGCTCGTCGCGGCCCGCAAATCGACCTTGATGCCTTGGCTCAAAGCGCGGCTTTTCCGGGCGGAGCTGGATTTGCAGATCGTCCGGTACGTGGCGCCTGGTCGGGCTGCGATCGGCACAGCGCAGGGACAAAAGCAGGGCTGCGACGGTTTCCGCATCGTTCCCACTGTCAGCCACCAGCTTCTGGCACAGGGCCAGGAATCGGGCCGGTGGTGGTGTGGTCAGTTGTGGGAGAAGCTCTGCGGCGACTTTTTCTTCGCGCTTTGCGAGCACTGTCTGACGAGTCGGCACGGCAAGCTGGGTCAGCGGGCTCTGCGTGAAGCGCTCGATCAAGCGGAGCCGACCTTTTTCGCGCGGTGTGACGAGCAGCAGCGCGTCTCCTCGGCGTCCGGCCCGTCCAGTTCGGCCAATCCGATGGACGTAGGTTTCCAGATCCATCGGGAGATCGAAGTTGATGACGTGGCTGATGTGATCGATGTCGAGCCCACGCGCCGCCACATCCGTCGCAACCACCACTCGCAGTTTCTGGGCGCGCATCCTTTCGAGCACGGCCGTTCGCTGGGCCTGCGACAGATCGCTGTGTAGCGCTTCGGCGGGCATGCCGTCATGGGTTAGCGTCTCTGCCAGCTCGTCAGCGCCAATCCGGGTCCGGGTGAAGATGAGCGCCGCGTCAGGGTTTTCCACTTCCAAGATCCGCAGCAGCGCATCGGTCTTGAAGCGTTCTTCGACGAGAACAAATCGCTGCTGGATGGTGTCGACAGTGCGAGTTGCCGTGGCGATGGCCACGTGTTCGGGATTGCGCAGGTGGTTTTGAGCGATGCGGCGTATCTGCGGTGGCAGCGTCGCCGATAAAAGGGCCGTCTGGCGTTCGTCTGGCGTCTTGCCCAGAATCGCTTCGACGTCCTCGATAAAGCCCATGCGCAGCATTTCGTCGGCTTCATCCAGCACGACAAAGCGAACGGCATCGAGCGATAGCGAGCCGCGCTCCAAGTGATCGAGCACTCGGCCCGGTGTTCCGACGACCACCTGCACGCCATGGCTGAGCCGCCGGAGCTGCCTGCTCATTGAGTCGCCGCCGTAAATCGGCAGGACCGATAGCGTCTGCATGTGCTTGCCGTAGTCATGCACTGCTGTCGCGACTTGCAGCGCCAGCTCGCGGGTCGGACACAGCACCAGCGCTTGGACCGACGGGCTGCGTGGGTCAATTGACTGAAGAAGCGGCAGTGCAAATGCGGCGGTCTTGCCTGTTCCCGTTTGTGCTTGGCCAAGCAGATCGCGTCCGCCGAGCAGCACCGGAATGGCGCGCGCCTGGATCGGTGTCGGCGTGGTGTATCCCTCATCGGCGACAGCACGGACAAGGGCACTGTGAAGTCCCAGATCTGCGAACGAGAGCTCACCGTCAGCGGGTGAATCGGAGTCGGTTGAAAAGGGAAGGGAGGAATCGGTCGGAGGGGTCGCCGCAGCGACAGCCAGGTCGGTCAAACAGGACTCACTTTGTGAAGGGGGATGAAACGAGGACAGAGGCTACGTAAAGGCAACGAAAGCGGCGCACTCTACACAGGATTTTGGCGATTGTGCGCTTATTTTTTGTTTGCAGAGGCCAGTGCTTCCAGTTCTTGCCAGCGCGCGTACAGCCGGTCGACCTCGGTCCTCTTGGCATCGAGCGCGGCGATCCAACCGGGGACTTCCGTTGCGTGGTCTTTGTAGACGCCAGGGTCATTTAGTTTTTGCTGGAGCGCTTCAACCTCGGACTCCGTCGCCAAGATTTTCTCTTCCATCTTGGCCAGCTCGCTCTGTTCGGCGAACGACAGCTTGCGCGGCTTGGTTTGGGTCTTGGACGCGTCGTTTTTTTCGGGGACCGTCGGCGCTTTGGCGGCTGGCGAAACGCCTTTTCCGGGGCGCTTGTCGTCATCGGCCTCGACCGGCTGCGCGTTCCGCGTCCGTTCCAGGTAGTCGCTGTAGTTGCCTTCGTGGAAGGTGACTTTGCCGTCGCCCTCAAAAGCCAAAATCCCGGTCGCGACGTGATCGAGGAACCAGCGATCGTGTGACACGACGAGCGCACAGCCAGGAAAATCGACCAGCGCTTCCTCCAAAACGCCCAGCGTCAGAAGGTCCAAGTCGTTGGTTGGTTCGTCGAGGATCAACAGATTTCCGCCTCGGCGCAACAGCTTGGCAAGCTGGACGCGGTTGCGTTCGCCACCTGACAGTGTTGCAACCTTGGCGTCGGCAAATCGATCATCGAACAGCAGCATCCGCAAGAACGTCCGCACATGAACCGGACCGTCTTCAAGAAAGACGCTCTCGCTGTCGCCAGCCACTTCCTCGAGCACGCTGCGGGTGTCATCGAGTTCCGCTCGCCCTTGGTCCAAAAACGCAATCCGCGTGTTGACCCCACGAATGACTTCACCCGCGTCGGGAGCTAGCTCGCCAATCAGCGTACGCACCAGCGTTGTTTTGCCTGCGCCGTTGCCGCCGATGATGCCGATGCGATCGCCGGGTTTCAAAATCAGCGTCAGATCGGTAAACAGCTTCTTGCCGCCAATCGACTTGCTGAGCCCTCGCAGCTCCAGGATCGTCTTCCCAAGCCGTCCACCCGTTGGAAGTCGCAGCACCAAGCGTCGATCAATCGTTGGCTTGTCTTCGGCTTTCGGTTTCTGCGCGACGGCGTCGTTGAAGCGATCGATGCGCGCTTTCTGCTTGGTCGTGCGCGCCGCTGGTCCTCGTCGGATCCAATCCAGCTCGCGACGCACAAACATCGCCCGCTCGCGCTCGCGCGTGGCTTCGGTATCGAGCCGCTCGGCCTGTTTTTCGAGAAAGCGCTGGTAGTTTCCCTCGTAGGCGTAGAGCCTGCCGCGATCGATCTCGAGAATCCGGTTCGCCACCCTGTCGAGGAAGTAGCGATCGTGGGTGACGAGGACCAGCGCGCCGGGTTGGCTGCGCAGGCGACTCTCCAGCCACTCGACAGTGCGGGCATCAAGATGGTTGGTTGGCTCGTCGAGCATCAGCAGCTCGGGTCGCGAAAGCAGCGCTGCCGCGAGTGCAACCCGTCGTCGCTCACCAATCGACAGGTTACCAATCACCGCATCCAGCTTGGGCAGCTCTAGAGACGCTGCAATGCCTCGGATCTCGTGTTCGACATCGAAGCCGCCCAAGTCTTTGATGTGCTCGTGAAGCTCGGCCTGCCGAGCGATCGCTGTATCTCGCTTGTCACCGTCGCTCTGCTCGATTTCCTGCGCCAGCGCTTCCAGCTCGTCTAGCACGGCCGCGTGCCGACGCATTCCGGCGCGCAGGGCTTCAATCACCGTCTGGGAAATCGGAAGCTTCGGCTCCTGCGGAACGTACTCGACGTGAAGCCCTCGTCGCCTCGTGATGAGTCCGGAGTCCGGCTCGCTTTCACGCGGGTCGTGATTCGCTGCGTCGGCATCGAGCGATGCGACCGCTTCGGATCCGACCAGGAGTCGCATCAGCGTCGACTTGCCGGATCCGTTGACGCCGACCAGCGCAATGCGATCGGTTGAGTGCACTGCAAAGGAAACCCCGGCGAGCACGCGGCGCGCTCCGAAGTTCTTCTCAACCCCTTGAACCGTGAGGATCGTCGTCACAAAAGGCCTTTTTCTGTCGATTGCGATCAGCTAGTAGCGCAGGCTCTTGCGGACGTCGCGCACCGTGTCATCGAGCGTTTCGGCGGGATCTCGGATGGCAAAGCCCAGCTCGCGCATCGCAAGGCTGCTGTCGCAGTACCAGAAGTGTTGCGACATCTCGAAGCTGACTCGCTCGATCGGGCTGGTTTGGCCGCGGTGGCGATAGATTTCGTCGACGGCCTTGACTGCGCCTTCAAACAGCCGATTCCACCGCGACGGCAGCTTCAGCCATGGCCCATCAATGCGGGCAATCCGTCCGAGCCGCCCGAGAAACTCTGCAAACGTCCAGTTCGGCCCGCCCAGAAGGTAGCGCTGCCCGTTGCGACCGCGCTCCATCGCAGCGGCACACGCGGTGGCCACGTCACGGACATCGACAAAGTTGACTCCACCCGACGGTACCGCTGGAATCTCGTTGCAGAGGAATCGTCGGACATCCATGGTCGATGAACCCCGTCGATCCCCTGGACCGAGGAGCAGGCTCGGATTCACGACCACAAGCTCCAGACCCAGCTTTGGGGCCAGCTCTAGCGCCAGTTTTTCCTGGTAGATCTTCGACAAGTAATAAGGCCACTCGCCGCATAGCTCGACGGGATAAGGCCAGGTCTCATCGGGAATTGGATCTGCGTCACGGCTCACGGCAATCGTGCCCGACGTGCTCGCGAGGAGAATCCGGCGGACGCCAGCGCGCTTGCAGGCATAGAGCAGCCGTCGCGTTCCGTCGACGTGAAGGTGCATCATCATCTGGGCCCGCGCCGGATCGCGCGAGACCATCCCGGCCAAGTGATAGACCTCTTTGACTCCGTCGAGGGCGGACTCCAGTGCCTCATTGCTGGGAAGTTCATCGGGCTTGCTGGTTGTTGCTTCGGCCCGATTGGAGTCGGTCAGCAGGTCCCCTTGATAGATCGAAACCCCAAGCTCCGAAAGCTCAGCCGTCGGCTCGCGAGTGAGGACGCGAACTGCTTGGCCGCGGCCCCGCAACGCCCGCAGCAGATGTTCACCGAGAAAACCCGTGCCACCAGTAACCAGAACCGGCCCTCGAGAAGAGGGCTCTACTATGCCGTTTGCGTTCACGGCCGGGGACGATAGCGTAGGCTGCGGTCCAGTCA
>CAYTGC010000071.1:0-20427 GCA_964437195.1 uncultured Myxococcales bacterium | reverse complement strand
CGCAGCGGCACACAGAGGGCAGCGACGCAGAGATGAAACCGAGGCATAGGACCTGTGCTACTTGTAGCACAGTCCTGCGGCGTGCAAGAACTGTTTCGCAGTCGAACAGGACAAAATCGATCGAGATTCTGGTGTCTCAATTCCAAGTGTGAATCAGCGTGCACAATTTCTGGATTGGGAGCTGCAAAGCGGAGGTCTACATTGTCGCCATGATTGCCCCCCGAAAACACGATCGCTGTTCTTTTTGGACGTTGCCTGGCCATACACGCGGCGTCGCTATCGCCCTCTTTGGCTTCACGTTTTCATCGTGCATTCCGGACCATCCCGTCGATGTCGACGACGTGCGACCCGACCTTGAAGTGGCTCAGCCCGATCAGGCAATGAGCGTGGATCCAGCCGACTTGGCGACGCTGCCACCACCGCCTGACTTGGCGATCATTCCAGCAAAGCCGTGCAGTTGGCGCGATCGCTTCAGCGAAGCGTTCGGTCGGGCCTTTTCACGTTCTGATGTCGCGTTTGTCACCACCGATGGGAAGGTGACACGAGGCATGGATCAGCTCGACTTTGCAGCGCAGAAGAGCCAGATCCCCGACATCGTGAAGGTGAAAGGGAATACAAACCGGATTCAAGAAATCCAGCTCCTCGATCCAGCAACGGGCAAGGTTCAGGTTTCCAGCAAAGGTGCCTACATCTATGGGCTGGGCTACGCGATGTGGCTGGAGGTCAATGCCTACGGTGAATCGGGGATCACCGAGATGACCCTGATTCGGCAGTTTGGTGGCGAGCTTCCGTCGTACCAGCAGCTTGTCGGACTGTACCGAGTTCTGACCAAGAACGCGGAAGCGCAAGTGCCAGCAGCCGATCGGACGGATTTTCAGCAGGCAGCCGCGAAGTTAATGACGGCGATAGAAAGCGGCGCCCTGACGTTTGCGCTGGGTAGCGGACATGCAGCGGACTTCCCAGCGACGGCCCAAAGCGTCAACGGCAAGACGTTTTCGTTTCAGCTCTCGAATGGTTATGGGATGGACCCACAGCTCGGGTTCCAGCGCAACGGCGTCTGGGGTCCCTTGTGGCAGACGTACAGCCCGGGTGGAAACTGGTCCGCGTCAGCACCGGGGATGCAGCCCAAGTGCGGCGGCTGCTCCACCGACAGCTTTGCTGGCACCAAATATCTGTTCTGCGAAGGGCCCGTTGTCCGCAAAGATGCCCAGCGCGACTGCGGCTCACACGGCGGGTATCTCGCGACGGTAGATGGCGTCTTTATCAACTCATTTTTGCGCGGAATGGCCCCAAATGCGGGCAAAGCGTTTGTTGGTCTCGACGATCTTGCTGAGCTTGGGAAGTATGTCTGGGCGACGGGAAAAGCAGCAACCTACACAAACTGGGGCCCCGGCCAGCCAGACCACTGGATGAATCAGGAGCGATGCGTCCAGCTCTACGACGGAAAAGCGATCACACAGTGGAACGACATCGACTGCGCCAGCCAGTTGCCGTATCTGTGCCAGCTTCCGTGACGAGCCCAGCCACTACTCGATGGGATTGATCTTGTCGAGGTTGAGGCCGCCTGCGTATGAGTACGACGTCGCGTACGCATAGCCATAGCCGAGAAGCCCAAATGGCTTGGTCGCGGTGATTCGGTGGTTCCCTGGTTTGTCAATCCGGATGATCATCCGGCCGAGTGAGCCATCGGCGATTGCGCGAAACGGCGTCGTGATCGCTTGCCCGTCGAGCGACAGCTTGGCATCGGGTGGAGCCGTCACATTGATGAAGTCGTAGCTGTACGTCTGTGGAACATAGAAGATGTAGTCGCTACGGTATTGCTCGATGGGAACCAGCGGCGTGATGTTCGCATCGCCCAGGCACTTGACGTCATCCGCGGTGCCCACAAAGGGACAGCGCGCCGACACGCCCGAGGGGAACTCTTTGGGGTCGTACTTGCCGGTCAGATTTCCCCAGGCCGGCATGTATTGGAACACAAGGATCGGCTGATCGGACTCGACGACGAAATCAGAATCAGTCGAAAATTCGTAGATTTCGCCCTTGCTCAGCGGACGCACCGCCGGAAGCATCGTCGTGCTCTTGAGCGTCACGTTGGTGTTATCGACGCTGGCGACAATGCGGTAGTAGTCCTTGTCCGAAGCGTTGCGCTGCTTGACCTTGGCACCGACGTAGCGCTTGCCCCAAGTCTCCAGCGGGAACATCTGGACACCCAGGTGGTTTCCACCGACGGCGCTGGCCGGAATCGTCACGCCACCAGCTCCACCATAGACGGCAACCGGGGCGCTGGCTTTGACCACGGCACCTGAGATGTCCTCGCGGCTGTTGGCCTGGACGATTTCCATCACCTCGAGGCGCTTGAGCAAACGACGAACCGGCTCCCCGCCCTTGAGTGCGGGTATGCCAGGGCCTTTTGCCGTGGCCACGGGCGGAATCACTTCCACCAATGTGTCGTCGGTCAGCGCCACCACAGCAAGCAGCCCTGCCCCTTGCGGCGGGAACGTCATATGCTCGGCGTTGTAGGTATACGACATGACGAAGTAGTTCTTCGCCATCACATGCTCTGGAAGAAGCAGCGTCGCTGACCCTGAAAATACCGTCGCTGCATCAATCGGATGAAACTGATAGACTGCGACCGGTGCCGTCGACTTCAGGTGAAAACCCTTCTTCGCAATCTCTGTCTCGGCGAGCTTGTTCTTGTCGTGCGCAAGTCTGAAGATCGCGACACCACCGCCCGGCATTCCCATTGCCGGTGGGATGCTCTTCTTTTCGACGACGCCGCTTGAATCAGACAGCGTCACCTCGGCAGTCAGTCGGTCGCTCGTGTTGGTCACCACGATGCCAAAGTCGCCCACCAGCGACGTCGACCACAGATTGGTCGGGTAGAAGCTGCAGCCCACGTTGCCGCGCGTAACCTGTTCACAGGGCGTCAGGCACTTGCCGTCAATGCACGCGTCGCCGCCAGCAATGTTGCACTTGTCGGCAGGCAGCCAGCCATTGCTCATGCAGCGCTCGGTCCCGTCGCGGTTGGCGTTGCAGCGGATCCTTCCCTCATCACAGCTCGGCGGCGGTGGCGGCGGTGGCAGCGACATGTCCGGTGCGGCTGGACCATCCTCATCGACTTTTCCCGTCGCTGGATTGCACGAGCCAAGGAGCCCCAGGACAACGAAACCGAGCGAATACCGAGCCGTTGTGCGCATGAGTCATGCTTAACCTGAAGATCTGGAGCTGTCACGTACTTTGGCGCACTTGTCTGACTATTTCCCACTTAGCGAGCCCAGCTTTTTGTGAATTTGGGAAGAAGAGTTCCCTTTTTCGCAGCCAGACAGAGCGAGCGCAACGCCAAGCGACGCTTTTGCGGTGCATCGCAATTGAGAAGTCTGAGGCTCAATCTCCGACGATCAGCTATTTTCAGACGACACCATCGCACACTATGCGTAAATATATGCAGATATCCGCATCACTGAATTAGAAGTCTAATTCCCAATCTTTTTCTTCGGTGCACTACCACGATGTGGTCTACAATCATTGAGCCATTGCCTTTGGCATCGGTTCTCGTACAGGCCCAACAGGGACCGTGAGTTACGCGCAGGCGAAACCCAGCAATGAAGTTTTATCGACTCATCCTCCTCGCTCTCACCTGCTCGCTCAGCGTTGTGGGGCGTTCGACCTCTTCGCCCAACGTACGGACAGCGTACTTGCAGGAGACAGGTGGCGCTTCGGGCGGAGTACCAGCGACGGTGGCGGGCCTGCATGCGAGCAATTCGACGGGGTTTCCGGTCCAGCTTGGGACACGGAGCGAAGCGCTGCTGCGACGGAAGCTGAAGCTTTTTGTGCCGCCCAGCTCGGAAATTCCCCCGTTTGAGCCATCCCCCGCCGACGTCGAGCCAGCCCCGACGGTTGTCGATCCTCGACCGCGTTTTCGCGGCGAGCTTGATGAAGAAGCGCTCGGACGACTGTGTTCACTACCGGTCAAGTCGATGAAACCGCTCGGCGGCGGGTCGTCCATCAAGCTGCGGGTGACGCTGGCAGACGGAAGTCAGGCAGCGGTCAAGCCGAACCAGCTTCGGATCACGCGCTATCAGGCCGAAGTGGCCGCGTTCAAGCTGTCGCGTGCGCTGGGAATCATGTCGGTCCCACCATCGTGCGTGCGGACGTTCACCAAAGAACAGCTCCAAGCGAACATGCCCAAAGATCTGCGCGAGCGGATGGACCAGGAGCTGATTGTCGACGAAAAGGGCAACGTCAAGACCGCCATCATCCAGTGGGTGCCGGGCCTGCGCAACATGAAGCTGGAGCAGGCCGACTGGTGGCGACCGCTTTTGAAGGCGGGCGAGCCGATTCCCAACGGCAAGCACAAGCGCGTCGCGGAGATCAGCACGCTGCTTTTGTTTGATTACTTGCTGCTCAACTTTGATCGTTGGTCAGGTGGCAACACGACCGAAGCCGACGGCGAGATGATCTTCATCGACCAAGGCGCGAGCTTCGGACCGGACAAGCGACATGGCCACTCGCGCCTGATGCTAAAGACGCTCAAGTGGAGCGAGCGCTTCCCGCGTGCGGTGGCCCAGTCCCTGTTTCAGCTGGATCTGCCCGCGCTGCGCTCTGACATGGGAGAGCTGGTCACCGACGACGAATGGGAGAGTTTTCTCTACCGCGTCGAGCACGCTCGGGCGTATCTGAAGTCGCTCAAGAAGAGCAACCCCAAAGACTCTCTGTTTTAGGAACCCCGCCGACAACTAGGACATTGTGTGCCGTACGCGACTGGCGTACGGTGAGCCATGCTGTCGCGTCCTCGTGGTCGTTTGGTGACGTTATCTGCTCTTTCTTTGGTCCTATGCGCGAGCCTTGACGGTGCAGCCAAGCCGACAGCGCCCCGACGAACGCCAGCAGCGCCAGCGGGCAAACCTGTCGCCGCATCGGCGCCAGCGTCGGTACTACCCTTCATTGAAAACAACTTCGCGGCAGCACGCGCCCAAGCGATAAAAAGAGGCAAGCTGCTGATGGTCGATGCGTGGGCGCTGTGGTGTCACACCTGCCTCAGCATGCGCAACTTTGTGTTCACCGACCAGCAGCTGCAGCCGCTTTCGGACCAGCTGGTCTACGCAGCGGTGGATACCGAAGAGCCGTCGAGTGCGGCCTTTCTGTCACGGTTTCCGATCACAACCTGGCCGACATTTTTGATCATCGCGCCGAACGAGAACGGGGATGAAGTCGTCGCTCGCTGGACGGGCGCTATGTCAGCCAAAGAGCTGATGGGGCGTTTGCAGTCGGTGCTCAGCCAGCGCACCCAGCAGAAGCCGAAGCTAGCGAATGCCGAGGTGCTGGCCGCCGCCGGACAAGCGCAGCAAGCGATTCAGCAATATGAAGAGGCGCTGGAGGAACCCGGTTCACGGCCACGCGCACTTCTCGGGCTGATTCAGGCGCTGCGGTCAGTCGGCCAGCACAAGCGCTGCGCCGAGCTTTACGATCAGTCGTTTTTGCAGGTCGGCAAGAGCGCACTGGCGACGGATTTTGCGGCGTATGCGGCCAACTGCATGGATCACCTGGAAGATGTGGATCGTCGGCAAAAGCTTCGCAGGCAGCTCCGAAGTGATCTAGACAAACTCCTGGCTGACCGGACGGCTGACCTGTCGGTGGACGATCGCAGTGATGCCTATGGAACCATGGTTGAACTGTCGGACGCACTCGGGGAAAAAGCCGAAGGGGACCGTCTGACGGGGCTGCGACTCGGACTCTTGGAAAAGGCGGCCTCGACGGCACCATCGCCTGTGGCTGCTGCCACATTTGATGCCCACCGATTCGAGGGCTATCGACGACTCGGTCGCTGGCCCATTGCCGAAGAGATGCTGCTGGCGAGCGCGAACATACTGCCGACGGACTACAATCCACCTGCTCGTCTGGCGAGGCTGTACTACGAAACAGGCCGAATCGAGCAGGCAGAGACGCACATCGAGCGAGCGCTCTCGCTTTGTGCCGGACCGCGACGAGCGTCGATGTTCGAGCTTCGGGCCTCGATTCAAAACAGCCAGGGGCGCAGTCGCGCGGCGATTGAATCGCTGACATCCGCCGTCTCGGTGCTGATCGCCAATCAGCCAGCGGGTACGCCGGAGTCGTCCCGTGTCCAGTCGCTCCGGCAACAAATTGCGGCCCTCACAACCAAGCTCAGCACGGTTCCCGATGCCGAAGAGCCACAGCCGACCAAGGCCCAGGCCGCGGCCCCGAAAACGCCACGCGGCGCCAGTGAGCGAAAGCCCGTCGGAAAAAACAAGCCAACCGGCGCAGGGGACAGCAAGGCCAAGGCCCCGCCGCGCTAC
Source organism: uncultured Myxococcales bacterium (assembly GCA_964437195.1). Taxonomy (GTDB): domain Bacteria; phylum Myxococcota_A; class Polyangia; order Palsa-1104; family JAEUJZ01; genus JAEUKA01. Next base: position 14,113 of record CAYTGC010000071.1, on the reverse strand, counting down.
GAGCCCGGAACTCCCGTCGCCCAGAAGAAAAAAGATCGCCGACTGGCAACCCGCGACTCGAACTTGAAGTAGGGACGATGCCTCCCGTGTGCGACCGCGCGTAAGTCACGCGATTTCCTCTCGTTTCGTACGTTGTTCTGTGCGATCCTAAAGTCAGCTTGAGGTGTTCGCTTCTCGACGCAGGCGAGCCCTTGGCCAGGCCTTTTGGGGGAGGAATCGATCGTGTCAGTGTCGCATCTTGCGAAGCCAAATCCATCGCTGCTCAGCTTTGTCCGGGCGTTTCTGTGGCAGCTGCTGCGGACGGGCCAAGTGGCCGAAACCGAAGCAGAACACCACGCGGCCATCGACGTAGCAAAGCGGATCTTCTCGGTCGCACGGGATCGAGATCACCTTTGGCGGCTCTTCGGTGAGTATCGGCAGTGGACCGAGCAAGGGGAAGCCGCCGTCCTGAGCGACGCGCTGCGTGGTGCCTTGGCGACGGCACCCGAACCAGCGCAGGCTGAGTCAGCCACAGCACCGACCGAGCCTGTTGCGACGCCTGCCGTCGATTCACCCTCGGCGGAACCAGCTTCCCCACCCACCGCTGAAGCGGTCGCAGCAGAGCCCGTCTCCGCGCCCGTGTCCGATGCGGTGGAAGCAGAGCCGGTCGCGCCGCCCGATGCCGCCCCAAGTCCGGCCCCAGCCGATCCAGTCGAAGCCCGGGAGGCGCCCGGAGACGGACAGGATGATGTAATGAGCACGGCTGGCGACGGACCCGACGGCGACGACCCAGCGGCATCCGATGGAGCATCAGCCCAGGTTGTGCGCGGAAGCGAGCCAGACACCGAGTCCGGCGAAGATCACAATGGCTAGTACGGCCCCCCTGTAGCTGTCGGCGTTTTTGGGCGAAAATAAGATCGATGCAGTCTCGCGAGCGCGCACAAAAGATGCTGCCGCCCGGACTCAGTGTGGCGCTGGCCATGCTGGGCGCGCTGCTGCTCAGTGCCTTTAGCTACCGGCATCGACTGCTGGTCGCGGTGCAAGATCCGACTCAGTGGGCCGACGATCCCATCAGCCAAGCGGAGCTTTATCGGCAGCTTGGGAGCGATGCGATGCTGGGCGTGTCGGTGGCTGCGCTGACGTGGCTCGTGGTGATCGGGCTCCTGCCGCTCGGTCGATCGCGCTGGCTGCGCGCAGGTGGACTGCTTCTGATGAGCGTGCTGCTTTTGCTGCTCGGAATGCTGCTGCAAGCGCAGCACGGAACGCTGCTCGCGATGCGGTCTGGCCTTACCCTCGAGCTGCTGCGAGAGTCGCTCGACCCGGCTGCGATTCGCGAGTCATGGTCGCTGCTTCCGAAAAACGAGCTGCCGTACCTGGTGGTGCCGCTGCTCGGCTTCTGGCTGTCGTGGCTGGCGCTGCGAGTGCATCGGCTGCTACAGATTGCGTTCCTGGCATCAGTCGGAGTGCTGACGATAGCGCTGTTCACCTGGGCCGTCCGCGTACCGGCAGCCCCCATCCAAACGGCGATTTTGCACCACCCGCTCGGATTTCTCGCCACCGAGCTTCTGTCTTCACGACGACCACATGCCACGCTCGCCCACGTCGGTGTTGGAATCGCCAATGCGGCAACCCGGAGCAAAACCTCGGAGGCAGGAGACGGACCGGTTGGCGAAGGAGCGCCTCCAGGCGAAGAGATTCCTGACTCGCCTGCTGCAGAGGAAGAGCCGCAAGTGTCAGCCGCGGCAGGAACGCCACGTCCGCAGATGGCACTGACCGACTCAATGTTTGCCTATGGCGCGACCGAACGACCGATCAAGAAACAAAAACCGTCGGGAAGTGGGCAGCTCAATGTCGTCATCCTGATCCTAGAGAGCACGGGGGCAGAAAATGCGCTGTCGCCGCTGCCGAACGGAAAACAGGCGATGCCATTTCTGCGATCTCTGACAGAGAAGGGTCTCTTTCTCAGCAATCACTATTCAGCAGGGAACTCTAGTCCACGCGGAATTTTCTCACTTCTGTCCGGACTCTATGTGATGCCAGAAGTCGCTATCTGGGACGTCAAAAGAGACATTTATCTACCGTCTCTTACTACTTATTTAGGCGCAACTTATCAACGATTCCTGGTCACACCGGCATCGCTTGACTGGTATTTTCCTCACAATTATCTGATCCACAGTGGCTTCACAGAGCTGTGGGGATATTACAACCTGCCAAATCGAAAAATCGCCCCTGGTGGACGATCACACGCACGCGATGAAGCCGAGTCGGTCGCCACTTTCTTGCAAAAACTCTCGACCGCGGCCTCGAAGCCAGATCCATTTGTGGCCGTCTACTACTCATTTTTGGCACACTGGCCTTATCCTGATTACGGTCCCGAATCTCACGTCACGCCACCGACGAAGGCACTCCATTTATACCTAAATAATCTGCATTATCTTGACAAGCAAATCGAACGAATCTTCAAGAAAGCGACCGAACTTGAACTGATTGATAAAACCATTTTTGTAATCATAGGTGATCACGGAGAAGCGTTTGGCCAACACCCACACAACTACACGCATTCCCGTCAGAGTTTTAACGAAAACTATCGTACACCAGCGCTCATTCTGCATCCGCAGCTATTTCCACCACGCATGATCACCGAACCAACCAGTCATGTCGATGTGCTGCCAACGCTGCTCGATGCGCTGGGACGGTCCTATGATCCACAGCTTTTGCAAGGCGAGTCCTTGTTCCAAGATCGTTTCCGGCGCAAATACATTTTCTTATATGGCAATGAAGATACTTCGTCCTCGATCAGCGAAGAACAGGTGAAGCTCCAAGTCTCCTTCCGAGATGGCGCGTGCTGGGCCTATGACCTGCGCGTTGATCCGGGCGAACGGAAGCGGCTCGGGTGTTCGTCTTACAAAGCGCAGTACGATGCGCTGCTGGAATATCGCAAGCGGCAGCGGCAGTCCCTGCGCACATACAATGCAGTTTTCCGTCGAGAACTTCAGCACGGGGGTGCGCCGCACCTCTCCGCTTCCCTGGCGAGGCCGCAGCCACCTTTGCAGTAAGCCGGGTCTTGCCAGCGGCGCTGCATCCGCGGTACAGCCTCCCCACGGAGGTTCCGAAGATGTCGACTCGGCGCGGCGCGCGACAGACAAAGCTCGCACTGGTCCTGGGCGCAGTGACACAGCTTGTCGCTTGTGAACCCAACGAAGCGGTGGTTGACCCCGGACGCGTGACGCTGCACAGACTGAATCGCGACGAGTACAACAATACTGTGCGTGATCTGTTTGGAACCAGCCAGCGTCCGGCGCAGCAGTTTCCGGCAGACGACATCGGCTACGGATTTGACAACGTCGCGCAAGTGCTGAGCGTGTCGGCAACCCATGTCGAACGCTATCTCCGCGCTGCCGAGTCGCTGGTCGATGAGGTGCTACGGCCCGATGGCTTTCCGCTGAGCAAGACCCTGCAAGTGGGAGACGTTGAGGTCCGTTACCGAAGGCGGAATCACATCTTCTTTGCGAGCAATTCCCAGATTCCGATTCGCATCGAAGTACCAACAACCAACAACTACACCGTCTCTGCAAGTGCCTTTGGCGAGCAAGCGCCGCCCGATCCCGCGCAGCTGACGATTTCCGTCGATGGAGTGCTAGCAAAAACGGTGGCTGTGCGCGCGGTGGAAGCATCTCCCGAGCTGATCCAGGTCGAGATACCACTGACCGCCGGAACACACATGCTGAGCTTTGGCTTCGCCAACGATCTGTATGCGCCGGATCCAGATCCGAAAAAAACCCTGGATCGCAACCTGGGACTCTTCTGGTTCCGCGTCCACGGTCCCGTCGGTGCAAGCCCAGAAAATTCCTTGCGGAAACGTGTCATCACCTGCACTCCGAATACTTCGGAAACGTCCGAATGGCAGCGCTGCGCGGACGACATTTTGGCCCGACTCGCGCGTCGTGCATTCCGTCGTTCCGTCAGCCTTGACGAGGTGATCGCGCTTCGTAGTCTTGCGGAAGAGGCCTGGCGGGCAGGTGATGACTTCCTGTCGGGAATGCGCCCTGCCCTGTTGGCGGTACTTCTGTCTCCGCGCTTTCTCTACCGTGTCGAGCTGGATCAGGATCCAGCGTCGCTAAGTCCGCATCGGCTGAATGACTTTGAGCTCGCATCGCGGCTGTCCTACTTTCTGTGGAGCAGCATGCCCGATGACGAGCTGCTGCGACTCGCTGAGCAGTCTGCCCTAAACCAAGATGAGGGCGTTCTTTCTGCGCAGCTGGCTCGGATGCTGGAAGATCCGAAGGCGGAAGCACTGCTAGAACGATTTGCCGGTCAGTGGCTTCAGATCGGAATGATCGACGGTGTGGTTCCAGATGGCAAGCGCTTCCCAGGCTGGAATGACAGCCTTCGTGCAGATATGAAGCAGGAGACATTCCTCTTTTTGCGGGAGTTCCTGCCCCTCTTGGGAAGCCGCAAGTTGACGCTCAATCGACTCCTTATCGAGCCGATGACGTATCTGTCTCCAGCGCTGGCGAAGCACTACGGAATCGATGGACCGGCCCCTGATGTTGCGTGGGAATCAACCACGCTTCTTGGCACTCCTCGACGAGGGCTTCTGACCCAAGGGAGTGTCCTTACGATGACCTCCTATCCGGGACGAACATCGCCGGTCAAGCGCGGCAAGTGGATTCTGGAACAGCTCCTGTGTTCTCCACCTGCACCGCCGCCTCCGGGAGTATCAACGGATCTTTCCACAACCATGAGCAGCGGAAGTCTGCGCAAGCGGCTGGAGGCCCACCGACAGAATCCAGAGTGTGCAGGCTGTCATCGACTCATGGACCCGATTGGATTTGGTCTGGAGTCATTTGATGCGGTTGGTGCATTCAGACAGAGCGATGATGGGATTCCGATCGATGCGACCGGAGAACTACCAAGTGGCGCGGTGTTTTCAGACAACGCGCAGCTCGCCGATCTGCTCACCCAAGATCCCCGCTTTATGCGTTGTGTCACGCTCAAGCTCTTCACGTATGCGACGGGACGAGCGGCCACGGACGCGGATGAGAGAGACATCCTGAAACACACAGAAGAGCTGCGCGAAACAGGTGGCGCGCTACGTCAGCTCATGCTGTCGATTGTGAAGTCAGATGCATTTCGGGCTCGACGCGGTGAACCCGAATCCGCAGAAGGAGTCGCACCATGACCTCGCCAAACTTTGCGCCGAACCGTCGGCAGTTTCTCCGCAGCGGAAGTACTCTGCTTGCGCTTCCGTTTTTGGAAAGCCTGCTTCCCAGATCAGCACAGGCCGTCGAGAAAGTGCCACAGCGGCTCCTCTTTTACTTTGTTCCCAACGGAATGCACATGCCTGCATGGACTCCGCAAAAGGAAGGGACGGACTTCGCAACGCCGCCGATTCTGAAGCCGATCGAGTCGCTGCGAAGTGAGTTTCTGGTTGTGTCTGGACTGCGGAACTTGCCCGCACGACCCGATGGCGCAGGGGATCACGCGGGCGGAACCAGCGCATTTTTGACCTGCGCGCACGCCAACAAAAGCGAGACAGAAGTGCGGCTGGGCATCTCTGTGGATCAACTGGCCGCACAGAAGCTTGGGATGGGAACCCGCTTCGCTTCACTTCCGACGGGATTGGAAGGAGGCGCTTCCGTGGGTGGCTGTGATTCCGGCTATTCCTGCGCGTACAGCCAGAACATTTCGTGGATTGGCCCGAAAACGCCGCTCGCGAAGATCTTCGGCCCGCAGCTTCTGTTCGACCTGCTGTTTCAAGACAGTGCCCAAGGTCCGGGAGTCGCGGAAAAACGATTCCGTCATCGGCAGAGTGTGCTCGATTTTGTTCGCAAAGATGCGACCAGTCTGCGAGGCAAGCTGGGGCGGAGTGATCGCGACAAGCTTGATGAATACCTGCACTCTGTTCGCGATGTGGAACAGCGGCTTCAGACCATGAGCACAGGCTGCGATACACCACTGCCACCAGCGGATGACGTGCGACTTGGGGAGCAGCTCAAAGCCATGAGTGATCTGATGGTGCTCGGACTGCGCTGCGATCTGACGCGGGTAATGACGTTCATGCTTGGCAACGGTGGATCGAATCGCTCGTTTGGATTTTTGCCGGGTGTAAGCGGCGCACATCATGAGCTATCGCATCACCGAGGCGATCCAGCGATCCAGGCGCAGCTTCAGATCATCGATGCCTGGGAAATCGAGCAGTTTGGCTATCTACTCCAGAAGCTCAAGTCGGTGACTGAGCGCGATGGGAGTTCCTTGCTCGACAACTGTTTGGTGATGTTCTCGAGCGAGATTGCGGACGGAAACTCCCACGGCCATACCGATCTGCCCGTGCTGCTGGCGGGACGACTCGGTGGGGCAGTAAAGCCTGGGCGCCACATCCGTAGAGAGGAACCGCTTGCGAACCTGTACACGAGCATTCTCAATGCCGTCGGCGTTCCAAACAGCAAGTTCGGAGACGACGGCACTGGCCCGCTACAAGGACTGAGCTGAGCTGCGCGGCTAGGTCAGTCCGGGCTTTTGGCCTTCATCCCACTCGATCGTCGTCGCCCCGAGCGTGAGTCGGTCGCCTGGCAGGATCGCCTGCGCACCGCTGATGCTCCGGCCACCGCGCTGCCACAGAACAGCCTGCGGCCCGTACCACCACAGCTCATGGCCGTCTCCGTGCGTGCGGATCGATCCCCAACGCACGGCGGAATCGGCGCTCGGTGGCACCAGACCAATCACAGGGTCACCGACTGCGAACTCTTTCCAGACGATCAGTGTCGCCGGGAAGTTCCCGTGATACTCATCGACCCGACGCAAGATCGCCGCGCCCCCGCGAAGGAGACGGATTTCCAGCGTCAGCACCGGACCAAGCCGGATCAGTTGCCCATCGGACAGTGAGACTTGCGTCCCGAGAGCCAAGCGTCGATCGTCGACAAACGTGCCGTTCAGGCTGCGCAGATCTTCGATGAGGAGCTTGCCGTTCACGACGATGAGGCGCGCGTGCTGGCGACTGACTCCGTGTGTAATCGAGTCATTGTCTGGCGATGGAAAAGCCCGACAGACGATGTCGCAGTCGCGGTGCTTGCCAAGCAACACCTGCTGCGCCGATAGGATGTCGATCGCTTCACCAGAATTGCCGACGAAAGCAAGAAGTCGAAGGTGCCCTTGGGCAGAGTTTGCGGCTTCCGCCGGGGCCGGAGCCGGGGCTGCCGCTGGAGCCGACGCCGCAGCCGCTGGGGCAGCTTTGCGTGCCCCCCAACCTTCGATGCTCCGCGCATTGGCAGGCTCGGTGCGCGCTGGTGACTCTGGCCGCGCCGACACGTCAACGGCCGACATGGCAGGCATCGTCGTACGCAGTGCCTGTCCTGCTGGTTGGATTGGCTCGATTTTGCCGAGGTGAGCCGCAGCAGCCGCAGGAGGTTGCGTCGCGCGAATCGGGCCTGGAACCGGGGGTGGTGGCGCACCAGGACGACGAGGCGGTGGTGGCGGCGGAGCCGGTGGTTGTGCCGGTGGTGGCGGCGATGCAGGCTTGTGCTCAGCCTGACGAAGTCCACTGGTCGAAGCGCGTCCGGTCTCACCGAAAATCGGCAGCGGATGCGCATCCATCGCCCTCACAAACTCTTCAACATAGGTGCGGGCAGACGGAAAACGCTCTCCCGGCTGCTTTGCCATGGCCTTTTGGAAAAACTGATCGAGCGGATGTCCCGCCGGAATGCTCGGCACAAAGCTGTTGAGAGCCGGCACCGGATTGCGCTTGTGCATAAGCACCAGCTGAACTCGATCTTCATGCTTAAACGGAGGCCGCTTGGCAACCGCGATGTAGAGGATGACACCAAGTGCGTAGCGATCCGTGGCCGCATCCACCGTCGGACCGAAGACCTGTTCGGGACTCATGTAGGTCGGGGAACCCACGGCAACACCAACGGCAGTCAGCTTGTCGTTGTCCTCCATCGGACGGGCCAGACCGAAGTCCAGGAGCACAGCTCGTCGCCCATCACCGTCCGGTGCAACCATGATGTTGTCCGGCTTGACGTCGCGGTGAATAATTCCCATCGACGCTGCACGATCGAGCACATCGGCAACTGGGTTGAGCAGCTCGGCGATCTGCCGCGGCGACTCACGAGCCAGCACGTTGTGCAGGCTCTCCCCCTCGATGTATTCCATCGCAATCCACAACACCTTGTCTGGGGTCTCGCCAAATGCGTAGATCGCCGCAGTATGGTGGTGGATAAGCCGAGCCGCCAGGCGAGCTTCCCGTCGGAAACGCTCAACGTAGGAAGCATCGCGCGAGAGCTCTGGATGCATCAGCTTGACGACGGTATGTCGTCCGAGAGTGGTCTGCTCAGCAAGGAAAACCTCGCCACAACCGCCCTCACCAATCTTCCGTATCAGGTGAAACTGATCCCCGACCTTTGCGCCGGGACCTAACTTGGCCACCTGACTACTCTATCACAGAGTTTTGGAAACTGACTCGGCTCTTCGGGAAAGCGGACCATTTGGCCTTTCCGGCGGTAGGTTCTCGTCGGAACTTTCCTCTCCTTGTGCGCCCGCGTTACACCGCGCCAAAAGCTCCTTGCCGGGACGGAAGGACGGCATCCGGCGTGAGGGAATCGAAACTGTCCCACCTGTGTGCAGGTTGCGACCGAGGCGCTGTTTGGCCACCCGCACGCTGAACGTGCCAAAGCCGCGCAAATCAATGAGTTCCCCGCGTTCGAGTGCTTGCGCAAGCTCCGCGAACAAGTCCTCTACGACGTCCTGGGTTTTGTTCCGAGGCAGCTTGTGCTTGTTGGCGAGCAGACTCACCAGATCGGCTTTTTTCATGTCCGTACATCACGACCAAGAGGCTATTTGATGGGTAGCTTCTTCCCAACAGCGTCGGGAATTTGCACCGTGACATCACCGCTCACCGTCAGTTGACAAGACAGCCGCAGCTTGGTGATGAAGTAGGTGTTGCCGAGATGAAACTTCTCCGCTTTGCTGACGGGCGGCAAGAACTCCTCGCCGCTGAGCACTTTGACGCGACACAGTCCGCAAGAGCCACGACCCACGCACGCCGTCGGGATGAAGAGACCCGCCCGCCGAGCCGCGACAAACGCCGTCTCATCGGGGCCACATTCGATGGTCTTGCTCTGGGGCTCAAAGGTAATGCGATGCATGGTCGATATTGCTCAGGGTATGCGGGAAAAATCGCGACGGGCGACTATACAGGAAAGCGGAAGGCCGCGGCTATTTCGGATCATCCAGACCTTCGACGTACATGGGCTCGATGTCCTCGGCGGTGAGGATGAGCTTGCGGAGCTGCTTGTCAATGACGGGATGCGTCATGATCGCCCAAAACGGCTCGCCCGCGCCCAGCCGCTCTCGGTTCGCAACACCGCTTGGCACATCGAGGAGGAAGGTGAACTGCGACGGACGTCCGAGGTGACTGGCCGAGTCGAGTCGAATTTCGAACCGTCCATTCCCAAGCTCTTTGTCGACGATCAGATGGCTCAGCACCGGAATGTCTTCCTCTAGCGGCCAGCGCCCGTTCTGCGCAACAGACCGCAATGTCGACAGTCCGACGAGATGAAGAGGATTCCACTTGGCCTTGCTGACGATCTTGGGCGGTCCCTTGATGCGCGCCACAAAACCAGACCCGATCACTTTGTCGCGAAACTCCGGCGGCAGATAGCTACCCGATCCGTGCGAAGAAACGCTCGCAAAGCACAGAAGGACATAGTCGCCAACGTTGCCGGTGAATGGCTTGCCGTCGGGCGTGCGCGCTTCTTTGGCCCCAAAGGCCAGAGCCCCCGTCTGTGCCGCAACCTGGAAGGTCTCGATGGACTCTTCCTCGTCGAATCCTGTCTTGGCCGGTAGTTTGACGATCTTTTTGGCAATGATCTTGCCGTGCTCGGCGCGGAAGAGCTCGTAGCCAGGCCCCTTGCGACGATTCTTCGGATCGACCGATAGCGCACACTGCTCACCAACGCGAAAATCGGCCGTCCGCAAGTACAGATTCCACCGCTCGCGGGCACGCGTGCTGCTGGCCGCATCTTTGGAAGCCGAAATCTGCTTGGCCGCCGACAGTGTCTCGAATCGCTTCCGCAGTTCACCAAAGCGGGCGACGCTCCTATCGAAGTCTTCGCCGCGGACAATCTTCTCGATGAGCTGATCGCGCTCGGCAACAATCGCCTTGGCTTCATCGACAGGCTCACCGTCCGCAGCAACCAGCCAAGGCAGGAGCAGAGCAAGTAGATAGCGTCTCATCCTCTGCTCCTCCTTAGTCCGCTGGCATCTGCAGCGCGTATGAGTTCCGCATCGAGCGCGCCGCCGACGGATCCAGCTTCTCTGCTTCGTCGATGTGGCGCTGCATCGCCGCGTAGTCGCCCAGCATCATGTCTGAAACCAGCACCGCTTGCAGGTTCTGCACCGATGGCTTGTCGCTGACCCTGTGACACGCGTCGAACAGCCGCTGCGCCTCTTTGTACTGACGGTGCGACGAATAGACCGACGCCAGCGTGCACAGGTCCCAGCCCACCAGGTTGGGATACTTCTGCAAGTAGGCCGACAGCGACTGCTTTCCCTCATCTGCCAGTCGCTTGTTCTCGATCGCCTGCATGACCATCTGCCGCACCGACTCGAACATCGTGCTGCTCGGTGCCCGTCGCATGAAAGTCTCACCATCGCGGAGCACCGAATCCCAGTCGCGCAGCAACATGTTGGTCGTCACCAGCATGACCGACGAATCATCGAAATAGCGCACCGACACCGGCCCCGGCGGCAGTCCATCGAGATACTGTCGCGCCTCGCGCTGCAGCGTACGGTAGCGCCGAGAAGACTGAAGCAGTCTCAACAGCTGATATGTCAGCGCATCGATCTTTTCGCGATCCGTTGTGGCAACCAAGTCCTTGCGCAAACTAACAAGCTTTTCGTCGGTGATTCGCTTCTGTTCAGCCTGATACTTGCGAATCCGTTCTTCGAGCGCCGCCAGATCCTTCACCGCATAGGAAAAGTTCTGATCGAACGCCACTGCCGATGAAAGCAGCACCAGCCTCTGTTCGTCGTTTTCCGCCATCACGGCTTGCCCGTACAGATCCAGCGCCTCCATCGCCTTGAGGTCTGGCCTCGTCTCGGATCCCGTCACGACTTTGCGCGCCAACTCCGGCATGCCGGACGATCGCAGAAGCTCTGCGGTGACTCGGTCTTGCAGACGGAAAAACTGCTTGATGCTGCCGTCGACCTTGGCGCTGCCGATGACCTCGCTTGTCTCGACGCGGACAAATCGCGCCGTGAGCCGCATCATCTGCGACTCCTCTTGGTAAGCGCCAATCAGCATCACCGACGCACCAACGACTTTGCCGAGCTTTGCTGCAGTGTCGTCCTCGATTTCCTTGAGGTTCGTCTGCAGCCGCATCTCTTTGAGGATCTTGTCGAGGCTGCCACGCTCTACAACGCGAACCCCGGACAGGTTTTTGAGATCCGAGGCAACGACCTCCCGGATCGCTTCTCCAACGTGCGGCTTGGCCTTTCCGGTCAAGTCTCGAAACGGCATGACCGCAATCGTCGGTGGCGGCTTGGCCAAGGACGTGACCGGCCAAAGACCAAACAGCAAGAGCAGGAGCAGCCCCCACTGTCCTGGCATCTGTTTTCGCATAGCAACACGGTATCGAAGCCGGGCCATCATCTCAAGCGCTCGACGACGAGTGGGATTGGGGCAAAATCCCAGTATTCAGCGGAGCGTCTTTGGGAATCGCTTTTTCCCACTTGCCGACGACGATCGAGGCCATGCAGTTGCCCAGCACATTGACCATCGTCCGCGCCATGTCCATCACCGCATCGACGCCCAGAATGGTCGCAATCCACTCGACTTTGAGCCCGTACGCCGCGCACGTCGAAGCCAGCACGACCAGCGAGGCGCGTGGCACCGCCGCCACACCTTTCGACGCGACCAGCAGCGTGAGCATCATTTCAATCTGTGTGCCCGGAGACAGATACTTGCCGGTTGCTTGCGCAATGAACAGCGAGGCCAAGGCCAAATACAGCGTCGAGCCGTCGAGATTGAAGCTATAACCCGCCGGCAGCACAAAGCCAACGATATGCGATGGAACCCCAAGTCGTTCCATCGTCGAAATCGCTTTCGGAAGCGCCGATTCGGAACTGGTGGTCGAAAAAGCCAACAGGAGCGGCTCACGCAGCTCGCGCAGAACGAGCCCAAGCCGCGCCCCAGTGACCAGCTTCACCCCCAGCAGCAGCAGCGTCACAAAGCACAGCAGCGCCAGGTACAGACACAGGACCAGCTTGCCGAGCTGCAACATCACGCCCGGACCCTGCGTTCCGACGGCAACCACCATGGCCGCAAACACGCCAAAGGGAGCAAAGCGCATCACATACTCGGTGATTTTGAACATTGCATCCGCGACGCCCCGAAGCACCGCCAGCACCGGCTTGCCGCGATCCCCAATGGCCACTAGCGCCATCGCGAACAGCAGGGAGAAGAACACGATCTGAAGGATGGCGTTCTGCGCCATCGCATCGATGATGCTCGTCGGAACCACTTGTTCATAAAAAGGCTTGCTCGCCGGAGTCGGAAAGCTGCCGTTTCCACCGACGGCTCCAAGCCCTGGCTTGAGCGTATTGGCCACGCCCAGACCGACGACCAGTGCCACCGCTGTCGCCAGCCAAAACCACAACAGGGCTTTTATCAGCAGTCGCCCGATGTGCTTCTCGCCAGCCCCGGCCAGACCGACGACCAGCGTCGAAAAAATGATCGGCGACACCAGCATCTTGATGAGCCGAATGAAAGTCTTGGACATCCATTCCAGCGACGTCGCTTTCGGCAACCACGCAGGTGGAACCAGGGAAGACCCCAAATGTCCCCCCAAGTACGCGCCGAGGAGAGCCCCCGTGAACAGCGCAATGATGATCCACGTCGTCAGCCCGAGCTTTTTCATCGAACACCCACTTCACGAAGATAGTCTCGAGGGCGCAGAAATTCGGCCAAACGGGCTTCCTCACTGCCCGGCTCGGGCCGAAAGTCGTAGTCCCAGCGAACCAGCGGAGGCAGGGACATGAGGATCGACTCAACGCGCCCGTCCGTGCGCAACCCGAACACCGTCCCGCGGTCGTAGAGCAAGTTGAACTCAACATATCGCCCGCGTCGGTAGAGCTGAAATCGACGCTGCTTTTCGCCAAAGGACTGGTCCTTGCGCCGCTCGACAATGGGTAGATACGCCGATAAGAACGCAGCGGCAGCGTCGCGCCAGAAGCTCTGTACCATCGGAAGGTCGGCTTGCAAGTAGTCAAAAAAAATGCCGCCCACACCACGCATTTCTTGACGGTGACGCAAGTAGAAATACTCGTCACACCAGGCCTTAAACCGTGGGTAGTAGTCGGGGTCGTGCTTGTCACACACCTCGGCAAAGACGCGATGAAAATGCGCAGCGTCCTCGACAAGCGGATAGTAGGGCGTGAGATCCGCACCACCACCGAACCAGGCCGTTCGACCGCGACGCAAAAAACGGAAGTTGGCGTGTGTCGTCGGTACGTAAGGATTTTGGGGATGAATCACAAGCGAAACCCCGGTGGCAAAAAAGCTTGCGCCGTCGCCCGGCAACGCGCTCTGCATTTCGGGCGTCAGCTCACCGTGCACCACCGACGTATTGACACCCGCTTTTTCAAAAATGGCCCCATCACAGAGCACGCCCGTCAGACCACCACCGCCCCCTGGACGCTGCCAGCTATCAAACTGGAACTCGGCCTGTCCATCGACGCGCGCGACTGCCGCACAGATCTCCCGTTGCAGGGCCCGAACCAGCTCACTTGCTTCTTCCGCGAGACCGTCGAGATCACAGCCAACTGGGGCCGGACGCAGCGCTTGCACCGCCACTTTGTCTCTCGTCGGCCCGCCGCCAGGCGTCTGTTGAGTAGTCATGTCCGCATTCTGCCACACTCGTCAGGAAAGCCGCGCAGCTTCCGTTGACCTGGCTTTTCGCTTTGTGCTAGAAGCGCCCCGCTATGTCAGCGCGAAGAGTGATTGGCGTGATTGGAGGCTCTGGCCTCTATGAACTGTCGGGACTGACCGGAGTACACGAAGAGAAACTCGAAACTCCGTTCGGTTCTCCGTCGGATAGCTTGGTTGTCGGCGACCTAGACGACATTCGGCTGGTGT
>CAYTGC010000070.1:0-20593 GCA_964437195.1 uncultured Myxococcales bacterium | reverse complement strand
GGACGGAACCGCTGAGCTGCCGAACCAGATACGCCACCGCCGCCCCAGCCAGCAGCGCCAAGAACGGAACCGACGGCAACCAGTGCTTCTCTGCGCCAAAAATCGGCGTCCCGGGACGCATGATGATGAGCATCGGCCACAGTGCCGACAGCAGCACGAGTGGTCGTTCGCCCGCCGGATGCTCTCCGGCCGGTGGCGGAATCTCGACGTCAGAACGGCGCCGCGTCCACAGCACGATTCCCGCAAATGACAGAAACAGTGTCACCACCGGCAGCGTCATCAGCGTCATCACCGGGACGTAGTGCCACGGGTACGGCGGTCGATTGAAGTTCTGTCCGAGGTACTCGATGTTGTAGTGCACGTGGTGCAGGTGAAACTTCACGTAGAACGAGAAGCGTCGCACCGTGTCAAACCACAGATACGGCCACGAGAGCAGATAGACGACAGGCCCCACCGTCGCCATAGCCACCGCCCAGGGCTGAAACAGATAGCGAACCCAGCGACGAGACACCGAACCGTCCCCGCGAAGAAGCCCGCGGCGAAGCCAAAGCGCATGTCCAAGCAAAAGCGGCGGGAGAAAGAACGCATTGTGCTTGGTCGACAGAGCCAGCCCAAACAGCACGCCGGATAGCAGCGCCCAGCGCCAGCGCAGTGTCTGCTGGGCACGCACATAGGCCCACGTCGTCACACCCAGCATCGCCGTCACGGGCGCGTCAAAACAAGACAGCTCTGCGTGATAAAAGTGCCGCGGCGCCAGGATCGTCAGCCCGGCGGCCACCAGGGCTCCGGGGAGGCCGAACACCCGCCGCCCCAATAGATACACCGCAGCGACGAGCGCCCCAGCCAGGATATGCGCTGGCAGTCGCATCGCCTCTCCGTTCTTCAGCAGACCGATTGTGAGATGTCGCTTCGCATAGGGCAGCGCGTGCTGGCCTGCTTCCGACGGGCAGTTGCAGCGATGCAACACCCGCCAAGACAGGCCAAACAGCGTCTTTAGCAACGGAGGATGTTCATTGTTGTAGGAAAAATAGCGGTCGATAAGGCCGCGGTCGGTAAGCGCCCTGCCCTCGCCCCGCCCGAGCCTTGTGACCAGCTCCTCGTAGTACGCGGCGTGCTGCTCTGCCGCGTGAAAGTAATACCCTTCGTCGCGAGCAAAGCCCTCACGCCGACTCGCAAGCTGCAGCAGCACGGTGGTAGCGAGAAAGAGAGCCAGCGCCAGCATCACGTTGGGCCAAGCTCTCGCACGCTGCGTGGAAGCCTCGCTCATCGTCGCAGTTCCCCGTGAAGACCCACCAAGTGATGGGCTGCGCTTGCCGCAAAAAGCTCGATCCGCAGGTGATGCACGTCGCCGCTCGCGACAGGCAGCGCAATTTGATGTGGCTCAAAACCCTGGGCGACCTCAACTGTTAGCGGCACGCGCGCGGCGCCATCGTTCAGGTCCACCACCACCTCAACCGGGCCAATGGCTTGTTTGCGCTGGTGGTAGTCATGCAAGCCAAGCCACAGGTGGAGCGTGCTGCCTCGCCACTCTGCATCGGGAATCGAATAACGCAAGAGCGTTCGCTGTCCCTGCACCAGTTCGGACACAATGCCGCGTCGAGGCTGATAGTCAATCTCCATCGTGCGAAGCTCGACTCGCCCGGTCCCGCAGGCAAAGCCGCCAAGCGGACCGGGTGTTGGCTGTGGCGTCGGCAACGGACCCGACCAAAGGCAAGGAACCTCGCTTGCCCCGTCTGTGCTCGGCCGCTGACTTACGGTTGCGTCCAGGAAATGCTCGTCGAGGTCGTAGCTCACCGCGACCGGCTGCTGCTGATAGTGGGCCAGCCGCAGCGAGCCAAAGCGCTGTTCTCCGTTGCTGCGCAACCCGAGCACGTCTTGGGCGTGATGCGGCGGAAGAGAGATTTCAAGGATCTGCGCAAACCGCTTCCCATCGGCTCGGCCCAGATGAGAAAGCGGCATCAGGTCGCCCAGTTCTCGTCGGATGAGCGGTGACAGCCAGTCGGGTGAAACGGCAACGAGCGCCCCGGCCTGATACGCCGCGCGAGCCGCTTGCGTCACAGCTCGAACATCGCTGTCAGCAATCCGACGTGGCCTGAGTGACACCCAGCTTTCCCAAACGGCGACCGCAACGGTAGCTGCGACG
The DNA here is from genome assembly GCA_964437195.1 of uncultured Myxococcales bacterium. GTDB lineage: Bacteria > Myxococcota_A > Polyangia > Palsa-1104 > JAEUJZ01 > JAEUKA01. The sequence goes on along the minus strand of CAYTGC010000070.1, from coordinate 18,450 downwards.
AGGAGCCGAGGAAGAAGCTGCACAGCCTGCTACCACACCTGGCACTGGTTCTTGCGAACCATCTTCGCCGTCGGACCACACTTCCACGCTGTCGCAAAGTCAGTCATGTTTGAGAGCGGACCGTTGACACGGAATTCCGCGGGAGAGTGCGGGTCCACATTGATGAGCAGCCGTGAGTACTCAGGGCGCCGCTTTTCGCACCAGGCCTGCGCCATTCCCAGGAAGAAGAGCTGGTCATCGCTGAAGCTGCCTTTCGTCGCCACCGGCTGCGCTTTCTGCGCCGCCCGATACGCCAACAGAGCAAGCTTCAGACCACCGAGGTCGGCAATGTTCTCCCCGAGCGTGAGCTTGCCATCGATGCTTGCGTCGGGAAGTGGCTTGTAGCCGTTGTACTGCTCGACGACACACTGAGCACGCCGGTTGAACTCGGTGTTGACCGCTTGCGTCCACCAGTCGCGCAAGTTGCCATCGGCATCAAACTGACGGCCTTCGTCGTCGAAGCCGTGCGTCACTTCATGGCCCATCACCATACCGATTGCGCCGTAGTTTATGGCACGAGCGACATTGCGACCAAACATCGGCGGCTGCAGGATGCCAGCCGGGAACGCCATTTCGTTAAAGAGTGGCTCGTAGTAGGCATTCACCGTCGGTGGCGTCATCAACCACTCATTCTTATCACGGGGCTTACCAATCTTGGCCAGCTCTCGATGCGAATCGAACGCCGCCGCCGCACTTACATTCGCCAGGTGAGAGCTTGGCGTCGTTTGCAGCGCGTCATAGCTGCGCGGTTTTTCTGGGAAACCAATCTTGTTCGCAATGCGGGTCAGCTTTTCGAGGGCCGCCTTGCGCGTCGGCTCGTCCATCCAGGGCAGCGCTTTGACGTTCTGTGCCATCGCAGCCTCGATGCCATGAATGATCTCGACTGCTTTCGTTTTGCCGTCGTCGCCAAACGTCTTTGCAACAAACGCCGTGCCGAGCGCTTCGCCCATGGCGTGGTCCACAAACCCCACACATCGCTTCCAGCGCGGCAATATCTTGTCGGTTCCCGTCAGCCGCTTGCTGTAGAAGGCAAACGACTCCTCGACAAAAGGCTTGCTCAGCGCCACCGCAGCCGAATGAACTTGCTGCCAGCGCAGGTAGGTCTTGATGTTCTCTAGCTTTTCTTCGGCGACGAGCTTGTTCAGCTCCTTGAAGAACTCGAGCGTCGCAACGTTGATCTCCTTCACCGCTGGAATCCCGAGTGCCGCAAAATAGGCATTCCACTGGAAGTTCGGCGCGAGTTTGAGAACTCCGTCGATGTCGATGCGGTGGTACAGGTTCTTTGGCTCGCGACGCTCCACCCTCGACATCGATGCTTGCGCCAGTCGCTTTTCGATCGCAAAAATCGTCTGCGCCTGAGCCGCGGCCTTGTCCTTGGCGACACCGGACAGCACGAGCATCCGCTCCACATGCGCGAGGTATTCCTTGCGAAGCGCCTCACTCTTTTCGTCGGTCTTGAGGTAGTAGTCGCGATCCGGCAGCCCGAGACCACCCTGGTCGAGGTTGCCAATGATTTGGTTGGCGTTCTTGAAGTCCGGCGACGCCGAAAAATCGAACAGCGATTTGCCGATGCCAATGTGCTGTCGCGCGATTTCCTTGGCCAGATCCGTCGCTGACTTCACTTGATCGATCGGCCTCAGCAGTGCGGCCAAATCCGTCGCTGCGCTTTTTTCGATGGCCGTTTCGTCCATGCAGGCCTTGAACATGTCGCCCAGCTTCTTGCCGTTTGGATCGGCGCTCGGTTTTGCCATCGTCTCGTCGAGAAGTTCGCGCAGCACGGTCTGGTTGCGCTCGTTTATCTCGGAAAAACCACGGCTCCACCCCGGACGGTCCGCCGGAATGTCGGTCTTTTTGATCCAGCCACCGCAAGCGTATCGATAGAAATCGTCACAGGGACTGACCGTGCGATCCAAGATGCTTTCGTCGATACCCGAGGCGTTGGCAGTCGGAGCCTGGGCCTGAGTCGTCGAGGCAGGTGTCAGAACGGTACACAGAAGCAGCGGAGAAACGACAGAGAGGGTGGCGCGGGTCTTTGACATGGCGGGTCATATACCACCGCTTCCACAATTTCGCCGCTTTGATTTGCTGTGCCCTAGCTGTCCTCGCTCCGGTGAGGGATTGGCTCAGAAGACTGCTCGACCGAAACTGCGGGCGCTTGGGCGGCGCGGGCCTCGGCAAAGACCTGACGAACCGAAGCAAGCGGACCAAGAAGGAGGAACGGCCCGACGACCGCCAAGTGATACAGGAGCGCTCCGGCAAGCGCCGTCTCTGCAGAAACTCCGACCGGACGAAGGACCAGCATCACGGTCGCTTCGACAACGCCAAAGCCCGCTGGTGTCAGCGGGAGAAGCACCGCCAAGTTGAGAGCGACGAATAGCAGCAGCATGACGTGCAGCGACACCGAGACACCCGCCGCATGCAGGCAAAGGTAGAGCATCAGCATGTCGAAGGCATCGAGCACGGCCGTCCAGAGCAGGCTCGATAGCGAAATTTTGGGCAACGGCGGCAAGCGCTGACGCAAAAACGGAACATCAGACAGCAGACAACCAAGCCCCGCGGCTGCGCCCAATACGCACGCAACAATCACGGCCAGACGCAGCGCAGCGGGAAGCTCTCCGCTCACCAGGGCAAGCAGTCCCCACAGCCCCAGGCTCATTCCGTCGAGCAGCTTTTCCACGAGCTGCTCACCGAGTAGCTCGACGCCGCCGAACCCGTATCGCCGTCGCAACACCAGCAACCGAAAGCCCATTCCCGCGGGCGGCCAGAGCACCGTCGCGGCTTGGGCGCTCACGAGATCGACATACAGACCGAGAAACCGCGGCGCCCGACCAGCCAGTGATTTCAGCAGAATCCGCGTCCGCTCGGCCCGGGAACCCGCGCGAATCGCCACGTTGATGAGCGCCGCGAGCACCCACAGCGAGATGTGGCTGTGCGAAAGAGACTGACCCAAGGCGCGAAGATCGAGCCGTAGCGACGCCCAGGTCACCAGGATTATCAGCAGGATCAGTGGGCCAAACCGTCGCACAATCCGCATCATCGCGGCTCCACAGTCGGTAGTTGTATGCGCGCAGCGGGAGCGAAACCAAAAGGCTACGTGCTGGTTATTTTGTGTCTTGGATGCAGCCCCGCGGCTCAAAGTACGCGACTATCACGCTTTGCTGGTCGCTTCCGTCAAGCTCGCAAACCAGTGATACCCCTTCGCTGACCAGGACTTCGCTTCGTAGCGCCATCGGACCGCTTGCCCGCTCGGCTTTTTGTAAGCGTAGCCCTTCCGGTATCGCCAGCCGAATTTCTCCGTCCCCAACCACGCCACCGCCAATCACCACGGTAAGCGTTTGTGCGTCGGCATCCCACCTCTCATCGACCAAAAGCTGAAGCGTCTGCCACAAGTGATGGGTCAGTGACACAACTTGGGGATGATTCTGACGCGGGCGCAAAAGCCACAGAGCCGTCCCGTGTGGGGCCAACCGGAGCGCAAGCTGACTGTGCGGACCAAGCTGAGAAAACGTCCGCGACCACAGCTCAAAGGCGAGGTAGTTGCCGCTGGGCAAACCGATCGACTCAGCGGACAGAGACACCTCGCGGCCACTGTCCTGCCAGTTGATGAGCGCGGCCAGGGCCGCCGTCGCCCCACCAGGCTCACTGCCGACAAACACGAAGCGCTGCGGCTTTTCCTCGCGCAGAACCCCAAGCGCCCGCGCCGATCGCCCCGCGGGTGGAAGTGTTTTTTGGGCGAGCTGGACGCGCTCCCCGGGCAGCAGCTTGACGTCATCGCTAAGCAGCAGCATTCCCCCAGTCAGAGACATCACCGACACCAGCGTCTGGACTTCCGGCAGGCTCAAACTGCACTTGTCGCGACGGACAAGCAGACAGTCTGGATCGTTACACCACCACTTGTTGTGCAAATGAGCCCGCGTCAGACAGTTGTGGAGAGCCAGTTCTGCCGATGGATAGCCCGTTCCATGCGCAATGAGATCCACGACATCGTCACGCCAGTCCTCTTTGACGTCGGGGGAGATTCGCATTGCGTCGACAAAGCCAATCGACGGCAGAAGCGGCGCGCCGCAGCCGAGCAGGAATCGTTCGCCGATGGTCTCCCGGATAATCTGCAGGCCCAGACGATATGCCTCGAGCGGTGACTTGGACGAGTCAAATCGACGACCACGACGCAGGCCCGCGAAGAGGAAATCGATCTTAAAGTACTCGTAGCCAAGCCCACACAGCGCCTTAAAAACCCGGCGCAGCCAGTCCTGGACTTCGGGATGAGTCAAGTCGAGACTGTAGACTTGGCCGTCGGGAATTCCCCAGAACGGATGATAACCAAGCCGGCGCAGCTCGCCGTCTTCATCGCGCAGCAAGAAATGGCGGTGATGCTTGTAAATTTCCGACGAGCGCTGCACAAAGAACGGGGCCAACCAGATTCCTGGTACAAAGCCCGCGTCTTTGATTTGCCGCGCCAGTCCACCGAGTCCCGACGGAAATTTTGCATTGGTCGTCAGCCAGTCGCCAACCTTGCGCTGATATCCATCGTCGAGCTGAACATATTTTACGGGCAGCTTTCGCTCCCGCAGCGCCGTCAGGTTTCGGATGACGTCCTGCTCGTGAACCTTCGTGTAGTAGTAATACCAGGAGCACCAGCCGCTCGGAACTGGACTGGGCGACGGGCGAGGCTGCATCTGCGCCGCAGCTTCCGACGTGTACGCATCGAGCAGCGCCGCCTCATCGCAATCGAGACGAATGAGCAGCTTGTCACCGACCAGCGTTTCACCAACCGCAACCTGGCGACCTTCAAAGCCCAGTCGAGCTTCGAGGCGCGGCGGTGCATCACGGCACAGCGCCACTTCGCCGTGGCCGCGCAGTGCGGACACAAATCCGATGAGAAGATGGGCGCTCTCCTTTTCCGGCGGAGACAGCACAAGCATCCACGGTGACGACAGGCGGTCCGGATTGCCGTAGTACTCGGACTCGGTCAGCAAGTTGAACGAGGCTGCAGTCGGGAACAGCGGCTTGTCTGGACGGAAGCGGCTGTCGACGGCAAATGACGGTGTAAATGAGCTATAGCCTGTCCGAAAAATCTGCCAGCCCGGGGACTTTCCGACGCCCCAGGTCCAGCATTCAGACGAGTTTTGGGCGATGAGCCGAAATGCGTGCAGCGTGATGGGCTCACTGCTCTGGTTGCGCAGCGACTGCCAAAGAAGAAGTCCGCGTCCGTCGAGCCGGGCATGAATACACCACAGCAACCCCGAGCCGTCCGCCGCCGGAAAACGCAGCTCAATCGAGCCATCGGGACCATCAACGAGCGTATAGAGAGCGGCTTCTGAAGTGACCAGCAACGGTCGTCCGAGGGGTCCTTCAGCCGTCATTTGGAACGGACCAATCAGCGACTGATTTGGCCCGCCCTGCCCCGCCGCCCCCCGCGCCTTTGCCGGATGAGACGGCGTCAGAAACAGCTCAAAGCCACTGGCCGTAAGCTGCAGCTCATAACCTGCCGATGAAAGCAGCCTCCGCACGACCTACACTCCCTTTAGCTTGCGCGACGACAGCGCCCGCAGACGTTCTTGCAGCGCTCGTTCGTCCTTGGGAAACAGAAAGACCAGGGCCAGCAGCACGACTCCGCAGCCCAGCCACATCAGGTTGGCGATATGAAAGGCGCTGACGCGACCCAGTCGAGCAGCCATTCCGCCAACGATCCAAGCCCCAAGGCCCCGTCCCAGATCGTTACATAGGTTGAAGAAACTGAACGCCGATCCCCGTCGCTCGGGAGGATTCACTGCGATCAGCATGGTGTTGACATTCGGTCCGGTCACAGCCGCCAGACCGCCCGTCACGAGTCCGACGCACAGAGGACCAAGAAGGCTCTGCCCAGGAGAAACCGGATACTCAATCAGCACCGCCATCGGAATCACCGCCAGGATCGTCGTCACCGCACAGAGCAGCGGCAGGTAACTGGTCTTCCGATTGAGAACTTTTTGCCCCAAAAGCCCGCCCAAAAAACCGCCAAAGATCGCCGCCACGCCGACCCCCATCACCAGCAGCGTCGCATCAGGAACGGAAAACCCTTTATCGTGTGCGTAGTAGTCGTTCAAGTAGACAAAAAACACACCCCACGGAACCGTGCCCGGAAGCGCTTGCAGCAAAATCAGCAGATTGGTCTTTACGGCGAAGAGCTGCGGCAGATCGCGGAGACGCAAGCGCTCGTCGTACACCTGACCAGAGGCCAGCAGATCATGAAGTCCTTCTTCGTGCTGGCCGCGCCGAGGTTCTTTGGCCACAAACGCGAACAGCGCACTGAGCAAGAGCCCGGGAACAGCGACAACATAGAATGGCATCCGCCAGCCGTGCTCTGCGCCGAGCATGCCCGACAGAAGCTGACCGATGCCGATGCCGAGCCCCTGCGCCAGACCGAGCGTGGCGGTCGCGCTGGCACGCTTGTGCGGCGGGTAATAGTCACCAATCAACGAATAGATGAGGGGAAACGCGCCACCGATGCCAATTCCCGTCAGAGCCCGCGCCCACAGAAGCTGGTCGTAGGTCTTCGCCAAGCCCGATCCGAGGCAAGCCAGCTGACCGACCACAGCGACAAAGGTCAGCAGCCACTTCCGCGAGAGCTTGTCGCTAAGATCCCCGCGATCCGCAAGGTAGCCGACGGCCAACGTCAGCACGCCGCCGAGCATCCAAAAGAGCAGGTTCACATCCGCGCCGAGTCGCTGGTCAATCTCGGCCCGCGAGAACCCGAACTCCGTGCCAATTGCGGTGAGGTTCGGTGCCAGCAGATTCTGATCCGCGAAGAGCAACCCGACGATCAGCACAAAGAGCACTTGGGTTGCCACCAACTGAAACCGGATCGATTTGATCTTGGAAGACGACCCGCCCAGATCTCCACTGCTGGCATCGCGACCGCCGCTGTCGTTCATTCTTTGCACGCTATCACAGGGCGAAGGAAGCAGTCGGTCCGTACGCAGAAGCTCCGGTGGTCAGACGACGCGCAACCCACGTACACTGAGCAAAGCTGTGGAATGCTGCCCCAAAATCAGCGGATCGCTGCGGCAAGAACGCACGGCAGCCTCACGGCGGACCCTCACAAGGAGCGGAGAAGTGAAACCACCGGACTTATGTCGTCGCCTCCTGCCATGGATCGCCACCGGTCTGTTGGGTTGTCTGCACTTTCAGCCGATTGATCGCCCGCTCGGGGATGACCCAAACGAGCGAGCGGCTCTCATTGACAAGGCCCAACACGGCGGCCTCGACAGGCGAGAGCAGATTCTCGTGACCAAGGTGCTGCTGGCCAGCCACGGAGAGGAGCTTGCTCGGCTCAAGAGCCAGATCGATCGCGGCCCGGATGGAGCAACCCTGCATCGACTGATTTACCGCGATATCACGGATGAGGTTCTCCGACACGCGCTGCTCGCACACTTTTCCCGCGAGGCACGGAGCACGGACGGACCGGCCTCGCATGTGCCTCGCGATCGGGCGCGCGTTCTGTCTGATATCGACGACACGCTGGTTCGCTCTCTCTGCGATGAGCGGTACAAAAAGCATGCCCTCATCCCGGGCGTACTCGAGTTCTATCGCGCCCTCTCGGCAGGATCTCGCGCCCATGAAGCCGAAGCGCTCACGCCGGGCGAGGTGACCTTCTTGTCGGCCCGACCGCGCGAGCTGAGTGGCTTGAGCTATTCGTCGCTGCTCAATCCGCTGTTCGCTGCCCACGCCTCGCAAATCAGCGGCTACAGCCTCCTGCCCGCTCCGCGCGCCTATCCGGGTATCGGCAACGTCCACGAGGTCCAAGCCTTCGCCAAGTTTCGCAACTTCGTCCAGCTTGCGGCGCTATATCCAGAAGCGGACTTCGTCTTCATCGGAGACAGCGGCCAAGGCGACATGCTCGGCGGCGAGCTGATGCTGTACCACCAACCCGAGCGCATGCGCGGGGTCTTCATTCACCAGGTCATCACCGACGGAAAGCATGGCGTACTTTGTCCGTATCCGCGCAGCGCGAAGGATCTAGACCGCGGGGTCCATCGACTGATCTTCTTCGACACCTATGTCGGGGCCGCAGCCCAAGCCCACGAGTGGGGTCTGATAAGCGAAGACTCTCTTTTCCAAGTCGCCAAAGGTGCGATCGAGACGCTGAATCAGCGCCACAGCGAGATCATCGCGGCGCAGCACCGAAGCCTGCTTATCGCTCAGTTCCGACGCGACATCCGGCGTGTTCAGGAAATTCTCAGCAACCGTCCTGTCGATTCGACCGCTCGAAGGCTGCCCGAGCTTCTGGTCGGCGACCCGGCGTGTGGGCCGACCACGAATCCATAGCGCCGACGAAAACGCCGGATATCCGAGCCGCACTTTCGTCGATCTGTGCTATGCGATGTCGCCGTGAATGAAGCAGCACTAAAGACACTGTTGTCGCAAGTAGCGACGGGACAGCTCGACGTTCAAGCCGCTCTGCAAAAGCTCTCGAAGCTGCCGTTCGCGGACTTGGGCTTTGCGCGCGTCGACCACCACCGCAGCCTCCGCGCTGGATTCCCCGAGGTTGTGTTCTGCCAAGGCAAGCGCCCCGAACATGTGGTTGCGATTTTTCGCGAGCTGATTTCCCACGGCAGTGCAGCCCTCGGTACAAGAGCCAGCGAGGAACAGGCAGAGCTGGTCCAGCGCGAGCTGCCCCACGTCCACTATCATCCGAGTGCCCGGCTTCTTTTGACGCCCACCGGCAAGACCGCTGCGCCGACGCTTGGCCCAGTTCTGGTGGTTTGTGCAGGAACGTCGGATCTTCCGGTGGCAGACGAGGCCGCGCTGACCGCAGAGTTTCTCGGCTGCCAGGTCGAGCGTCTGTCTGACGTGGGTGTTGCAGGCATCCATCGACTGCTCGCCGCCGAGGATCGACTGCGGGCGGCCCGACTGATCATTGCCGTGGCTGGAATGGAAGGCGCTCTGCCATCGGCAGTTTCCGGATTGTCTGGCAAACCAGTCATTGCCGTTCCGACGTCGATTGGCTACGGGGCCAGCTTTTCTGGACTGGCGGCGCTTCTTGGCATGCTGTCGTCGTGCGCTTCCGGTGTGACGGTCGTCAACATCGACAATGGCTTTGGGGCCGGATACGCAGCAGCTCTCACCCTTCGTTCTGCGACGATGCCAGTCGCTCCGCCCAGCGGGAGTCTTTGATCCATGACCACTCAAACCAACGAAGCGCTACGTGGCGCAACGCTCTATCTCGACTGTGCCACGGGGCTCGCTGGAGACATGACGCTGGCCGCACTGCTTGACCTGGGCGTTCCTGAGTCATTCGTCCGTGATCAGCTTGCCGTTTTGCCGCTGACGAGCTGGGAGCTTCAGGTCAGCACCGTCAGAAAGCACGGCATCGTCGGGAAGAAAGTCGATGTCATCGATCTGGGCGAGCCGCTAGCGGCACTCCCGGGGACACACAGCCACGCACACCATCATTCTGACCACGATGACGACCACCATCACAGCCATGAAGAAGATCCGCATACGCACCACGCAGACGACGACCACCATGAGCATGCGCACACGCACTATGCCGACATTCGCCAGATGATCTCGTCGGCCCCGCTGCTCGGTGACGTGAAACAGCGGGCGCTTCGGATGTTCGACCGGCTCGCCGAAGTGGAAGCCGCCATCCACGGCGTCACCACCGCCGAGGTTATGTTTCATGAAGTGGGAGCGCTCGATTCGATCGTCGATATCGTTGGGATCGCAGCAGCACTCAGTTGGCTTTCACCGCGCCGCGTCATTTCACGAATCATCCCGCTAGGCAGTGGCCGAGTTCGCACCGCACATGGCCTGTTGCCGATTCCTGCACCAGCGACAGCGGCACTGCTCAAAGGTGCACAGGTCGAGGCAGGAGATCTGCTCGGTGAGCTGACCACACCAACTGGCGCCCTTGTCGTGGCGACCTATGCCGAAAGCTATGGTCCGCTGCCCAAAATGCGCGTTCTCGCGACGGGCCACGGCGCAGGCACACGCGAGCTGCCCGACCGTCCAAACATCCTGCGGATCATCGCTGGCGAGGAAACCGATGCACAAGCGATTCCGTCGAAAATCCCGGGACCGCACGAGCGACTGTGGGAAGTCAGCGCGAACATCGACGATATGAATCCGCAGCTTGTGCCACCGCTTATCGAGATGCTGCTGCGGCTTGGGGCAAATGACGCGTGGACGGTATCAGCCACGATGAAAAAGGGCCGTCCCGGAATCGTGCTCCATGCGCTGTGCGATGAACAAAAGCGAGCGTCCGTCGCCCAGACCATCCTGCGAGAGACGACGACCATCGGACTGCGCTTCCAGCCGGTCGAACGAACCATCCTCGACCGAGAGATCGCGACCGTCGATACGCCACATGGGCCAGTCGAAATCAAAGTTGGGCGCGATCCGGTCACCCGACAGATCGTCAACATGGCGCCAGAGTTCGAGTCGGTACGAATGCTTGCTGCCCGCTGTGACTTGCCACTCAAGCAGGTCCACAGTGCCGCACTCACCGCCGCAGAAAAATACCTGCGCCCTACAGGTTGATGATCACGACACCACGCTCGCCCGTCGGAATGTCTGGATCACCGCGATCTTCGTCGCTGCTATCCCGCGGCGGCGGATAATCTGGAATCGGCACGAGCGGCTGACGTTCATGTCTCCGCTGCCGCTCTTCTTCCCGCTTCCGGATTTGTTCGATGATCCAGGGCTCCAGCATCGCCCGCTTCTTTCGTCTCTCGTGGCTGTTACTTCCAGTTTGAGTCTCTCGGAGTGAAGTCGTCAAGGCTTCCACCTCATCTTCCGCAGAAGAATCGACGCGACGGGCCATTTGACATGCCCAAGGTAGACAAGTACGCTCCCTGCCCTTGCCACCACCATGTCCGGCGCTCCCGTTGAGATCATAGCTTTACGAAAGACCTTCGCCTTCGGCGGACGACCGATTGAAGTGCTCAAGGGCATTGATCTTTCCATCGCTGCTGGAGAGATGGTGGCCGTCGTCGGTGCATCCGGGGCTGGTAAGTCCACGTTCCTGCATGTGCTGGGCACACTCGATGTTGCATCGTCAGGAAAAGTCATCATTGATGGCGCTGATGTCACTTCGATGCCACCAACGGCCCTCGCGAACTTCCGCAACCACACGATCGGCTTTGTGTTTCAGTTCCATCATCTGCTGCCCGAGTTTTCCGCCGTCGAAAACGCGGCAATGCCTGGGCTGATCGCCGGGCTCGATCGTGGCGTGGCTGAGACCCGCTCTCGGGAGCTGCTCAAGCGCGTTGGCCTCGGCCATCGACTCGACCATCGCCCCGGTGAACTTTCTGGCGGCGAGCAACAGCGGGTGGCGCTTGCCCGTGCGCTGGTGATGGAGCCCCGTCTGCTGCTGGCCGATGAACCGACGGGAAACCTGGACGCTCGAACGGGGGCCGCGATTCATGAGCTGGTCGTCGAACTCAATCGCGAGCGCGGTATGACGATGATTGTCGTCACTCACAACGAAGACCTGGCAGCCCGAATGCCCCGCCGTCTCCACATGGCCGATGGTCGTATTCTCACCGACGAAGAAGCGAAGCGGCACGCAACCGCCGTGCAGGAAGGTGTCGCTTGAAGCGGTCGTTTTGGATTTTTCTCGCCTGTTGGCTCGGCCTGAGCATCACTTCTCAGACGGCATTTGCGGATGTTGACATCCCGATTGGCCGCCGCGTCGAGAAGATTGGATTCAAGGGCAATATCAAGGTCGAGGCAGCCGCAATGCAGCGCGCTCTCTCGACGGAGGAACGCTTCGGCAAGCACCCCATCGAGGAGGGCCAGCCGCTGAAGCTCGACACCCTTCAGGACGACCTCAAGACGCTGTGGAAGATGCGCTCGTTCGACGACGTGCGCCTCGAGTGGGAAGAAGGCGACTCGGGCGGCGTGATCATCAATTACGTCGTCCGAGAGAAACGATCGATCCGCAAAATCTACGTCTCGGGCCACAGCGAAGTCGGCCTCGACAAAATCAACGAAGTTCTCGACCTCAAGAAAGACACGATCTTCGACCCAGCGAAGATCAAGCGCAACGTCGAGAAGATTCACGATCTGTACGTCGAAAAAGGCTTCTACCTTGCCGATGTGAAGTCCGAGATCAAAATCCACTCGGATCGCCAGCTCGACGTCTATTTCATCGTCGACGAACACGCCAAAGTCGAGGTCCGCAAGGTCACCTTCCAAGGCAACCGCAACGCCAGCGACGAAGAGCTCCGCTCGGTCATGGCGACGCAGGAAGGCAACTGGCTGTCGTTCCTGACGTCGGCGGGCACCTACAAGGAAGACGCGTTTGAGCGCGATGTCTTGCTGCTCACCGCCTACTACTACGACAAGGGCTACGTGACGGTGAAGATTGGCAAGCCCACCGTCGAGATGTCCCCGGACAAGCGCTTCCTTTACATTTCGATTCCGATTGAGGAAGGCGAAATCTACAAGCTCGGCAAGCTCGACTTCCAGGGCGAGCTACTCGTCTCGAAGGAAGACATGATTGCGGGACTGAAGGTCAAGGCGGGCGACCAGTTCAATCGGTCCAAGCTTGGCCAAGACATCCAGAACATCAACAACTTCTACAAAAACCGTGGCTATGCCAACGTCAACGTCACGCCGCTCACCCAGATTGACGCGGAAAAGCGCATCGTCGACCTGACCTTTGACCTTCAGCAGGGCAAAAAGGTCTACTTCGAACGGGTCAACATCCGCGGCAACACCAAGACGCGCGACAAGGTCATCCGTCGCGAGCTCAAAATAGTCGAGGGTGAGCTTTACTCCGAGGCACTGGTCGAGTTTTCGAAGAACCGCGTCCAGGCGCTTGGCTTCTTCGAGAAAGTGGAGATCTCGACGAAGCGTGGCACCACCGACGAGCGAATTGAAGTCAACATCGAAGTCACCGAACGTCCGACCGGAACTTTCCAGGTCGGTGCAGGGTTCTCGTCGATTGAGAACTTCATCGCCCAGGCCCAGATCGCCCAAAACAACCTGTTTGGACGCGGTACAACGCTGCGACTTTCGGCGCAGGTGTCGTCGCTGCGGCAGCTGTTTTCGATCAACTACATCGACCCGTACTTCCTCGACACGAACGTCACGTTCTCGTTTTCTGGGTACAACCAACTTCTCTACTATCCGAACTTCAATCGGACGACGCGCGGTGGAGACCTGACGTGGGGTTACCTGTTCGGCGACTACCTGCGACTCCTCGGGACGTACAAGCTCGAGTGGGTTTCGATTGGTCAGAACAGCCAGGGAATGCAGATTTCGGGCTTCGGGCAGGTGCAGTCGATCGCAGGCGGCACACTCGCAAATCTTTACCGACGCGGCTGGACTTCGTCGGTTCGCTTGTGGGCGCAGTTTGATTCACGCAATGACCGCATGTTCCCGACGAAGGGAATGTTCCACTTGCTGTCCGTCGAGGTCGCCGATCGCTACGTCGCGTCAGAAATCGACTACGTTCGCATCTCGGGGTACGCACGGTTCTATCGACCGATTTGGGGTCCGTTTATCTTCCGTCTGAACGCCGAGAGCGGCTTGGTCTTCTCTCGACGTGCAGAGGGAGTGCCGATCTACGAGCGCTACTTCCTCGGTGGCATTCAGTCGATTCGCGGCTTCCGTCTGTTCTCACTCGGACCACGCATCCAGATCCAGAGCGCTCTCGAGCCTGGCTCGTATCTCATTCCGTTTAGCGTCGGCGCCAACTGGCAGCTCATCCTGAACAGCGAGATCGAGTTCATGATCATTCCGGCGGTCCAGATCAAAGGCGTCGTCTTCTTTGATATGGGCAACGGCTACAACCTGGAGTCAAAGTACTGCACGAGCGCCGCGGCCACCTCCGCACTCCCGGAAGTGTTCAATCCCTGCTCGCACTACCCGACGTTCCAGAACCTGCGCTACTCGGTTGGCTTCGGCTTCCGCTGGTTCTCGCCGATTGGTCCGCTCCGCTTCGAGTGGGGCATTCCGCTCAACAAACAGACTGGCGAAGATCCGCTGGTCTTCGAGTTCACCATCGGCAACTTCTTCTAAACAATGCGCGTGGTTTCCCCGTCGAACCGGGGTCACGCAGCTCAAGATACGAAACCCAAACAGGAGTCTTACAAGATGTTGAATCCTACCGTGCGATGGACTTTAGGCCTGGGACTTGCTTTGTCGGTGGTTCTTCCGGCAGCGACGGCGAAAGCCCAGCAGAAAATTGCGATCGTCGACATCCGTCGCGCCATCGAGGAAAGCAACGAAGGCAAAACCAGCATCGGCGGACTGAAGATCGAGGCTGACCGCAAGCAGAAGGAGCTTCTTTCTAAGCAGGATGAGCTCAAGAAGCTCGAAGAGGACTTCCTCAAGCAGCAGTCGGTACTTCAGCCAGCAGCGGCACAAAAAAAGCGGGAAGAGCTTCAGCAGAAGGTGATGCAGCTTCAGGAAGCGCTGCAGCGCGCCCAGCAGGACATCGGGCAAAAAGAAGCCAAAGTTCTCCAGCCGCTTCAAGACAAGGTGCTGCGAGCCATCGACGGGCTGGCCCGCCGTGACAACTACAGCATGGTGCTGCGGAGCGACGTGGTTCTGTGGCCGCAGCAGAGCCCGATGGACATCACCAACGAGGTGATCCGCAAGGTCAACGACATGAAGGCGCCGACTCCGGCTGCTCCAGGCGCTGCGCCAGCGGGCGGGAGCAAGTAGCCGTGTCAGACGGGCCTGCGCTACCGCTTGATGTGACGGCGATCATGCGGCTTCTGCCGCACCGTTATCCGTTTTTGCTCGTCGACCGCGTGACTGAATTTGCCGGTGAGACGTGTCGTGCGATCAAAAACGTGACGATCAATGAGCCGTTTTTCGTCGGACATTTTCCTGGCCACCCGGTGATGCCGGGCGTCCTCATCCTTGAGGCGATGGCGCAGACTGCGGCGGTGCATGCGTGTCTGAAGCTCGGCAAGCAGGCCGGTGAGCAAGCGTTCTACTTGGTCAGCATGGACAAAGCCCGGTTCCGCAAGCCGGTGGTGCCGGGCGATCAGCTCACGCTGACGACGACGCTGCTGCGTGGACGTGGACGGATTTGGAAGTTCCGCGGCGAAGTCCATGTGGCTGGAGTGCTTGTCTCTGAGGCCGAGTTTATGGCCACGCTTCCCGCTGCGCTTTCACAGGATGAAGCCAGCGGTGGCGAGTCAGAAGCCTAGTCTCCCGAGACGCATTCCCCGTCCCCTCTCCAGCTCTGTCAAGATTGGACCATGTCGCGCCGTACGCTCTTTGTTTTCGCGGCAGTGGGACTTTGTGCCTGCAATCCGCGCAAGCCGCTCACATTGTCGAAAGACCTTGGGCCAGCGGTCCAAGTGGTCGATGTCGCGCCGCGCCCATACGGTGTTCAACCAACGGCGGCGACTCCACCACTTGCCGAAGCAGAGCCAAACGACGATCGCGAGCACGCCCAAAAACTGGATCCGCAAAAGGTGCTGCGGGGCTCTCTGCTTCCGCCGACTGCAAACGGGGCCGGAAAAGGCGACGATGACTTCTACCAGTGGCCGCCCCAACCGGCAGCGCAGACGCTGCGCATTGAAGCGAGCGGGGCGCCAGATCTGACCCTCGAAGCAGTGACGGAATCGGGTCAATCGCTCGGTGTCATCGATGAAAGAGGAGCCGGGGAAGGCGAGCGCATCGTCGGCCTGTCCATTCGGGCAAACCAGTCGATCGCGATTCGCGTGCGTGGCCGTGTGAAACCCGAAGCCGCGCATACGCCCACACTCGGGGAATATCAGCTTGCCATCACCGCGACGCCAGCAGCCCCCGACAGCGAGGCCGAACCAAACGACACCGTGACCGATGCGACCCCGATGCTGGGCAACGATGCAACCGGTGCACTGTCTTCTCGACGAGACGAGGATTACTTCGCCCTATCGCTTCCCAGCGCGCCCGGGCGGAAAGTCACGGCAGGTAGCGCGCCGGAAGGTCTGCGGGAGCCCGCGATCTTGCGCATCGAGCTGACAACACCGTCAGTCCAGCCAACCTTGCGCGTGTTTTTCGAGCCTGCGCAGGCTGTCGGAGCTGACGGTGGTGTGCCAGCAGCCAAGCAGGTTCTCGACGTAAGTGCCCCCAAAGGGAAAGAAGAGCTACGGATTCGGAACGTCATGCTCCCGGTCGGCACCGGACGTGTGCTCTTCGGCCTGCGCGGACTTCAGCACCTGCGACCGCCCGGCGAGAGTCGCTACCACCTGCGAACTCTCGTCGAAACACCACTCGAAGGCGCAGAAAACGAGCCCAACGACAGTTGCCAGACCACTGCCAACGCGCTTGCCATGTCAGCGGGTTCGGCGGAAGTCGCAGGATTTTTGTGGCCTGGCGACGCCGACTGTTTCCACGTCACGGGCGTCAACCCAGAAGAATCGACCGTCGAGGTCAAGTTGAACCTGCCCGGAGGCGACTGCAGCGCCACGGTCGATTGGGTCACGTCCGAAGGAAAGCCTACCGCCAAGTCCGCGAGCGGCAAGGGCGCCCCGAGCAAAGGCGGCGACACCAAGTCCGGCGACACCAAGTCTGGCGAAGCCAAAGGAAACGAGCCCAAGTCGAGCGAGCTGACCATTTCTCCGGGCGGTGACTTTTTCTTGCGAGTGCAGAGCCGCGACAAGCGAACGTGCTTCGATGCCCCTTATCGGCTCACCATCTTGAGCAAAGAACCTGGCCACGGGGACAAGCCGTGAAGTTTGCCGTCCCGGCGCTCCTGCTGCTTTCGGCGTGCCATGCAGGCCGAGACCCGCAGCAGTCACTCGATCGCTATCTTCAAGAGACAAGCCGAGGCAATTTCGATGCCGCGTACTTGCGACTGAGCAGTGAGTTTCGTCGCCAATGTGACAAGCCCTGCTTCATCCGCATGGTCGAAAGTCATCCTGGATCGAGCCGCCAGCTGCTCGACGAGCTTCGCAGCGGCAAGTCGAGCATTGTGTACCAGGCCGAGATCAAGCTGCGCGATGGAACTCAGCTTCATCTGGAACAAGCGGCAGAAGCGGCGACCTCGGCCTCGAAAGCCCCGCCACCGCCGTTTCTGTTTACCGACAACCCGCTCGATTTCTATCCCCAGGACAGCCCGGCCCGTGCGCTGCGATCATTCGTACGCGCGTTTTCGGCCCAGCGCTTCGATGTTCTGCTCCGCTTCGTTCCGAAATCGCTCGAAAGCAAGCTGAACGCCGAGGCCCTGCGCACGCGCTTTCAGAGCGAGCCAAGAATTTCTACCCAGGTCGATGCGGTCCGTCAGCATCTCGCAGATCCGATTGCCGTAGAAGGCAATGTCGCCAAGCTGGTGACCGGACCTGAACAGGAAGCGACGCTGGTTCTCGAGGAAGGTCGCTGGCGGATTCAAAAGCTCGAGTAGCGCCAACCTTGGGGAACCATGGGCGGCGCTTTCCGAAACATCCCACCGACGAGATCTCATGACACTTCAGCCTCCACCGATTCCTTTGGTCTATCGATACGGTCTGCATCGGGTCCGCGACGCCGTGAGAGTGCTTCCGCAAGCGGCATGGTCGGTCGAGAGCAATCCGGCGCTCTGCGACGGACAAGACTACGAACTTGTGCTCGATGTAGAGCGGCTCAACATCGATGCAGCGAGCTTCCGCCAGATGGAAGAAGCCGCCCGAGCGGAAGGCGGTGACATTGAGTCGGGCGTCAAGCGGCAGATCCTCGATACGGTTCACAAGCGCGGCAAGATGCACAATCCGGTCACTGGCTCCGGCGGGATGCTGCTTGGCCGAGTGCGTCACGTCGGAAACAAGCTTCAGCAGCCGCATGCCTCGCTGCGTCCAGGCGAGCGAGTGGCGACCCTGGTGTCACTGTCGCTCACGCCGCTGCACATCGAGAGAATCCTGAGCGTCAATCTGCACGCGCACCAGGTCAGCATTCTCGGCACCGCGATCCTGTTTGACTCGGGCTGCTGGGCCAGACTCCCGCCCACACTGCCCGAATCCGTTGCGCTGTCCGCTCTCGATGTCGCAGGAGCCGCCCCACAAGTGACACGCCTGTGTCACGATCCGCGACCGAACAAGCGGGTCGAACGAGTGCTCGTCCTCGGCGCCTGTGGCAAATCGGGTCTGCTCGTCGGCGCCGCAGCACGTCTGGCTGGTGTAAAGACCATCATCGGGGTCGAGAGCTATGCGAAGGCCGCCACCGAAGCCGAGCCTCTGGGCATCTACGATCGCATCTTCCACGGTGATGCTGCCGATGCACTACAGATCGCCGGACAGGTCTGCACAGGCGGAGAGTTCGATCTCGTCATCAGCTGCGTCAGCGCCCCACGCGCCGAAATGGCGGCAATCATGTGCTGTCGCCAAGGCGGCACCGTCTACTTCTTTTCGATGGCGACCAGCTTCACTGCTGCGGCCCTCGGGGCCGAGGGCATCAGCCGCGACATCGACATGCTGATCGGCAACGGCTACTGCATCGGCCACG
>CAYTGC010000069.1:0-20652 GCA_964437195.1 uncultured Myxococcales bacterium | reverse complement strand
GACACCGACACCATCGACAGAAGCAGAGACTTACGCATGGGGACCTCCCTTTCCATGTGGGGGATTCGTTGTTGGTTCCTGGCTACTGCGAATTGCGTGCCAAGCTTCCCAGCGATCTTTTGCATCGCTTGGGATCTTGCCTTCCCGACGTCAACCTAATCACGAAGGCGGGCAATGGCATGGGCCGCCCATGGGAGTGCAGGCCCCACTTGGGTGGACGGCTCCCCAGCGTGCCCATAGGCGCCCGGGCTTTTCTTCGCCACGGCTTCTCGGCTAATACTTCAGAGACGAAGCGGGCCGACCGCTTCCAAGGAACACCATGCAGAAGCGTCCGAACATCGTCGAAATCATCGGGGCACCGTGCGACCTAGGCTGCAACCAGCGCGGTGCGAACGTCGGGCCGGCGATGGTGCGAGTGGCTGGGCTTGCGGATCGCCTGGAGGAGCTATCGATCAAAGCATTCGATGGCGGCGACGTGCCGGTGCCGCTGCGCGAGCGGCTGGGGCGGCAGACGGTGCAAAACCGCGATCTGTACGTATCGACGATTGGACAGATCTGCGATGAGCTGTTTGCGCGGGTGCAGGCGTCGCTGCGGGCGGGCCGGTTTCCGCTTACGCTCGGTGGCGATCACTCGATTGCGATTGGATCGATCAAGGGATCTGCTGACTACTGCTATCAGCAGGGCGGGCAGCTTGGGCTTTTGTGGGTCGATGCGCACGCCGACATGAACACGCCGGCCACATCCCTATCGGGGAACATCCATGGGATGCCGCTTTCGACCGTGCTCGGCCTGGGGTTTGAGCGGCTGGTCCATGTGGGCGGGATCGGTCCGCGGGTGCGTCCTGAAAACGTCGCGCTGATTGGCATCCGGGACCTCGACCGGGACGAGCGGACCTTCGTTCGCGAGACGGGGATTCGCTACTACACGATGAAAGACATCGACCAGCGTGGCATGTACGCGGTGCTGACCGATGCGCTCGACGACCTGACGAAGCGCTGTGCGGCGCTGCATGTGTCGTTTGATCTCGACGCCGTGGATCCGGTCTATGCTCCGGGGGTGAGCACGCCAGTTCGCGGCGGACTAACCTATCGCGAGGCGCACCTTTTGCTCGAGCTGGTGGCGGAGCGAGGGCTTTTGCGGTCGATGGATCTCGTCGAGCTAAACCCGATGAATGACGTCGGCCATCAGACGACCAGGCTGTGCATCGAGCTGGCGATGTCGGCGCTCGGCAAGGCGATTGTCTAGCTGATTGTGCCGTCCCAGCCGAACTTGCCGGTCTAGCTGGCGCTGTCGGTCTTCATCTGATCGGGTTTTTCGCGATACAAAAGCCAGAGGCTGGCGGGCAGGGCGGTGAAGTCGGCAATCATCGACAGTACGAACGCAACCGACGACAAGATGCCGAACTGACGAATCGGTGGCAGCGTCGAAAAGGCGAAAGCCAGAAAGCCACCGGCATTGATCAGCGTCGCAAAGAAGATGGCCTTGCCGGAAATCAGCAGGGTGTGGCGCAGCGCTGCTTCCGTCGAGGCGTTGTCCTTTTTGCCTTCCTGGAAGTGGTAGAAAAAGTGAATTTGGTCGTTCTCACTTGTGCCGAGCACCGTCGTCGCGATGAGGATCGTCGCCACGTTTAGGAACACGCCAATCGAGCGCATAAACAAAAACATCACCAAGATGGCGAAGAACGACGGAATCATCGCCATCACCCGGGCGATGCCGCTGCGGAACACGAGCAGGAACGACACGAAGATGATGCCGACGGTGAGCACGAAGCTCTCGACCAGCGTCGGCACCATGTGGTGCGATATCTTGGCTTGCAGCGGCGCGAGGCCGACCGGGCGCATCGCAAAGTCCGCAAGGGCTGGGTGCGCCGCGACCGATTCTTTCCAGCGGCTCTCGATCCGCTTCGCGAGCTGCTGAAACTCTTCGAAGTCCTGGGTGCGGCTGACGACGGCAAAGTGAGTCTGTGAGACGTTTCCTTTGTCGACAAAGCTCTGAAGCAGTGGCTCCCGCGGGAGCTGGGTTTCGAGGGTGTCGGTGAGCGCCTCAAGTCCCTCGTCGTCATTTGGCAGCACATCGCTTTCCGTCGAAAGGTAGCGCAGCGTCGACAAAATCGTGACCACACTCGACGTGGAGCCAATCGTCGGCTCCTTGTCGAGTCGCTGCTGAAAGTCGATGAGCCCGCGCAGCACCTTGGTGTTTGACACCATGCCCGGCTTGCCTTGCAGCCAGACGTTGGTGATCGATAGACCTCCGACGAGCTTCTCCATCTCTTTGGTGCTCTTGTACATCTCGGATTCGTGCGGGATGTACTCGATGGCGGCGGTCTCAAGTCTCATTGGCTTGACGACGCCGGGCAGACCAAACAGCGCGATTCCGCCAATGGCGCACAAGAGCAGCGAGCCGAGGACCAGCGGCCAGCGATAGCGATACGAAAAGACCGGCAGGTGACCGACCAGGCGAGTAAACCATGCACCGGCAATCTGTCGCTCGTGGCCCGTCGGACAGCGCATGATGCGAACCAGCGCTGGATACAGGGTGAAGACGGTGATCCAAGTGATCATCAGACCGACGGCGACCCAGGTGCCCATCTCGCGGATCGGGCGAATCTTCGATACCGCGAGCGCCGCAAAGCCAACCGCCGAGGCGACAATCGAGGCGGTGCAGGCGAGGAATTTGTTGCACAGCGCAAAGATCTGGTGATCTTCGACGCTGCGTTCTTCTGGCCGGTCGACATAGCGCGAGTGGAGGTACACCAGCGTCGCCGTACAGACGATCAGAATCGTCATTGGGACCAGCGATGAAACAATCGTAAAGACACCGCCGGTAATGCCGACAAATCCAACGGTGAACGCGGCACAGATGGCCAGTGTGACGATAAACGCGGCAAGCGCACGCCACGAGCGATACAGGCCGACGTTGAGAACGACGACGAACAGGAAGAACAGCGGAAAGTAGCGCATCCCCGCCTGCCGAGTGTCGTTGTCGAGATACGCGTTGACGATTGGCTGTCCGACCTTGCGCAGCCGTGTCAGCGGCGCGGGATTTTGTTCGATGTCACTGATCGCTTGCTCGATCAGCTTGAGCGTCGCTTGGCGCTCAGCGCTGTCCTTGATCGACAACACCAGCGCCAGAGACAGGAAGTGGTCGCCAACCAGCCCTTGGCGCCGAAACTGCTGCGTTCCCATCGAGAACTTGCGGAAAGCAGCAAGCTCCGCGTCCGTGCCAGAAAATCCCGCCTTGGCCCGCCTATAAATCGTCAGCGCCGAGTTCACCGACACCTTGGGAATGCCGCGCAGTCTCGCTTCCAGCTCGTCGATGCGCTTGACGACCGGGCCCGCGTAGGGATCCTCAGCCTCGGCCAGCAAGATGATGTACTCGGCGTCACCGAAGACTTTGGCGAATGCCCGCGAGGCCAGATAGTCGGGATCATCTTTGACGATGAGCCGATCGATCGAGTTGTCCTGCGGGACTTTGAGCGCGAAATAGACCGCGGGGAAAAGCAGGAGCGCGTAGATCGCCACGATGAGCCAGCGGGCTCTTGTGACCAGACGGAAAGCCGACCATAGCCAGCTAGGATTTTGTTCGCTCATGGAGGTTCTTTCTGCGACGGTCAGATTCCGATTGTGTAGATGCCGAATCGGGCCTTTCGCAGACCGATGGATTCGGGCCATGCTAGCCGATGCGGAGCGCCGAGAAAATGCTTTTGCAGATGGGGTAGGTCGGCACATCCTCAAGTGCCCTGGCACGTCTGGGCATTTGCCCTCACAATGACGAGGTCATGGCGATTTCGGCGGCAATGCTCATGATTTCTATGCTCTCTGCGCTGGATCTGCGGGCGGCAGTTCCCCAAGGGCAAGCGGAAAGTGCGGGCGGCGGTGCGAACCTCCAGCAGCGACCCAATGCGGCGGTTGTCGTCGTCAAGAGCGGCAACGTCAAGGCCTTTCAAGATGTGGCTGAGTCATTTCGCGATCGCTGCCGGGTTCCGGTCATTTTTACCAACCTGCGCCACGATTCCGCCGATGAACCGGCCCGAATGCGCGAGATGGTTGGCGGTGCGCGGCTTCTCGTTGCGGTCGGTCAGCCTGCTGCAGAAGTCCTAAAGGGTCTTCGGACGCGGATTGTGTATGCGCTCGTGCCGACTCCGCCTGCGGGGATTGGCACGGTGGGAACCAATAGCTCGGTGGGCCCGCGGGAGGCCCTTTTGACGCTGCGTGCGCTCAAGCCAGACGTGCATCACGTCGGAGTCATTTATTCGCGCAACGGGCTGACCAGGATGGTGGCGGCGCGGGCTGCGGCGCGCGCACTCGGGATTGAACTCCACGACCAGCTTGTCGAAACCAGCGCTGATGCGATTCGGGCCATTCACAGTCTGGTGACGGGACGTTCCGACCAAAGTGGCAATCGATTTCCGAAGGTAGATGCGCTTTGGGTTGGGCCAGATCCGCTGGTTGTCGATATGCCGCTCGTTCAATATTTGCTGACGGTGCAGCTTACCGCGCGGGTGCCGGTCTTGGCGGGAACGCGTCAAATGGTGTCGCACGGCATTCTGATGAGCATCGACTGGTCGCCCGAGGCAGTGGGGCAGAACCTGGCGCTTCAAGTGAACCAGATCCTCGACGATCCGAATCACTACGAGCTTCTACGAGATCATCCGACTTCTCCACCGGAGATCATCATCAATGGCCCAGCGGCACGACGGCTTGGGATCAAGCTGGCACCCTTCGTCGAGCAAGGGTGGAAGGTGCACGAATGAGCGGCTCGAATCCAAATCACCCGCAAGGCGCAGGTGAAGAGCCACCGTCGGTGACCTCGACAGATGGCGCATCTGCCGGGACGCACCCGTCGGGGATGTCGAATCCGTCGGGCTTTTCGAATCGAGAGACGAATCCCGTCGAAAATGATCCGCTGCTCGACGGACCAACTGAGCCTTCGTCGGAAAGTCCACCGCCGCGACTTGACCCGGCGGTTCTTGCCCAGCGCGAGACGCTGCCACTTGCGCGACCTCCTGCCGATCCACATCCAGTGATGCGGCGGGTCGAGGAAACGGTTGAAGTTCCGTCGGTGGTTCCTGATGGACCGAACGAGCCCGCGAGCTGGAACAGTCCGCTCTGGCAGCGTCGATCGAGCTTTTTTGTCCAAGTGTTCTTCTGGCTGTTTGGCATGGCGCTCTGCATGTCACTGGGCTCGGGCGCGATCTTCTACAACCAGCAGTATCGGTTTCTGGAAGAGGACCAGCGCCAGCGCTCGCGGCTCTTGCTCGGGTCGTTGGCTTACCAATGCCAGCTCGGCGCCTATGCGATGGATCGGTCGATTCTGTCGCAGCCGGTGCAGCGGATGGCGCAGATTGACGACGTCGAGTTTGTCGCTGTCTACGACGCGCAGGGCGTCGAGCTTCTGAAGACAACGACGAGGACTGGCAAGCCGATGGTGGACCCGACGCCAGCCAAGCTTCGCTCGTATCTTTCCGACGTGCTCATCAAGACGGCGAAGAAGAAGCCGGCCAAGCCGATTAGTCGCGACGTGCTGGATCCAGGCGTGACGCTCGATCCGCTTGAAGAGCGACACGACACCTTCGTCGACTTGTATGCGCCCATCATTTTGCCCGACCGAGGCGGACCGGGGCTTGGCGCGTTTATCAATCCACTCGACTTGGAAGTGCGAGATCGTGTCGTCGGGCTGGTCCGGATCGGGCTGTCGATAGAACCGGCGCAGGAGCGACTGCGGCAAGTGCTGTTCTTCAGCGTCGGTCTTGGCGTGTTTCTGATGATGCTTGGTGGTGGAGCGGCGCTTTTTATCGCCGGTCGACTGAGTGGTCCGATTATGGCGCTGGCGCGTGGGGCCGACGAAATTCGCAGCGGCAACTTGCATCCCCGAATCAATGTCCGTCGCAGTGATGAGCTGGGTCTGCTCGCAGATTCGTTTGTGCGGATGGCCGAGCGGCTGCGCGAGAGCATGCAGGCACTGTCGCAGCTCAATCGCAACCTCGAGAGTGAAATCAAAAGGCGGACCAAGCAGCTTCGGCTCGCCTATGCATTTACATCGGTTCTGAACTCGCCGATCGATCGCAGCGGCGATGCGATGGATGCCGCAGACCTCACCGTGATGCTGGATCAAGCCCTGGCTGCGCTCGTCGAGGCAACTGGCACGCGCGGCGGCGGCGTGTTCTTGATAGAAGAAGGAGCGACGGGCGAAGCTGAGTTCTTGGTTCGCGCTGCATACGGTGTCTCGACGCACAAGCTGGGGCCACCGCCACCCGTACGCGATTTCACCCAGCCACACACGGCAGGGGCGGCCCCAGCTCAGGCGCTCAGCGAAGTGGTCAAAGTGCAGGGGCGACGGATTTTGGTGCCACTGACGTTTCGCAATCAGCCGCTCGGTCTGCTGGTGCTGGTCATGACCAATGACGAGAGCCCAGACGGTTCGCTGCTCGAGTTTGTCCGTCAAGCTGCAGCCCAGTTGTCCATCGCCGTCAGCAATGCCCGGGCCTATGCTCGCGTCGGTCGGCTCGCGCACGAGCTGGTGCTCAACAACGAGGCCCTCGCCGCGCAGCGCGACCAGATGCAGCAGCAGCGCGATCAGCTTGTCCAGCAGCGCAACCAGCTTGCCGAGCAGCGTGATCAGCTTGAGCAGCAGTCGTATCAGCTGCGGATTCAGCGCAACCAACTGCGCGAGGTAAACCGGCTAAAGTCCGAGTTTTTGGCCAACGTCTCGCACGAGCTGCGTACTCCGCTCAATGCCATCATGGGCTATACCGAGCTGATTCGCGACGGTGTCTACGGGCTCGTTTCTGCCGAGGCGCACGATGCAACAGACGGAGTGCTCGCATCTTCAGCCAACCTGCTGCGGCTTATCAATCAGATTCTGGATTTGTCGCGGATCGAGGCTGGCAAGATGGATGTCCACGCCGAATCGATCGATCTGTCGGCGCTGGTCGCTGCGGTGATAAAGGAAGCCGAAGCCATGGGGCGCGATCGTCCGTATCGCGTGCAGCTTTCGTGTCCGCGCGATCTGCGGGTTCAGACCGATCCGGCCAAGCTCCAGCAAATCCTGACCAACTTGGTCGCCAACGCCATCAAGTTCACCTCACAGGGGTCGGTGAATGTGGTGGTGAGCGCAGATGATCCGGAATACGTGACTGTGTCGGTCATCGACACCGGCATCGGCATTCGGCCCGAGCACCTCGAGATCATCTTCGAGGAGTTCCGCCAGGTCGATGGCAGCTCAACCCGTCGCTTCGGCGGCACTGGGCTGGGCTTGGCGATTGCCCGACGCCTGGCCGAAATGCTGGGCTGTGTGCTTGAAGTAACAAGTACGTTCGGGGCTGGTTCGACGTTCGCGCTGCGGATACCTCGCGCAATTGGCGCGCGGCGGTCGGCTCTCCGTCGCTCCATCGACATGGATAGCAATCCGAGCATAGACGCTCCACAGCACGTCCAAGGCGTGAGAGAGTAAGAGCCACGATGTCAGCCGAGATGAAAACCCTTACCGTCCTTCTGGTCGATGACGACATTCACAACCAGAAGATTTTCGAGACGGTCTTGCGTCATTCGGGTTTCCAAGTCCGACAGGCGGGAAACGGTGAAGAAGCACTGCGAGAAGCCCGGACCCATCGGCCTGACTTGATCCTGATGGATCTGTCGATTCCGGTCATCGACGGCTGGGAATGCACACGACAGCTCAAAGCGGACGAAAGTACGCGAAATATCATCATATTGGCACTCACCGCGCATGCGATGCACGGCGATGAGGAACGAGCACTGGCTGCGGGCTGCGACGGCTATCTTTCCAAGCCAATTTCGCCGCGCAAGCTGGTGGAAGAAGTAAAATCGCGTCTACAAGCGGCGCGTGCAGCGTTGCCTTCATAAGCTCTGGGGGAAGTAGATGAAGCGCGTTTTGAAGATGTGGCTGCTCGGCGGCGGGTCGCTGCTTGGGGTGGTCATGCCGTGGCAGGTCAGGGCCAACGACTCATCGGTTGTTGAGACGGTGGCCGTCGTCGATCGGGCACGCACAGCCGATCGTCCGTCAGCGCAAAGCGACAGAACCGAAGCCGCTGGAACTGAAAAATCTGCCAACAAAAGCCCTGAATCTGCGGCAGACAAGCCACAAGACAAGGCAAGCGACAAGGTCGCAGACAAGCCGACAGAAAACTACATCGACAAGATGTTCGATGGTGGGCCTGGCAACGAGCGGCTCACCAAGATGCACGCAGCGCATGAGGATCTACTTGCGGTCCTGCGCAGCGACGGAAGATACACGCAGTTTGTCCAGCTCGTCGAGGCAGCTGGTTTTGACAAGACGCTCCACGGGCGAGGCCCCTTTACGGTGTTTGCACCGACTGACGAAGCGTTTGCCAAGCTTCCGAGTGAGCTACGTGACAGCCTGAAGCAGGATCCCGGTCGTCACAAGGCGCTGCTCGCCTATCACGTCCTGCGCGGCCTGGTGTCCAAAGAAGTGCTCAGCCACCTTCGCAACGTGAAGACGATCAGCGGCTCGGTCGTGAACGTCGATTACACAAGCGGCATTCGCATAAACCGTGCCCACGTTGTGACCGGCGATCACTTTGGGAGCAACGGAATGTTCCACGGCATCGACGAAATGCTCTCGCTGCCAGAGCGCCCGGCGCAGCCGACGAAGGCCGCCGCTCCGACGCGCAAGAAGAGCCTGCGCAAGCCCGCCCATACGTCCTAGAACAGCTCGCTATCGTCGACCAATCCGCAACTTGGACGCACTGGCTGAGCGCAAGGCGGCATCGTATTCGACATGCAGCCTTCGTTTTCGGTCGATCCGCGCCGTGTCGTCTGCCTTCGCGACGGTCACCCTCGCTCTGGCGGTCGCTATGTTCTGTACTTCTGCCAAATTCAGCGACGGGCCGAATGGAATCCAGCCCTCGAATATGCGATTGAGTGGGCCAACCACTTGCGGCTGCCGGTCGTCGTCTACGAGGGCCTGCGACCCGACTATCCCTACGCCAGTGCTCGCCACCATCGCTTCATTCTCGACGGTGTGCGTGACCTGGGGTTGCGGCTGGCCGCGCGCGGAATCGCGCACTGGTTCTATCTGCCAAGACTCGGGGAGCGCTTTGCGATGGTGGAAGCGCTTTCCTCCCAGGCGGCGCTCGTTGTGACCGACGACCATCCGGTCTTCGTGGTTCCTGT
Organism: uncultured Myxococcales bacterium; assembly: GCA_964437195.1. Taxonomy (GTDB): domain Bacteria; phylum Myxococcota_A; class Polyangia; order Palsa-1104; family JAEUJZ01; genus JAEUKA01. The sequence continues at coordinate 11,496 of CAYTGC010000069.1, read as the reverse complement.
GCACAATGCTGCGTTGCGGAAAAAGCTCGACTGTCCGCTGTATGCCGTCGATGGCTGTGATGTGGTGCCGCTGCGCAGTTTTGACAGGACGTTTCCGTCGGCCGCCGGACTGCGCCCGCACTTGCACCGTCTTTGGCCAGACCTGCTTGAGACGCCAGAGTCGAGGCTCCGGCCGATTCATGACGCCAACTCGCTGCCGCTGCCCACGCTGCCTGGCCTTATGCGCGGAACGGAGATCTCGGATGAACCGGCAGATCTGGATCGGCTGGTCGCCGAGGTCGGTGTCGATCGGTCGGTCTCGCCGGTGCGCGGTGTCCGTGGCGGTCGCCGCGGTGGGCTTTTGCGACTTCAGCGCTTTGTCGAGCACGGGCTTTTGCACTATGCCGACGGTCGGAATCTGGCCGGGCAAGACGTCACTTCTGGCCTTAGCCCTTATTTGCACTATGGAATGCTGTCCGCCGATGAGATTGCTCGGACCGTGATTGCGGCGAATCCTCGCGGCCAGGCCGACCCTTCCATCGCTGCATTCCTCGAGGAGCTTCTGGTTCGGCGCCACCTCGCGCATCACTTCTGCCTGCATTCACCCGACCCGACGCAGCTTTCATCGCTGCCGGTTTGGGCCCAGACGAGTCTCCGCGAGCACGCAGGGGACACTCGGAAGGTGTGCTACGACCGCGAGACGCTGCTCCGTGGGCGGACTTCTGACCCACTGTGGAACGCGATTCAAACCGAACTGCGTGAGCTTGGCGAGCCACACGGCTATCTCCGCATGCTCTGGGGGAAGCGGGTGATCGAGTGGGCACCGTCGTATCAGGAGGCCCTGTCGTTCCTCATCGAGTGCAACGACCGCTTTGCCTATGACGGACGTGATCCCAACGGGTACACAAACATCCTGTGGTGCTTTGGACTACATGACCGTCCCTTTGCGCGGCGTCCGGTGTTTGGACTGCTGCGGCCGATGTCTTCTGACGGTGCGGGCAAGCGAGCGCAGGGCTCGGTCTACATCGAGCGGGTGAAGCGGACCCTTCAGGGTCAAAGCGCAGCCGGTCTTTCGGCACAGCTTGGGCTTGAACTTGGGCGCTGACTGAAATAGCCCCGTACCGAAACAAACGCTCGCCAGTCCGGTGCAAAGGCTCCAAGTCCACCGCCGCCGCCAATGTCCACAGCCGCTTGGCGCAGGCCGAATCGCAGACCGCCGCGCAGCTCCGTCGAGTGAATTTCCGGGCCCGGGTAGTAGTAACCGACCGCTTCAGCGAGAAGCGCCAGCCCGATGCGCCGGGTGGGAAACGCTGCGCTCGCTGCCGCGCCCCATTCAATCGAGTGCCGAAGCGTTGTCTGATACAGCGCTCGCACAGGGGCCAGTCGCGCGGCGATGTTCACGGCAGCGGCAATCGGTCCTTTTTGGAACCACCCGACGAGCTTTGGCGCAACGGTGGGGCCGGATGTCGCTGCAAAGTCCGTCTGTCCACCACCGGGGATCGTAAAGTCGAGCGTCGTGAGGATTCCCCAGAACCACTCCGGTGGGGTCAGTCGCATCCTCGCCCGCAGTCGCAGGTCCCCGACCGCACTTACCCGCAGCGGTTTTTCCACCGACAGATCTGCGCCCCCCGTCGAGATCAGGCGGTCCCCGTTTTGCCATACCGCGACGGGAATGCCGATTCCAAGCGCCAGCCGATCTTTCCAAAGACCAAGCTCGCCGCCCAGATCGAGTGTGACGCGATAGTCGACCGGCGTGCTGAGCAGTTCCCCCGTGTACTGATTGCGAAGCCGTAGTGGATGGGAAATGACCACCGCTGCGCTGTGCAGCCAGATTTGCCGAGGCGCGGCGACTTGAGCGCCTTCAACCTGGAAAAATGCGGAAGGACCGCTCTGGAAGAACATCCTTTCGGCGGCAATCCCAGTCGACTGAGCACACACCTTCGACGCCGACAGCAGGATTCCGAAAACCGCTGGCAGCATCAGGAAGGGCACGCGAGACAGAATCGATGGCACCACGGCCTGCAACATACACCGATGCTGGGGCTCGCCCAAGTAGAGGGCTCGAAAAACGAACCAGAAGCTGCTGGCAGGGCTCGTGTGGTAGAAGCGGTGATGTCGCTACTGCTTCATCTCGGTGAGGTCGGCGCTGACGATTCCGTAGTAGGTGCCGTTGGCATCGTTCTTCAGGCCCGATACCCAGCCGCGGACGACGTTGCCGTCCACGTACAAGCTCGGGGAGAACGCACCTTCCGAGCGGAAAGAAGAGAATCCGGCCAGCTGGGGAACCAGCGCGGCGCCGGTCTTGGTGCCTGGCTGGAACGTTTTGCCATCTGCACTCATCGCCAGACCGACCGTGCCCGTCGCCAGCACGTTGCGAATCGACTTGCGATCCTTCTGCGGAATCTCTTTTACGGCGGTATAGGCCATCACGTACTGGCCATTGAACTTGACGATGCTTGGACCGGCCACGCCGCCAGCTTCTTCGGCCACACCGCTGCGGCCCGACAGAACCACATCACCAGGCGGGAACGAGGTGCCGCCATCTGGGCTCTTGGACCGCAGGATCTGGAACTTGCAGGCGCCGCTGCCGCAGTCGAGTCCGGCGTAGTACATGTATACGTCGGTGCCATCGACGAGCACGCACGGGTCGGTTGCACCGTAGGCGTCTGGACGGGCCATGTCCGGGGTCGCGCCCGTGAAGTTTGGTGTTCCAATCACCGGTTGGGTGGCACGAACCAGCTTCGACAGGTCGGTGCCCGTGGCTCGTCCGATTTGCAGGACGTAGTCGGGCTTGCTCGGGTCTCCGTTGGCGGCGTAGTACAGCGTCCAGCCATCGGTCTGCCGATACGTCGCAAACGGGGCCATCAGGTCAAACTTGTCCCATGACGTGCTGGTTGGTCCTTCAAAGAGGAGCGTCCATGGTGAGCGGGCGCCCGGGACCGCCGTGTCTTTGTAATACGACAGAGACCAGCGTTCCGAGATAGCCGATGCGTCACTGCCAGCGATGAACATGTAGTTGTTGCCGGTGAGCGACATGTAGTGAGGGTCGCGCTTCCAGCGTCGCTGGGCTTCGGCAAGCAGAGAAGTCTCAGGGGGGAATTCAAATGTGTCGGCGACTTTGGCGCTGAACGTCGACAGCGAATTGTTCGGAGTGCCACCATCGCCGGTTGGCATCCCGGGGCCATCGCCTGGATTTCCCGGATCGACGACGCCGACCATCGCACAACTGGAAAGAACACCAGCGGCGGGGATGGCAAAGCAGACAAGTGCGTACAATAGGGTCGAACGTGTAGTCATGAAGAACCTCATCAAGAGTATAGCACGCAAACTTCCGTCACCAATGCCACTTTCGCTGGCGCTGCGGTAGGTTAGACGCGTCTGCGGGCTGACTTCTTACGCGTGCCGTGGGAGAGTTCTGGCAGCCAGTCCTCTCGTAAATCGCCATCAAAACTGCGGTCAAGCACACAAGAATCTCTCCTTGTGAAGATGGGAAAAGCCATGGTACGACTTAATAGCTTGGCTCCGATCTAGAAGCGCGCAAGCCGCGGGTAGGACTGAAAAATCGGCTTGGCGACAGTCCGGAAGGACTTATTGCCTGCGCTTTCGACGTCCAGGGCAGAAACTACCGACGAGAAAACCATCGTGCCTGAGCGTACCAAGAGCCTGTTAGAGATTAAGTTCTTCGCTGCGACGGACATTGGTCGTCAGCGCGATCACAACGAGGACAACTATCTCGTTGACCCGCGCCTGTCCTTGTACGTCGTGGCGGATGGAATGGGCGGTCATGCCGCAGGCGAAGTGGCATCGCAGATTGCCGTTCACGCCGTCTGCAAGACCGTCCGTGACAACGCCGATGTGATTGAGCGACAGCGTGCTCATGCGGACTCCTCGGCGGCGCGACAGGAAATCCTCGGGGTTCTGGAGCATGCGATCCAGTCTGCCAGTGCCGAGGTCTTCCGACGGGCGCAGGAAGACTCGGACAAGCGCGGCATGGGCACGACCTGCAGCTGCCTGCTCCTCGTCGGGAATCGAGGTTTCATCGCGCACGTTGGCGATTCCCGCATCTACCTTCTTCGGCAGAACCAAGTCCACCAGATTACCGAAGACCACTCGCTGCTCAACGAGTTGGTGCGTCGAGGCAAGCTCAAGCGCGACGAAATCGAAGGTTCTCCGTACGCGAAATACAAAAACGCAGTCACACGAGCGATTGGTGCCTACGAAACCGTTGAAGCAGACACCTTCGATTTTGAAGTTCTACCGGGCGACAACTTTCTGCTCTGCTCCGACGGTCTGCATGCCTATCTGAAGGATCGCGATATCAAGGACATCCTGGGCGGCGCAGACATTGCCGATTCGCCCAAGGATCTGATCGCCCTCGCAAACTCTGGCGGTGGTCACGACAACATCACGGCAGTGGTGGTTCGCGTCGAATCGTCGGACCCGGGCCAATCGACGGAGCTTATCAGCGAGCTGGCCAACAAAGTCTCGGTGCTCAAGGGCATGCCTTTGTTCAAGCACCTGACTTACAAAGAAGTCATCCGCGTTCTCAACCTGACGACGGTGCAAGAAGCCGGGGCTGGCGAGACCATCTTCCGCGAGCGTGAAGCGGGCGAAGAGCTGTTTGTGATCCTCAGCGGGCGGGTTCGTCTGCACAAAGACGGAGTGGCGCTGGTCGTTCTCGGGAAAGGCGCGCACTTCGGCGAGATGGCGCTGGTCGATCGGGCAACTCGTTCGGCTTCGGCGACCGCCGAGGAACCGACGCGACTTCTGGCCCTTCGACGGCGCGACTTCTACGAGATCTTGCGCAAAGAGTCACCGCTGGCAGTCAAGCTGCTGTGGTCCTTTGTGCAGGTTCTTACCGAGCGGCTGCGCAAGACGACGGCCGAGCTATCGGCGGGTCGAGCCGAGCAGCAGTCGGCGAGCAGCACGTCGATTCCTGGTGAGGACGAGTTCCAGCCGTAGCTAGCGCAGCACCGACAGGCGATCCAGCGATCCGTTTCGTTCGATGACCAGACACGACGGCGTACCGCCGAGCGTCCAGCGTGACATCCCCACGTCGATTAGAACCACTTTTCCATCGGCACGAAGAGAGATACCCTTGTCCTGGATCGTGTGTCCCATCACGATTCTCTGCGCGCCCTGTCCCGTCGACAATTCCTTCAGGTAGGCGGCGAGCACCTGCTCCTGAATCGACTCGGCAAGACCGCGAAACCACAGCGGACCTTCTGGATCGCTACCGACGCCAAACGACTGGGGAGATGGGTTTTGCAGCTCACTGCGCACTGCGCGATTCAGGTCTGAGATCTTGCGATGCACGTAACGGGGACTCAGACCGCCGTGCATAAACAGCGTGTCGTTCACTTTGACGATTGCGTTGTGCGACAGGATCCAGCGTCCGTATTTGCTCTGCGGTGAAAAGGCGGCTCGGTACTTCGCCACGCTGCAAGCAGGCTCGCGTCCGACAGGAGTGATTCGTGGCCCATCGCCAAACGCAGCCAGTTCACCGTCTGACACGTAGCGGAGATCGCCCGCAATCGTCATGTACTCGTGATTGCCGATAAGCGCGTGCACTTTTCCGCCGACCTTTGCTGCCTGATCTTCAAGCTGCATCAGCAGATCGAGAACCTTCTTGGAGTCGGGCCCGCGATCGAGGACGTCGCCGGTCTGCACAACGTGGGCTTTGCCAGCGATCCAGTTTTGTTTGTCGTCGGTGATTCGGCACAGCTTCAGCAGCGCGACGAAGCGCTCGTGGTCGCCGTGAACATCGCCGATGGCCACAATTCGTTCGACGCCCGAAAACGTATCTGCAATCGTGTCCTTCGTCGCTGGAGTGGCCGTTTGTGCATACGCTGAGCCAATGCTCAGACAGAATGCCAACACCGTCAGCACGAGCCGGGCTGCGGACACGGGAATGTTTGACGAGGGGAGGGCAGAGCGAGAGGGAAGCAAGGCCATTGGTCTGACTTTCTTAGAAGCCCCAGCCGAGAGCAACGACCGCAGCAAGGATCACGCCGACGCCAGCCAGAACAATGTCGATCGCCACGGTGCCCATGACGCGACTTCTGGCTTCGCTCAGTAGGTCTCCGACGACCAGAATCGCGCCTTTGCGCAGACGCATGGTTTCGCCACCGCGGAATGCCGCATCTTTTTGGTGTTCGACGTCTCCCGACACCGCCGCGCGCAGACCCTCGACGGCCATCGCATCGCCCGCTCTCGCTGCGCCGTGGAGTCCGATCGACAGGACTTCGCCTTCTTCGACGAACACGGTCACGCGACGCTCACCGGCGCGAATGGTCAGTGATCCCTTGTCGGTTTCTTCCATTACGCCCTCGAGGATCGGCTTGCCACGAAGCCGCCGCGCTTGCTCGTAGCTGCGATAGGCACCGATGGCAAGGGGCGCCATTGCGAGCAGTCCGAGGACGAGCAGGATCGGGTGACTCGGCGCGGCTTCTCGACGATGAACTTGGCTCACGATCCGCTCTGGCTCAACCCACGTGAGAGGCGCGACGCGTTCGAGTGCCGCCGGGCGATTGTCTGGACCGAGGCCAAGCAGGCTCTGACCCGATGCCGTCAGCCGCAGCGGCGCATGTCCGGGGCAGTTGGCAACCGCTTGCAGGACGTCCGGCCCTTCTTCGAGCCACAGACGACAGTCGAGCCACTCTTTGGGAAGCGTCAGGCTCGAAAAACGCAGGATTTTTCCTTCGATTCCTGCGTCGACAACCATCAGGCGACCGTGCGCTTTGTCGGCTCCGACGCGCCACGGGAGCGTACCTTGCAGCCACGCCACCGTCGCGAACATGCCCTTCTGGCCGCCGGTCATCGCTGACAGATAGACCTGAGGCTTGCGCAGATCGTAGAGCCGCACACAAAACGCCAGTGCCAGCCACAAAAAGGCGAAGCCAAATGCCATCCGACGCATCGAGTGTCCTCCTTCGGCTTAAAACGTGTGATGCCGTGGTCTGCGCAGGGGCTTCCTTGCGCGACCTTTTCTACTATGCTGCCGCCAATCGAGGCTCCATGCTACAGCGCTCCGCTCCGTCTTTTTCCCGTCCCCATCCGATTCGTCGCGAAGTACCTGAGAAACCGACGACTTTTCCGTCGCCAGTAATCATCGGAGATTGGCTCTGGCTGTGTCGGCAAGGCGCCGAAAATGATGTCTGCGAAGAGCTGGCACTCTACCGAACCACGGGCGACATGCTTGGCCCAGCGCTGGTTCGCTCGGTCAAAAAGCCCGCTGGCGATGTGCCTCTCACTTTCGCGCGGCAAGGTCTTCCCGTCGAAGCGCTCCTTGCGGTCGATGCGCAGGCGATCGCCGCGGCATTTTTGCGGAAGATCAAACGACCGATCGCGATCCACGTTTTTGCGCCGGACTGCGACGACGGCAATCGACTTTCAGCCCAGGCAGAAGCGCTGGGCTCGGCGCTTGAGTCGGTGCTTCGTGCCGGTGGCGTCGACATCGTTTCTGACGGCCAGGCGGCGCAGCACGCCGGTGGGTCGCTGCTCCAGGTTTGTTTTCTTGGACCTTCACGGGTTGCCGTCGGTCTGGTTCCGGCGGTCAAGGCCCAGAGCTTGTTTCCCGGCGGTCGGCAGCGCTTCCGAAAGCCCAAAGACGCCCCGTCACGATCGGCGCGAAAGCTCGAGGAGGCGCTGGCCTTTTCCGGTCACTCGCCCGCTCCCGGTGAAGTGTGTGTCGATCTCGGGGCTGCGCCTGGCGGTTGGAGCCAGGTTCTCGTGGACAGGCGCTGTCATGTTGTGGCGATCGATCCGGGCCGACTGGCTCCGACGATTGCCAAGCGGGTCGAGCACCTGAAAATGAACGCGTTCAGTTTTGCGCCCGAGATCCCCGCCGATTGGGTGGTCTGTGACATGGCGTATCGGCCGCTCGAGGTCGCGGCGCTTTTGGCTCGCTGGGGACGGCATCGCTGGGCGCAGTTTCTGGTGGCCAACTTCAAGCTGCCGATGAAAAAGCGCGTCGAAATGGTCGGGCGAATCCGCGAGATCTTGGCGACGGGTGGCTGGACGGGCATCAAGATCCGCCAGCTCTACCACGATCGCGAAGAAGTCACCGTCGCTGCGTGGCGCGGCTTCGGGCGTGACACGCGGGTGGTGAGCCGCGAGCGTTCGGTTGCAGGCGGGACAAAGACACCCACAGAATCCAAGTCGATGGGAAAAGGCCAGTCTCAGACCCCTGGTGGGCCAAAGACTCCCGCAAAAGGCAGACCGATGGGAAAAGGCCAGTCTCAGACTTCTGGTGGGCCAAAGACTCCCGCAAAAGGCAGACCGATGGGAAAAGGCCAGTCTCAGACTTCTGGTGGGACAAAGACTCCCGCAAAAGGCAGACCGATGGGAAAAGGCCAGCCTCAGAAACGAGACAGAACTGGGCCTAAGGACGTGCGTGGGAGCCGTGTATCGGGTAGATCCAATGGCCATGTCCGTCGCCCCTGAAACTCGTGCTGCGTCCATCGAGGCTCCGTCCGTTTCACCCGAACTTTTGGCCAAGCTCGCGCAGCTTCGGCAGGTGATCGCCGGATACGGCCCATCACTCGTCGCGTTTTCCGGTGGTGTGGATTCGGCCTTGGTACTCAAGATCGCCGCGGATGAGTTGGGGGACCGAGCGGTTGCATTTACCGCGGTTTCCGAGACCATGGCCGAGCGAGAAATCGAAGCAGCTGCGTCGCTGGCCAAGTCGCTTGGGGTTCGCTATGAGGCGGTTCGCTCGCATGAGCTTTTGCGGCCAGGCTTTGCGCAAAATCCGGCTGATCGCTGTTACCACTGCAAGTCGGAGCTGTTCGATCTTGCCGAGCCGACGCGGCTGCGTCTGGGTCTGGATCATGTGCTGCTGGGCACGAACCTCGACGATTTGGGCGATCACCGGCCTGGGCTTGTGGCGGCACGCGAGCGCGGCTCCAAACAACCACTTGTCGAAGCAAACCTGAGCAAAGCCGAGGTACGGACGCTGGCGCGGCATCTTGGGCTCGATGTCTGGAACAAGCCGCAGCTCGCTTGCTTGTCGTCGCGTTTTCCGTACGGGACGCAGCTTACCGAGGAGCGACTGCGAATGGTCGATCGCTTTGAACAGTCGCTTTACGATCTTGGGTTTGTTCAGCTTCGCGTCCGCTTTCATGAACTGCCGGTGCTACCCGGTGACCCGTCTGCGACTCGAGCAGCGATGGCGCGTGTCGAGCTGCTTCCGAGTGCGCTGGCCGACGCGATTTCGCTGCGAGAGCAGATCGTCGAGGCGGGCAAGCGGGCAGGTTTCCTCTACGTGACGATGGATCTGGAAGGCTTCCGATCGGGATCGGGCAATCTGGTGCTCAAGAGGCTGCCTCTCATCGGTGAAAAGCCTTCTGCAACTCCTGCGGCGACCAAGCCAGTCCAAGTCGATCCGCTTTCGATTCCGACGGCCCGTCCGCGCAAGATTGTCGTCGCGGCGCTGGTGATCCACGAACAGACAGACGAGGTCTTGCTCAGCCTGCGGCGTCCCGATCAGGCCATGCCGCTTTTGTGGGAGCTGCCCGGTGGCAAGATCGAACCAGGAGAGTCTCCCGAGGCTGCGCTGGTTCGAGAAGTCCATGAGGAACTCGACGTCGCAGTGTCCATCTTGGGCATTTACGACGTCGTGTCGTTTGCATATCCCGACTTCGATCTGCTGATGCTGGTGTATCGCTGTCAGCTCCTCGGTGTTCCACGCGCGAAGGAAGTGGCGGATGTGCAGTTTGTGCCTCGGAGTGCGCTGCTGGAACGACCGGTGCTGCCGGCGGACATCCCGCTGTTGACCAAGCTGGCGGAGGGAGCCCGTTTGCGGTAATGCGTCCCCTCGGGCGAAGTCGTAGGCTCGGGCCTACTGCACCGCTGTGCGCAGTTGCATGGCTGGGTCTTGCGGGTTGCAGTGCCGAGCACGTCGTCGGTTCGCTCGGTTTTGGCGAACCGGCCCGCTATCCTGCCAGCGACATTTCCCAAGCGGTCGTCGCTGACTTTGATGGCGATGGCACTGCTGATTTGGTCACCCAAGGTCGGGATGGCGTGACGCTGTGCATCCGGGCCGGACTTGGAGATGGCTCACTCGCATCGTCGCGGTGTCAGATACTGCCTGATGCGGCGACGGCGATCGCTGCGCTGCCCACGCCTGGTGGTCCGGCCCAGCTTCTGCGCGCGAGCGGCGGGCTTGCGACGTGGCGACTTTCGGGTGGCGGGATGTTTGTTGGTACCGGCAGCACGGCGCTGGCTGGTTCGGCAGTGTCCGACGGACTTTTTCCAAGCGACCTCGACGGAGATGGTCGCAGCGATGTCCTCGTCGCAGAGTCTGGGCCAAACCAAATCGAAGCAGTCTTGTCGACGATGTCGGGGCTGCGGTCTGCTGGACGGTATCCGCTCTCCCTCTCGCCCAAGACGCTTTTGTATCGCGACCTGGACGGGGACTATCATCCAGAGCTGGCAGTGCTATCGGCAGACTCGCTGGATTTGTGGGGCGAGCGTGGAGTTGCCCACTGGTCCGGCTGTCCCAGTCCGCGATTTTCGCAACCAATCGCGCTGTGGCCTGTTTCGCGCTGGCTGCGGTTAGAGACAGCGCTGATGGTGGTAGACGCCGCTACGGGGCTTCTGGGCGTGGTCCGGGCCTTGCCGCAGGCCGAAGTGGTGTACGAGTGCGGTGGCGTTGTCCTGTTGCCGGGTGTGGTTGGGAGCCGTGCGTCTTCCTGGGTCGCTGCGGCGGCGGATGTCGATGGCGATGGCGCGCAAGAGCTGGTGCTCGCTCAGCCGAGCGGCCATCTCGATGTGTTCGCAGCGCAAGACGGTGAGATTGGGCGGCTTACCGGGACGTCGCTTCCATCGCCAGTCTCGCGGCTTGTGGTCGGAGATCTAAACCACGATGACCTGCCCGAAGTCCTCGCCATTTCGACTCGAGGAGACGAGGTTCTGGTGCTCGTAAATCTGTTTCGGAGGAAGTGACGGCGGTGTCGGACGGCGGTCTTCTGACCGCCAGAATGCGCGCAGGCTAGTGCAGGATGAGACCGAACTGACCGACGGCCCACATGTCGCCCGGACGGCTGCTCCAGATTCCCGACAGGGTCTTCTTCGTCGGCGACAGGATCTTGCCCCACGAAGTTCCACCGCTGTAGTGGAGGATGACGCCGCCCGCACCGACAGCCCAGACGTCGAAGGGACCGTTGCCGAAGATCGAGTTGATGTCCTCGGATGTTCCACTCGGTGACGGAGCCCACGTCTTCCCATTGTAGAAGAGGATCAGGCCCTTTTGTCCCGCTGCCCACAGCGAATCTGGACGCGAACCAAACATGGTGTGGATGGTCCGAGGCGGCTGCGGTACGTCGTACGTCGCTTTGGCCCAAGCCGTGCCGTTGTAGTGGACGATCGTGCTCTGATCGCCGCCTGCCCAGACGTCTTTGCGCTCGAAGCCGAACACGGCGTGCAGGTGCGCGTCAACGCCAGTAGACGCCGCCGCCCAAGCCTTGCCGTCGTAGTGGATGGCTGAGCCTTTTTCGCCGACTGCCCAGATGTCCT
>CAYTGC010000068.1:0-20658 GCA_964437195.1 uncultured Myxococcales bacterium | reverse complement strand
GATGATGGACCTGTCGAAGCCGGGCGACATGCTGGCGTTTCTGCCGTTCCGTCCGCAGGTCATCCTTTCCGCAGCGGGCGATGAGTTTGTGCTCGACCTTTTGCAGCTGCCCAAGCTCAAGAACAATGCGATGGCCAAGAAGGTCGTCGCGGCTCTGTCGGAAGTGCTCTCTATCCGTGAGTTCGGCACCGAAGATGACATGCTGGTCGTCGGACTGCGCGCGATGCCAAGCGGCATTGTCTCGGCGCTCGGTCATCTGCGCGGCGCGTAACGCACGACAAAGGTTTTGCTGATGAATGTTCTGCATGTAGCCTCGGAAGTCGCGCCGTTTTCGAAAACCGGCGGCCTCGGAGATGTGCTGTGGGCCCTGCCCCGGGCGCTGGCCCAGCAAGGCGCGGGACGAGTGACGGTCGTCTCGGCGCGATACGGATCGATCGATCCGCAGCAGCACGGGCTGGCCAGGCGGCTCCGCAAGCTGACAGTGACGGTTGGAAGCCAGCCTTTCGAGGTCGGTCTCTTTGAGGGACGGCTGCCGGGGCCCGGTCCACAGGTGATGGTGTACCTCATCGACCATCCGCTGTTTTCCGACCGTCCCGGTGTCTACGGTCCCCCCGGCAATCCCGGCGAAGGCTACCCAGACAACGCCCTGCGCTTTGCCCTTTTGTGCCAAGCCGCCATCGGCCTGGCCAAAGAAATTACGCCGCGCCCCGACGTGATTCACGCGCACGACTGGCAAGCGGGTCTGGCTGTGTACTACGCGCAGCAGGCCGACTGGGATACGCCTCCAGCGACGGTGTTCACAGTCCACAACCTGATGTTCCAAGGGCTTTACTCGCTGTCCGACGCGCGGAACCTGGGCGTCCGCGACGACCTGCTTACGCCGGATGGCATCGAGTTTTACGGCCAAGCCAGCTTGATCAAAGCCGGTCTTCAGCTTGCGGATCGCCTGACGACGGTGAGCCCGCGCTATGCGCAAGAGATCTGCTCGCCGGAATTTGGCTACGGTCTCGACGGTGTGATGCGGGCACGAAGTGGTCGTCTGAGCGGCATCCTAAACGGCGTCGACTATGACCGCTGGAGCCCGTGGAGTGACGGTGCTCTTCCCGCACGCTTTGGCAAACCCGCCGCAGAGCTGGATGCCATGTCCGAGGATGCCTTCGCTGCAGACCTGGCAGGCAAGGTCCGCTGCAAAGCCGATCTTCAGCGCGAGTTGTCGCTGCCGCTGCGCCCCCGCACGCCGCTGTTGTGCACGATTTCGCGGCTCACGGACCAAAAGGGCATCGATTTGCTGCTGGACTGGCTCGAGGCAGAGCTCCAGCAGCGCACCGAGTTTCAGTTTGTGCTGCTCGGTCAGGGCGAGCCAGCGTATGAGCGGCGACTGCGCATGCTGTCCGAGCGTTTTCCCACGCGAGTCGCAGTGCGGATGGCCTTTGATGAAGGCCTTGCACACCGAATCGAGGCGGGCGGCGACTTTTTCGTCATGCCATCGCGCTTTGAGCCGTGTGGTCTCAACCAGATCTACAGCATGCGCTACGCGACCGTGCCGATTGTACGAGCGACGGGCGGTCTTTACGATACCGTCGTCGATTTCGATGCACGCTCGCGCAGTGGCACCGGCTTTACGTTCCTGCCATTTTCCGCCGCCGCGCTCTCTCATGCTGTGCGCAGGGCGCTTTCGGCCTATCACAGCGACCCGCAGAGCTTCCTCGCGCTGCAAAAGCGGGCGATGCGGGCCGACTTCGGCTGGGCGACGTCCGCGCGGGCGTATCTAAACGTCTATCGGCAGGCGCAGAGCGGCAAGTAGCCGTGCTCGAGTTCCGTTCGGTCGAAAAGTCCTTCGGCAGCCACGCAGTTCTTCGCGGCCTGACGCTCCACGTCCAAGACCGCGAGATCCTGTTTGTGATCGGTGCGTCGGGCGTCGGCAAATCGGTCGCCATCAAGCACGTCATCGGTCTTTTGCGCGTCGATCGCGGCGAGATTTGGCTCGATGGGGAGCGAATCGATCAGCTCTCCGAGCACGAGCTTTATCGGATTCGTCGTCGCTGTGCGATGGTATTTCAGAGCTCGACGCTGTTTGACTCGATGACGGTCGTCGACAATGTCGCGCTGCCGCTGCGCAAGCACGCAGGAATGTCGGAATCGGAAGCCCGCAAGGCCGCGCTGACGTTTTTGGACGAAGTCCACATGCGCGAGTTTGCCGAGCAGCTGCCAGCGATGCTGTCCGACGGAATGCGCAAGCGGGTAGCGATTGCACGAGCGCTGACGCTCAAGCCCGACTACCTGCTGTTCGACGAGCCGACAACGGGCCTCGATCCAGTGAGTGCACGACGGGTCGATGCCCTGATCCGCAAGCTGAGCCAAACCCGTGGCGTCACGTCGGTGGTTGTCTCGCACGATCTGACGAGCATTTTCTCGATCGCCGATCGGATCGCCCTGCTCTACCAAGGCCGCGTGCGCCTGCTCGGAACGCCCGAAGAGTTCCGCAACACCGACGACGAGGTGGTGCGACAATTTATCCGCGGCGAGAGCAATGGCCCGATGGAAACACCGGGTTTTTAGCCCACCTTGTCGAGGCCAAACATGCTCGGAATTGCCCAACATCTTGCAGACGTGCACGCCAAGATCGCCGCCGCCTGTCAGCGGGCGGGACGACGAGCGGAAGACGTGACCCTGCTGGCCGTGTCGAAGCTCCAGCCGACCGAGCTGATTCGCACCGCGTATGCCGCAGGTCAGCGCGACTTCGGTGAAAACTACGCCCAAGAGCTGCGCGACAAAGCGACACAGCTTGCGGACCTGACCGAGCTGCGCTGGCATGCGATCGGAACGCTCCAGCGCAACAAGGTGAAATACATCGCCAAGTCCGCGTCCGTGTTCCACGCGCTGTGCAGCCTAGAGATCGCGGAAGAGCTCTCGGCAAAGCGCCAAGGCCCGCCGATCGCTGTGTTTGTCGAAGTGAACGTCGCCGACGAAGACACCAAGAGCGGCCTGCTGCCCGCGGAGCTACCGAAGCTGTGCGACAAACTGGCGAAGCTCTCTGGGATTCGGCTGGTCGGACTGATGACGATGCCGCCGCAGCCCGAGCCGCCGATTCCGTGGAAACCCGAGGACAATCGGCGTCATTTTGCGCGCCTGCGCGAGCTGGCCCACGGACTGGGACTCCGCGAGCTTTCGATGGGCACGACCGCAGACTACGAAGTCGCAATCGAAGAAGGCTCCACGATTGTCCGCGTCGGGCGATCGATCTTTGGCGCCCGTCCTCACCCCTGACCGATAATTGAAACTGGCATGAGCAAGAGCGACTCACACAAGACCTTTAGCCCGAGTGATGTGGGCATCAAAAACGGCAAACTTTTTGGTCTGCCGTTCGACTACGAAAACAGCCAAGTGGTGATCCTTCCGGTGCCGTGGGAAGTCACGGTGTCGTACCGAACCGGAACAGCCAAAGGCCCGCAGGCGATCCTCGACGCATCGACGCAGGTTGATCTGTTCGATCCGGTGTGGCCGGACGGCTGGCGCGCTGGCTTTTACATGCTTCCCGAAGACAAAGCGTGGCAAAAGCGGAACGCCAACCTGCGCCAGCTTGCACAAAAGTGCATCGCGCGCTTGGAACAGGGAGTGGCCGCCGACGACGCTGACATGCTGCTGCACCAAGGGGAAGTGAACGCTGGATCGAGCGATCTAAACGACTGGGTCGAGCGCCAAGCGCAAGCGCACCTCACGCTCGGAAAAACCGTCGGTGTGGTCGGTGGTGACCATTCCGTTCCGCTTGGTCTGATTCGCGCACTGGCGACCCGATATGAGTCCTTTGGCGTACTTCATATTGACGCACATGCAGATCTGCGGCGCGGCTACGAAGGATTCCAGTACTCCCACGCGTCGATCATGGAAAACGTGCTGCACTTGCCCCACGTCAGCAAGCTGACGCAGGTAGGAATCCGCGACTACTGTGAGGAAGAGGAAGAGACCATTCGCGAGGCGGGCGACCGGGTCAGCTTTTTCCCGATGCGCGGTCTGCGCAAACGGAACTTTCACGGTGAGCCCTGGGCGCGGACTTGTCAGCACATCGTCGAGACACTGCCACCGCAGGTCTACATCAGCTTTGATATCGATGGGCTTGATCCCGCGCTCTGTCCAGAAACCGGAACGCCGGTTCCGGGCGGACTAAGCTGGGATGAAGCCGTGTTCCTTCTCGATATGGTGGTGGACAGCGGACGGCAGGTCATCGGCTTTGATCTGGTCGAAGTATCCGGCAATGCCGAGTGGGATGCCATCGTCGGTGCGCGGCTCCTTTTCCGGCTGTGTCTGCTTGCTGCGCAGAGCCACCCGCGAACCTAAGATCTGTCCTTCCGTATCCTGCTTTTTTCTGGTTCAACATAGCGCGCGACCAGCAGCGCTGCGACGTTGTCTCCGGTCGCGTTTAGCAGCGTAGCGACCGGATCAATCAAGATGCTGATCACGGCCAGCAGCGGCAGCGTCTCTGGTGGGAATCCAAAAGCAGAGAGGATGAGCAGCTCTCCCATCATCCCGCCACTCGGGATCGCTCCCATCACCACACCGACGAGAATCGCGATTCCCACCACCAAAAGGAGTCGCCCCGGTGTGAGCGGAAGATGAAACAGACTCAGGGCAAACAGCACCTTGAGGACACCCCCAATCACCGATCCGTCTTTGTGTAGCACCGCGCCAACCGGAATCACCACATCGCGGACATCTTGCGGCACTCCCATGTCGGCTGACGCTTCCAAATTGACCGGCATGGTGGCCATCGAGGAACAGGTTCCAAGCGCCGTCAGCGACGGACGAAGCATGTTCGCCCAGAAGCGCTTTACCGCAGGCCTTTCACCCGAAAGATAGGCATAGAAGCTAAAGCCAAACACAAAATAGAGCATCGAAAAGGAGTAATATACAAAGAACGCTCGCAGGTACGCGCTGGCAAGCTGCGCACCGGTATCCACCACCGTGGCCGCGAAGAAAGCAAGCAGGCCAAGCGGTGCAGCGTACATCACGGCATCGAACAAACGGACAAACACAGCCGCCCCCGCTTGCAGAATACGAACCAGCGGAAGCGCAGCTTCCCCGACCGCACGCGCAGACAGACCAACACCAATGGCGAACAGCATCAGCGGCAGCATCGACTTGCGGGACAGAAGCTGCGGAAAGTCGCTGGTCGTAAACGTGGCCACAATCTGTTCCAAGAGCGCAGGAGGACTCGGAAGCGGAGTCACTCCTTTGCCGAGCACGATCCCGGCCCCCGGACTGGGATCGACGACATACATAAAGGCCAGCGCCAGCACCGCCGCAATGACGCTCGTAAACAGAAAGACCGCGAGCATCACCGTCGATACACGAGACAAACGATCACCGCTTCCGGACTGCGCAAGACTCGATGCGATGGTGAAAAAAGTCAGCGGCACGATCAGCATGAAGATCAGGTTTAGGAACAGATCGCCAAGCGGACGAAGCAGCACTGCGGTGGTGGGAGCAAGCTGCCCGATGAGGAGTCCGGCAGCAATCGACGCAAGAAGCAGCAGGGAAAAACCGTAGGAGCGGAGAAACTTCACGCCCTGCACGATATGAAAAAACGCCCGCGAATCAAAGCTCCTACGCCGCGCAGGCTCGGTTCGCGCTGCGGATGTCGGGAACTACAAGGTCGTCTTCACGACCTGCAGCGAGCGGGCATTCGGCGTGGTCCAGCGCGGAAGCTTGCGCGTCACGTCTTGCAGGAGTGGATCGGGCTCGGGACGGTGCGCCTGGACCAGCGTGACCTCTACAGCTGTAGAGCCCACGAGATCGAGCGTGAATTCCTGTCCCTGCGGACTTGGCGCTGCAAACAGCATGGTGATGGTCTTCTGTCCGGGAAGCGGCTGGGGAATCGGCAGGGCCAAGGACCAGCTCGCAATCGGCGCACGCTGAATGTGAAGCATCGTCACCCAACCAGTCGCCCACAGTCGCAGCCGGACCGTTCGCTTTCCTTGCGCTTTGTCCTCGGTAGACGAGATCACCTCGAGGCGCGGTGGCGCAATGGGAGAAGGCTCTGCGGGCAGCTTGTGGCTATAGGGCGGCAGCCACCCCGGCGGCAGAATCTGCGACCAGGACTCCTCGCTCGGAACAGGCTGGGCTTGCGGAATGCCAGCAAGGGCAGGCGCAAGCGGCAGATGATCATCGCTCTGCAGAAGCAGCGCAGTCCGGGTCGCTTCTGTCACATGAACCACCGTCATCCGCTTGGGCCGCGCATCCGAGTACGGCGACACAATAGAAGTGGCAAAAAGACCGATCCCAGCGACGACAAGACAGACCCGAAGAAGGGCCCGCAGCTCACCCTTGTGATGCAGCGCGGCCATTCCCAAGAGTCCGAGCGGCGCAAGCACAAACAGCCACAAAAGCACCGCCATCTTGATGTCCCCCGGAACCGGATCAGGAGCCATTCCGATCATCAGACCGATGAGCGCGGGAATCATTCCCACCGCCAGATGGATGAAGCTGACCAGGGCCATCGCAGCGCCAAGCAGAAACAGACGCCAGCGCAGCCGCGGCACCGCAATTCCGACCCCAAGCGCAAGCGCTTCGGGAACCAAGGAAAACAGAAACAGATACCCTAGGCCGAGCGATGCTGCACTACACAAAACAAGGAAAATTCCGACGAGAAGTAGGCCAGAGATCCAAGCCGCCAAGGCCCCCTGTTCGGCATCGATTCCCTTCTTTTCTGCCCGCTGCTTCCACAGTGCATGCACCGCGATCACACCGCACAGACCAGCCATCAGGAAAGACGGAACGATCAGCCAAGGCGTTGCATAAAAACCATGCGGACGATGGAAGATCACAGAGACAATCACTGCAGACAAAATGGCACAAAGGAGTCCCGCAACAAGCGATCCCAGGGTCCACAGCGTGCTCGCCGCAATCAGCTTGAGGCTCACTTGCTTGCGCCGCTGCGCAAAGCCCACCGTCACAATCAGCAGTCCGATTGCGGCGACGCACAGCCAGCGCGCGGTGCGCATCGAATAGACAAGCGTAGTCTGTCCAAGAACGTCGAAGTAGACACTTCTCTCTGCATGCACTGCTAGATTGGGAGGATGCGTGGCCAGCTCTCGCGTAACCGACAAGATGGTGTTGCCCAGATCCTGAAGTGTCCCTGGCTGAAGTCGCGAAGAAACGTCTAGCTGGGTGTGTACTCCCCACGTATCTTTGACCGCGGCAACATCGAGTCCGACGAGACCAGCCCGCGACAGCGGCTCGAAGTCTCCGCTCGATTGGGTAAGGCCGCTCTGCACAAAGTCATTCCCAAACACAGTCGCTTGTGGAAAACGAACGGAACGAGCGTACGCAGAAAGGAGCGTCGGCACGTTGGCACTGGCCTGAATCAAGTTGGCTTTTCCCGAACCCGAGCCATCGGTGTCGATAAAAGCACGTACATCTTTGGCATACCGATGGGAAAGGAATCCGGCTGCGCCCGCAGAGCCCATTTCTTCCCCTCCGTTTAAGCACAAGATGACCGACCACTCAAGCTGTGGCATCGTCGACAGAGCGCGCATTGTTTCGACCATGGCCGCCGTTCCGATTCCGTTGTCCGATCCGCCCTTCCCTTCCACCGGGGAGTCGTAGTGTGCGTTGATCAGAATCGCCGCGTCGCTCTTTCCTTTGAGTCGAGCGATGACGTTGTGGACACGGTAGTGAAAGTTGACTTCCGGCCAGACTCCGATGCGGGTGTCGCCTTCCGCATCTTGCAGCTCGACCTCCACACGAGGAAACGTCCGCAGCGTGCTGGCCAGATATTCAGCAGCCTGCACAGCCTCGGGACTCCCAATCGGATGGGAGCCAATTTCATCGGCGAGCTTGCGGACCACCGCCATCGCCCGCGCCTCTGAAAACTCGTGCGCAGGTGCGTCGAGCGCTGCCGGACGCGGCGGCATTTGTACAAAGTGAGTCAGCCCCCACAACCCGAGAAGCACTGCAAAAAAAGAAATCCAGGATCGAACGGGCCACCGCTCTGTCATCTGACCCCAAGATGCCGCCATGGTGTTTGCAAGCTCCCTATCAAACGTCTGCTGACCTAGCTAACCAAGTATCGGGCCAAGCGGATTGGGGATGAAGTGCTCGATTTTCTCGACGACAGGTTCGGGCGAGTAACCGGACACAAGCTGTCACAACCTGTGTCCGAAGCTGTCCTGCGGACATGTCCGGGCACGCATTGACCCGCTGACGCGACTTGGTCCTTCCTAAAGTGGCTTTAGGACTGCTTCATTTTGTCGCCACGCTGCGATGGCGCGTCTCCGGTTTTCGCTCTCTTGCTGAAGATGCCGAGCCAGTGCGGCATGAAACTGCGGCTGCGCAAACGCGTGCGCACTGTAGGTTTCGACCGGCTCAAAGCCACGCGCGATCTTGTGTTCTCCACCGGCACCACCTTCAAACATGCGCGTCCCGCGGGCAATGCACTCGTCGATGCTGTGATACAGACAGACGTTGAAGTGCAAAAAGGGAAGCTCGCGGAAACAGCCCCAGTAGCGACCAAACAGCCGATCGTTTGATGCAACGTTGAAAGCCCCCGCGATGACCTCGCCTTCGGCTTCCGCCACCACCAATTCCAGGTTCGGAAGCAGCGTCGAAAAGAGCTGAACGTAGAACGCTTCGTTTAACCAGCGCCGACCCCAGACCAGCTTGTCCACCGTCGAGCGATGCAGCGCATGCGCCAGCTTTGCGTAACGCAGCGGATCGGCAGCCAACTCGGTCACTCGCAGAGTTCGGATGCGGACTCCCTGACTCTGCGGAGCGCTCCGTTCGCGCTTTAGCATGTTGCGCCGCTTGGACGAAAACCGAGCATAAAACTCGTCGCTGTTCTTATATTCGGGATTCTGGAAGTGATACTGAAAGTCGATCCGTGGAATCAGTCCGCTTTTTTCAAACAGCCGCTGCTGTGGTTCGGTAGGAAACAGCACCTGCATCGCCCCCAGAGAAAACCGCCGCATGATCTGCTTGCCCGCTTCCACCACTTCCGCAAACAGAGCACTCTGTTCCTTTTCTGAAATCCCGTCGGAAAACAGGATCCGGCGACCACACACGGGCGTAAACGGAACCCCTAGCACCAGCTTGGGATAGTACGGAATCCCGGCCTGTTCTGCCGACCCTGCCCACTGCCAGTCGCGGCTAAAGTCGCCATCGCTGCCATCTTTTATGTACGCAAACGCAGCCGCAACCAGATCCTTCCCTCGTCGGACAGCGATGTGACAAGGCGTCCAGCTGGTCTGCGGACAGGCGCAGCCGCTCTGCTCCAGCGCCGCCAAAAATTCATGCCGCACAAACGGATTGTCAGACGGATCAAGGAGCGAATTCCAGGCCTCCTTGGGAAGCTCGGAGATCGCTCCGTGAATCGAAAAAGACAGTGCGGACATCCTTGGGATCTTGGCGTGAGCGCCGCGGCGAATCAATACCGAGAAGCGAGGTGCCCGCGCGGAAGGAAACCGCTGCGGTTACAGACGAGCAAACTGATGCGGACCGTTGCCGCCCTTTTCGTCGAAGAAACGCGTGGCAGCAAGCAGGTGCAGGTTAAACGCAAACAGCGGTGACAGTCCCTGCGTTCCAAAGATCACACCGCGCTCCGAGACTTCGTGATTGGCAACAAACGGACGCAAGGAATCGGCAGAGATCGGCTGACCGAGCGCAAACAGCAGCACCCGATTCGGTCGCGGATCTGTGCTCGTAAACCAGTAGGGAGCCACCGTCCCCGGATCGACCACGACCCCGGCTTCCTCTTTGGCTTCGCGCGCGACACCCTGCTGCCAGGTTTCGTATTCCTCGATAAAACCACCGACGAGAGCCAGCTTCCCAAGCTGCGGCTCTATCGCGCGTCGCACCACCAGCAGCCCCATCCGTTCTTTGCAAACCACCGGCAAGAGCAGCAGTCCGACCGGGATCGGATTTGCGTACGTCTCCTGGCCACAGCCAGGGTTTGGACACTTGCGTGGATAGCGCAGCGGACGCTGAAACTCCCTGCCGCAGTAGGAACAGAAAGAGTCTCTCGGATTCCTCATATTGCCTCGCCTTGTCCGCCTAGTTATTCAGCGCGCCCGCGTTGATCCAAGCGGTCACTGTTGCAATCTGGGCTGTGCTCAGGCTGCCGCCGAGAGGCATCTTTCCACCGACGAGACAACCAGCAACCTGGGTCCCGTTCAGCTTGCCCACCAGGTAGCTGTTCGCAGACGAGCTTGCCACGACGCGCTTTACTGATCCGCAACCAAAGCTGTTTACACCCACCAGCGCAGCGTACGCCTTGCCCGTGCTCAAGTCGAGATTGTCAGGAGGACTGGCACCGGCATGACATCCCCCACAGTTTGTGTTGAGCAGCGGCCCCACTTGTCCAGAGAACGTTGGCGTCACCGCCATGCCGCTCCTTTCCTGGACGTTGGTCGAGGTGTTTGAAGCCTGATCTTGCGCACGCACGACGAAAAAGTACGTGGTATTGGGGGTCAAGTCCTTCACCGCAAACGAAGTCGCGCCCGCGGGCGAGGTGTACGTGGCGGTTGTGAAGTTCTGACCACCAGATGTCGTCGCTTGGTAGATCTTGTAGACGATGTTGGCCGCAGACGAGACGTTGTCCGTAGCCGCAGCCCAGCCGAGCGTGATCGTGTTTCCAGTCACTGCCGCAGAGGCAATTCCGCCGAACGTGGGCGCTGTCGTATCGGGAACCGGCGTCGTTGCGTTGACCTCCGTGGTGTTTTTGTCCACGTTGCCAGCCGCGTCGCGGGCCCGAACAATGAAGAAGTACTTGGTGGCGGCAGCAAGTCCGGTGATGGTGTGGGAAGTCGCTCCCGCTTGGCTTGTTGCCGTTGGAGAAGCAAAGTTCTCCGCCATCGAACTGGTCGCTTGATAGACCTGATACACGATGCCACTCGCCGGAGTCGTGTCGTCGCTGGCCGCATTCCAGTTTAGGGTGATCTGCCCCATCGCAGCCGCAGCAGAAGTCACTCCGCCAAAGCTCGGAGCCGTCACATCCATCGCCATGTCCTGTGGCCGTGCCATATCCGCCGGACCATCCGACGGGACCGGATCACCACATGATGCGGCAGAGACAACAAGCAGCGCAGCAAACGACCTTAAGTGAAGCGTGTTCATAGATTTTCCTCTGATTGGGAACAGGTCGCATTCTCTGTCTACGGTCGCTCGCAGCCCGTTCCCACCCCGAATCTCGGGTGCTTCTGCGCGTCCGTGCCGTCCAGCCACCCCTGGTCCAGGCGCCCTTATCCGGGCAGATCCCATCGGCTCGGAATTTTACCATTCGTTCTAAAATTCCGACCGGACAAATGCCTAGCCCCGTCGGCTCGCAAGCCTTCTGCTGACTCCTGTCTCGTGTAGGGGTGTGCGTTTTGTGGATGCCCTGGGTCCACGCGCGGAACGGTTCACGAAAGCGCCTGGTTTGGCAGTACTCTTGCCTAACAAAGGAATCGCTCAGCATGTCGTACGAAAGCGTGTTCAAGGACTACAGCCACTTCGAGTTTGACGACGGAAAATACAAGCGGAGCGTGTATCGCCGCGGCAGTGGCCCGGGCGTCATCGTCATCCACGAGATCCCTGGACCACACCCGCAGGTCTTTCGCTTCGCAAACCGCGTGGCAGAAGCCGGGATGACGGTGTTTGTGCCGCATCTGTTTGGCGAGGTTGGCCGCCCCGTGAGCATTCCGTACGTCGCTAGGGAGATGGCCAAGAACGTCTGCATCCGGCGCGAGTTCTATGCTTGGGCGACCGATCAATCCAGTCCAATCGTCGACTGGCTGCGTGCCTTGGCGCGCAAAGTTCACGGCGAGTGCGGTGGCCGCGGCGTGGGCGCGGTGGGAATGTGTTTTACCGGCAACTTTGCACTCGCAATGATGACAGAGCCGTCGGTGGTCGCTCCTGTGCTGTCCCAGCCGTCGCTGCCCCTGGGAATCGGAGCAGGCCGCAAAGCCGCGCTTGGGGTTTCCCAAGATGAGATTGCTTGTGCCAAGCGACGATTTGCCGACGAGGATCTGACCATGATGGGACTGCGTTTCTTCGGCGATCCGTTCGTTCCCGATGCCCGCTTCGATACCCTGAAGCAGACGTTTGGTGATCGCTTCGTCGCAGTCGAGATCGAGGCCAAGGACGGACTGACGGTCCAAGGTGCGCCACCGCATTCAGTCCTGACGGTCGGGCTGCGCGACGATGATCCGAACGGACCCACCAAGCAAGCCGAGCGCCGCGTGATCGAGTTCTTCAAGCAGCGGGTGGGCGCGTAGTCCCCCGCGCATCGCATCCGACGACAGCGCACACCACGACTGTCGGCAACTACCGGCGACGAAACAGCAGCACTGCAGAGATCTCGCGAGCGGGCGGTGGATTCATCGGCGGACACGCCACCAGTTCCCAGCCCAGATCATCCATGGTGCGAATGAACAGATTCTTGTCGTGGCGACGGAAACGGAACATCGAAAACACCCGCTCGCCTTGGCTCTGCGAGCGCACTGTCGCCAGCACCGTCAGCGTATAACTGCCCTGCACCCGCGCCGGATCGAGCCGACACGTCATGTGAATGTCGCGCACATCCGGGCAGCTCCGTCGGATCGGCCCTTCCAGCCAGCGCGCCGTCGGCTTGGGAATCTCACCGCGCAGTGCCGGATCATTTGCCATGATCTCGTCCGGGGTTTTTCCGTACCCAAGCTGCAAATCGAGCACCAGATAGTCATCTGGCCGCGCAATCGCGTTAAGGTTGTCCATCACAAACTGCGCTTCGTCGTCGAGATTTGCGAGTGTACAGCCCAAAATCGTGTAGACCCGCGTTCGCTGTGTACGCGACGGTTGGTAATGGAGCTGCGTATAGGAACCGAGCCGATGAAAGTTTCCCTGCATCGCCCAGATGTGCATTCCTGAAATCCCACCCAACGTATCGACCGCATGCTTATACGCGACTGAAAGCAGCGGCTGGCTGATATCGAGCAGACACAGATCCACATCGACCTTGTTCTGCATCGCGACCAGATCCTGAACGAGCTTGGTTTCGAGCACACCGTTGCCCGCCCCCAGCACGATCACATTCAGTCCGACCCCCGCGTTGGTGGCGATGATTCCTTTGGCGACCTCGGCGAGCGGAATCTTGGACTGGTGTGCCATCGTCACCGCCGAAGCCCGCGTCATCGCCAGGTAGTCGAGTGCGCTGTGATGATCCAAGTAAGCAGAGGTCTGCTCGACCAGTCCGCCGGCGCCTTGCAGGAAACGAGCAAGATCCTCGACCAGTCGCACCCCGTCGTAGCCAGGCGTCACATACCAGTTCATCGACGAGTTTTCGCTGTGCTCACGCAGCGACGCACGCTCAATCGGCAGCGGTAGCTCGCGCAAGATCGCCAGGTCCGCCCAGGTCAGCTGAAGCTCATCGACGGCCATCAGTCTTAGCAGCGTGCCCCGCGTCGCCCGCGTTCGCGCCGTTTCGATGAACTTGATCGTCGCTTCCGACAGTCCGGTTTTCTTCCCGAGCGCCGCCCGACTCAGCCGCGCTTGCAGCCGACGATCTTTGAGCAGCTTGCCAAACTCGAGCAGTGTCTCACGGGGAACCGTCGGTTCTCGTCGGCCCGGAAGCCCAGCCACCAGCCGACTTTTGATATCAACAAAGTGGGAAATATCGTGAAGTGTTTGCAAATAGGATTTTGCAATATCCGTATCTTCCCCATGTTGTATCAAGCGCTGAAAGTATGAAATCAACGCATCAGTATGCAGCCGCATATTTGGCGACAACACATGCTCGGCCACTGGCAATCCAGGAATAGGTGTTTCTTCTGCTTTTGTCGCTGTATTCGTCATTGTTGAGTCCGCTACGCTCTGCCTTGCAGAACACATCCATCACCTGCATGGCTGAGGAAGATTGCATCAGAAACGGACCGAGGTGAACAACGAAATTGGCAAGATTGACACTCTGCGTACGCATTTGTGACGGACTCAAGGCGAACCTATCGGTAACCAATGCTGTAATTTACCCAGCAGCATGGGTAACTCCATCGCGAATAGATACCCAAGCGTTGGACTAAATCTAATCGCGAAACGAAATAGCTGCGTTCGCTACTGTACCCAGTCGATGTTCTGGTGCGTCCGAGGGACCAGCCCTAGTACAAGCCCGAGCGTCACCCCACCGATGACCGCGCCACCGACAGCCCAGACCCACCAGCGCTTGTGCAGCGGCTTGCGTGTCTGGTTCTTTTGCTTTCCTGCGTCGTCAGCCTGCCCGTCCCCAAGATCGATGGAAAGCGACACGTTGCGATCAGGCTCGACGAGAACCTCGCCCTGATAAGGGGGCAGACCAGGCGAGCGGACCTCGATCGGCAAACGGCCAGCCCATGCCGGCCGATGGAGCGGCGTGATGCCCAGCTTGCGCTCACCGACAAAGACTTCCGCCCGCGATGGAACACTGGCGATTTGCAGGTGGCCGCGAGGCCGTACCGTCGCTTGTTCCAGCAGCCCCGAGAGCGTCGTGCCAATGGTGGTCGCCGCCTTGTCAACCGTGCAGCTTGCACACAGCGGCGTTCCCGTGGCCGCGCGATCTCCAACGGCAACATCGATCACAGAGATGTGCAGTCGCCAGTCTGACTGCTGTCCAAGTCCGCTGTGTTCCGCATGCAGGAGCAGCACGTATTCGGCCTGATTCCGTCGCCCAAGCTCTTCTTGGCAGAGCAGCGAATCCAGGCAACCAGAAAGCTGTGGCGCAGACTGAACCGCCACGTCGCGCCGCTTGAGGATATGGCCGCTGCCATGTGCGGCTTGCTCCACTGCCTGTTCGAGGTGCCGCATCGACTCCGCGTTGAGTCCCCGATAGTGGGGCAGAAACACCATGACTGGCGCCGACGACATCGCAATGTCTTCGGAATCTACGCTGCTGCGCAAAAGCCAGCTCGATCCCGAGTGAACGTCGATGTCTTGCTGCTTTCGCCGCGCCGCCAGCTCGAGCACCACCTGATGCTTCCCTGCTGGCAACACAAGCGGCGCCGACAGCGGGAGCGTACCGACGATCCGTTCGTCGACCAGCACGAGTGAACCCTTTTCACCCAGGATCAGCACCTCGCCCGCTGGTGGCAGCGACTCGCCAAGCACGCGTGTGACCTCGCTGTGATCGTCGCCGAGCGGGCCTTCTTTTTCGCGCAGGTAGCGTCGGAACAGATCGAACGCTTCGACGCTGCGCCGCTCAACATAAGCCAAGTGACCCAGCAGAAACAGCGTCTCGACGTCACCGCGCAGGCGGTACGCTTCTTCGAGAAGTTCATACGTCAACGTCAGAGAGTTGCGAGCCAGGGCTTCTTCGGCCGCCTTGACCAGCTGCGCCGTCCGAGCCACAGCGACGCTATCTGCGACCTGACTGACGCTGCGGAAGTCCGGCTTGGCCACGCTCTGCGACGGCAAGAGGCAAAGGCAGGCTAGACATAGCCATGCCCAGACACAGGCCAGATCTCGGCGCTGTGCAGCCTTTTGCCCCCGCATATCTCAAACATCTCATAAAGCTTGGTCCGCGGACAGATCCAGCGCAAACCGAGTGCGGCGTGCGGCGCTGTTTTTCGCGAGGCGCGGACTCCACAACCTGGCGCAGACAAAGGTTGACGCGCGGCAGTGAGATTTGGCATCCCATTGACCAGGCTTGGGCTGAAATTTAGAACGAATCTAAATTTAGCCTACTGGCATCAAATGAATTGCAGAAGCCGCTCCGAGCCACTGGCTCAGACGACCAAACCCGAAAAGGAGATCAGCACATGAGCATTCAAGTCGCTTCGCCCGCCCCTTCGTTCAAGACCCAAGCCCTGGTTGGCCGCGAGTTTAAGACCATCTCGCTGTCGGACTACGCTGGCAAGTGGGTGCTCCTTTTGTTCTACCCGATGGACTTCACGTTCATCTGCCCGACGGAGCTTGTGGGACTGAACGACAAGCATGGCGACTTCGCCGATCGCGACTGCGTGGTTCTCGCCGCCAGCACCGACACCGTTCACTCGCACCTCGGCTGGGTCAAGGCGGACGCGCGCCTCGGCAACCTCAAGTACCCGGTCCTTGCCGATGTCACCAAGTCGCTCTCGCGCAGCTACGGCGTTCTTCTCGAGAACGAGGGCATCGCGCTGCGTGGCACCTTCCTCATCGATCCAAACGGCGTGCTGCGCTGGGCCTGTGTGAATGATGGCTCGGCGGGCCGCAGCATTGACGAGATGATCCGCGTTCTCGACGCGCTTCAGACCGACAAGCTGTGCCCGTGCAACTGGAAGAAGGGCGAAGCGACTCTGTCGTAGTCTTTCTTCTGCAGCGAGGTCTGCCGACAGCGACATCCAACTTGTGTCGCGGTCGGCGGGCCTTTTTTGTAGCAGGAGTATGTTCATGAAGTTTTCTCAAGAAGAACTCGACGGGGCCCGTAGCCGCGTGGCCGAGCGGTTTGCCGTAAAGGCCGCACCGACGGTCCTCACGCACATTCCGGCCGAAGTGGTCCGCGATGCTGCCCTCAACTTGGCGCGTGCACTCGATGGCGACAGTGTGATCATGCCGCGCGGGGATCGGCTGCTGATTGGTCTGGGCGTGGCGCTGGCCAAAAATGGTCGCGCCGGACAAGGTCTGGCTGGCTGGCTGGCGGAAGCCGCCAAAGTGGCAGGCAAGACCGATGAAGAGATTGAAGCCGTCGGTGCCGTGGCTCTCGCCTGTGCGACGTACAACGGCTATTACAAGTTCCGTTCTTTGATTTCCGACAGCAAGCCCTTCGAGTCCTTTCAGCCCGGCCTGCGCGCCAGTCCGTTTGTCCGATCTTCGCTCGGCAAGACGCTCGTCGAGCTGATCTCGCTGGCGGTGTCGGTGATGAACGGCTGCACCTCGTGCGTAAATGGCCATGTCGAGACGGTCAAAGGCGGTCACTTGCCAAACCCCGAAGCCGCGATCGATGAAGCGGTGCGGATAAGCGGTGTCGTGGCCGCGCTAGCCTCTTGGGATCATGAGTAAAGGAATTTTTGGCAGCGCCAGGTCGCGCCAAGCCCTTGTCGGCGCCCATGCGAACAGCGCAAGATAGAGACGGAAACACCATGCACGATCCCGCAACAGAACGAGAGCAGCTCCTTCACTACGAGGAGATGTTGCGCAATGCGAACCAGTTTGTGACGGTGCAGCGGCGCGCGATGCTCAAGTATCTGCTGCGGCATCAGGTGCATCCGACGACGGCCCAGATAGCCAGTGCGATCGGACGAAGCGGCAGCGCAAGCCTTGCCACCGTCTACAACAACCTCGCACTGTTCGCCGAGCTGTCGATTGTTCGCACGCTGCGCAGCCCACGCGGCGAAGTCCACTGGGACATTCGAACCGATCGGCATCACCACTTGGTCTGCTCGGACTGCGGACACGTCGAAGACATCTCGGGAGAGCATGTCGAGGTCTGCGTTCGCCGACCCGAGATTCTCAATCGGGTCACGCACACCGAGGCGTGGCTTGTCTGGAACTGCCACCGCTGCAAGCCAGCACTTTAGACCGCGCGACCCCCCGCAGCTTGGTCTATAACTGAGCTCTATTGGGCTCGCTGCTTCCCAAAATCGAGCCCGCTTCGTCACTTATTCGTTCCTTAGCGGAAAGGCTTATTCGGATGCAGAAACAGCCACGGCATGCGCGCCGTGTGAGCGATCTATGCTCGCTCAGCATGTCTGCGCTCCTCTTGGCAAGCGCTTGCGGTCTCCCCGACGACGCTGAGTTTCGCGCCGCCCCGCCCTCGCCCCGGCATGTCACCGTCGCGTTTCCTGGCGTGTCCACGATCTCGCCCCGGCTTCCGCGCGAGGACAGTACACCGCGCAGCCCAAACACGGCGCTGTACTTCGAGCTGTCGCAGTCGATGGCGCAGCTTCTCAATACAAACGCTCTCCAGCTTCTGTCGATCGCCCGGGTGATGGTCCAGCTTCCAGCGACGACCCGCATGGGCCAAAGCCGCACCTGGGGACCCTACGAGCCGGGCGGCACCGACCCGCTCACCTATCGGCTCGTGGTCACCCAGCTTGGCGACGCGGTCTTTGCCTACACGCTGTCGGCGCGCACCAAGGGACCAAGCAGCGAGAGCGAGTTTCTCACTGTCCTCGAAGGTTCGGTCAGCAAAGGCGAAGAAGCGAGCGCCGCCAAAGGCCGCATGACCGTCTACTTCGACAACCGCCGCAGGCTTCAGCCCGAGAGCTGTGAACAGGGCAAGCTCGACTACGAATACGACAGCCTTGGGGAACCCGCGCTGCTCGACATCACACTCAGCCAAGCCGGCAGTCAAAATCCGCTGGGTCGCAGGTGCCGCCAAGATCCGCCCCGCGACGGACGCTTTCACGCCGAAAGGCGGATCGACGACAGCGGCAGCTTCCTGTTTGACACCCGCAGCGACGTCCATGTAAGCGACCCAACCCGTCCGCTGCTCGAGACCGTGCTCTTGCGCAGCCGCTGGGATGCCAAGGGCAGCGGACGCTCGGACGGAAAGATCGCAGACGGTGAAGTCTCGACCGACCTGCGCAACAGTGGGCTTGCCGAGCGCTACGTGACGTTTTCGCAGTGCTGGGCAAGCGATGGCAAGACGACGTACCAGGCGACCAGCCCGGACTCGCTGCGGCTCCTGACCAGCTTCGGGGACCAGAGCCTGTGCGTCCCGAAGACCGCCGCTCTGCCCGACTGAGTGCTGGCGTTACTTGTGGGGGGTTGGCGGTGTCGGTACGTGTGGCTGGGGCTGCGCACTGCGTAGCACTGCTCGCTGCACCGTCGATACCAGATCGACACCTGTCGCGGCGCGCACTTGCTCGTTGACGGCGACGACTTGGGCACCAATCGGCGTGCCCGATCCACTGCTCGCACCACCGAGCAGCGTCAGCCGGTCGACCTTGATCGCCTTCATCGTGCCGGTCAGCTCTGAAAACACGGGCAGCAGCTTTTGCAGAAGCAGCGACTCGCGCGCACTGCGACCACCCGCTTGATACGCTTGCGACAAGCTGACGAGCGCCGCCGCCGCTGCGCGACCTTCGGCAACCACCGATGCCGCATTGGCCTTGGCTTCGGCTTCGGCTTTGGCCTTGGTCGCCTCTGCCGACGAGATCACATCGGCTTCCAGCTTGCGCCGAACCTGCTCGGCCCGCGCTTCCCACGCCCGGAACTGCGCTTTGGCTTCGGTAAGCTGCGCTTGCACCTGACCACGAACTTCCGAGATCACGGCTTCCCGCTTGGTCTGCGCCTCGACAATGCGCCGCTGGTTTTCTTTTTGCGCGACCTGAATGTCGGTGTCGAACTTGGAAATCTCGGCGTTCATCTGGTTGTGCGCTTTTTGCACCGCTGCCGATGCCCACGCTTGCAGCTCGGCAATCCGCGCTTCTTTCTTGATCCGCGCCGAGCGCACCCGACCGACCGACGACAGGTAGCTCACATCATCGCTGATGTTCTGGATTTGCAGGTTGTCGAGCACCAGCCCCAGCCGATGCAGATCCTTGTCCGCTTCCTCGATCAGCTTCTGCTGAAAGATCATCTTCTGCTGGTTGATTTCCTCGGGCGTAAGCTCGGCGATGACGCCGCGCAGGTTGCCTTCGAGCGTATCTTTGGCGACACGCATGATGCCTTCGCGCGACGCGCCCAAAAAGCGCTCAATCGCGTTGTGGAGCAGCGACTCTTCGCTCGGCAGCTTGACGTTGGCGACAGCGTGAACTTTCAGCGGGATGCCGCCGCGCGAAAACGCGTTGGTCACCGACAGCTCAATCCCCATGTTGGTAAGCTGCATGCGGTCTTTGGTTTCGATGAGCGGAATCCGCATCGCCCGGCCACCGCGAATCACGCGATAGCCGACGGTGCGTCCGTCCGCGAGCCGCCGCGTCCGACCCGAAAAGATCAGGACTTCCGACGGCGGACAGACCGAGATGTTGTTGATGATGGTGAACAGCAGGAACACGCCTGCCGCAAGGACCATCGCCAAGATGATGGTGATGCCTAGTGCGCTCATCGGCTGCCTCCTTCTGCGGGCGGCGTTAGCAGGTTCTTGATGTCCACGCCCGTCAGACCCTTCAGCGTCGACAGCACTTCGGTGACGATGGCCGGATAGGCCGCAGCCACCTGGGCCAGCGACGTGCCATCCCCGGTATCGACAATCTGGATCTCACGCACCGACAGGTCTTTGACCTTGCTGGCGACCTGCCCGACCAGCGTATCGAGCTGCGACAGCACAAACAGCTCACGCGCCTGCGGTCCCGCCGCTTGCAGCGCTTCGGAAAGGAGCCGCATCGCCTCGGCTGCGGCCAGACCTTGCTCGCGTCGTGATGCCGCCGAGCCTTCCGCCAAAAGACTCTGTGCCTTCTGGTCGGCTTCGGCAGGAAGGACGATCTCGGCGTACAGCTTGCGCTGGTTTAGATCCTTGCGAACCGTCTGAAGTTCCTGCTCGGCTTCGGCGCGGGCCTGATCGGCTGCCGCCGTGGCTTCGCGCTCGACCGCCTGCGCCTGGCCTTCGAACTGACCGACGATCTGCCGAAGCTGGTTGCGCTTCTGGGCGACGCCAATCTCGGCATCCTTCTGCGCCACCTCGGCAAGCTGTCGCGCCGCCGCTTCCTGCTGGGCGATTTCCTGGTTGGCCTGGTTTTCCGCGTTTTCGGCATCGCGCACCGCGTTGGCAATCTGCGCCCGGCCCAGGTTCACCAGGTAGCCGGCCTCGTCCTCGACGCGCTG
>CAYTGC010000067.1:13718-20676 GCA_964437195.1 uncultured Myxococcales bacterium | reverse complement strand
GAGACCTGGTCTTGATTGGCAAGGGCACCGACCCGAGCAAGGTCACGATCGGAGCACTCGGCTTCAACGTCGCAGGCAAGCTGCTTTCGACCACCAACCTGACCATCAAGGACTCCGGCAAAGTCCTGGTCCAGTGCACCGGCGGCACCGTTCGTCTGTATAAGACGTATCTCGATGGCAATGTGATGAGTGGTCTGAATCCGGGCCCGCGAGGCATTGATGCCAGTGGCTCGTGTACCGAGGTCGAAATCCAGCAGTCCAAGATCGTCAATCTGGCGAGCGCTGGCATTGCCATTGGTGGTTCGACCAAGTACACCATCGTCAATACAGGCGTCTTCTACACGGCACTTAACGCCGAGTCCGGCGTCCTTTTCAACAACAACGTCGCCGGAACCTTTTCGTTTAACACGATCAGACAAAGCGGCAAAAACGGCAACGCCGGTGGACTTGACTGTGGAAGCGGTGTGAACAATCGCAAGGTCACCAACACACTCGTGATGAACAACGGAGTGAAGGCCGGGACCCAGCTCGCTGGAACTTGCGAACTTGCCAAGGTGGTTGTCGGTGCTGGTGAAGCGACCACGCTTCCAAACGCGATCAAGACCGACTGCGGATTTGCTAACGGTGTCGATGGTACGCTTCTACTGTCGGATACGGTTTGCATAAACCAAGCTGATCCAGATGCAACCGTCACGACCGACTTCTTCGGTGGGGTTCGACCGCTCGGGGCTGGACCGGACATCGGCTATCACGAAGCCAAGTAGCCTTTGATCTCCCCCGTCGGCTCCGCAGTAACCAAGGCCGGTTGCGGAGCTGAGCCCTCCTCCCGAAGTTGCGAATCCACAAGCAGACATTCTGAAGCTGGACGCTGGCGAGGTTCCCCTGGCGGTGTTTGCCAAGCCAGGTTGAGCCATGCAATGCTCTTACCGTGTCGGCAGAATCGTCAGGGGCGATCGGTTGTGCAAGCACACTGAACGCATCGGTTTGTGATCTTCTGCTTGCGAGCGCGCCACCTTTTCCGGGCGTACGCTGGCTGGGTGGTCGCGAAGATGAGGCGCAGATGGTGGCGCTCCTGCGCGCTTGCTACGGCGATACCTACAGCCATCGTGGACTGTATGAACCAGGAGCGTTTTGTTCGCTGTGGCAGTCGCGTCGGCTCGCTTCGCTGGGTTGGTTCGAAGAAGATGGATCGCTGCGCGGACACACCGGTTTTTTCTGGAAGGACTCCCTCGGCGACTTCGTAGAGTCTGGTCTTTCCATTGTCACACCCGGTGCCCGCAGGGGAAGGCAGCGCACGCAGGAAGCGGCGCTGTGGGATTGGATTCGGCAGTCGCTTTCGGGCTCTGCCAACTTTCTGCACCAGCACACAACCACGCTGCATCCGGGCGCGCAACTCTACGCAGTGCGCCACATGAAGGCTCGACACTGCGGACTGATTCCGGACTATGTCCGCGGCGAACGTCTGATTGCGCTGAACGAGCGGGGTGATACGATGCACGCGCTTGTTCTGACGACGTTTTTGGCCCCACTGTCACCGGAAAAGCAGACCATCCTGCTGCCCGCGGGACCACATACCGAGTGGCTGCAAGCGCTGGCGCAGAGTCTAGGACTTTGCGCGCAAGTAGTGCCACGTTCCGCTGTTGCGCCCGCGGATCTTACCGAGATCGAGCGAACCGAGGTCTTTGGACT
This sequence comes from uncultured Myxococcales bacterium, assembly GCA_964437195.1. Taxonomy (GTDB): domain Bacteria; phylum Myxococcota_A; class Polyangia; order Palsa-1104; family JAEUJZ01; genus JAEUKA01. Next base: position 18,987 of record CAYTGC010000067.1, on the reverse strand, counting down.
GATTCGACGGCGCGCCCAGGTGACAGACAAGCAAAGCGGAGCCCCAATCGGTCCTGCCTCTGCGCGCGTTGATCTTGTGCATCTTCCGGCCCAGGAAGCCGAGCTTGCGTGTCTGTCCGATTCCCTGTACGCGGCTGGGTATCTGCCGGTCGGACTGCGACTTGGATGCTTCCGTCCCCATGAGATCATTTGGTGGCGCGGCGAGCCTCCTATTCGACTCTTGGAACAGATGACGCTGGCAGAACCGCGTTGGGAGGAGTCACTGCGCGCATGGTGCAGACTCACCGTGCATCGTCGGTAGAGACGCTGCTGGCGCGGCTGTCGGGCGAGATCGCTCCGCTGTGGATCTCGTTTGCCGTCCTTATCGATCGACCGCTCGATCTGCTGCGACTGCGTTCGACGTTGCAGGTGCTTGTCGAAAAGACACCGCGCCTGCGGCTCGCGTTTGACGAAGAGAGAGCGCTGTGGTGCCAGGTGGATCGTTCGCCGTCCTGTCTCGCTGAAGCCCTGCGCGTGAGTGAGCATCCATCGACCACGCAGTCCGTTCAGACCGAGATCATAAGCAGTCCTATCGATCTTGCGCATGATCTACCGCTGCGGATCCATCATCGGGTTGTGAGCGACGGCGCAGGTCCGGTGCTGCTGGCGCTGCAACTACACCATGCGGTCGGCGACGGACGCGCACTGCGGCGACTTGCGGCGCAGATCTTTCGCATCTATCGCAATCCAGACGATTCCCAACGCGAGTTTGGCGGACAAAAGGAAGGCGTAACCGATGCGCAGCTCGCACAGTTTGTCAGAAAGACTGCACCGGGATGGTTTCGGGCTCTTGTGCCTGCATCGCTTCTGCTTGCACCACGCGGAGCGAGTCTGCCGCGCGATGCGGAAGTTGTGGGGGCGCCCATTCTCAAAGCCCGCCGTTTTCGCCTGCACGCACCGCCGCGCCTCTTCGGAGGCATCCTGACCGCCGCGATTGCTGCGGAGGCTGCGCTACGGTCCATTGGTGACCGCTTGCGGCTCCGCGTTCCTGTGGATCTGTCCAAGCAGCTTGGGATTGCTTCGGTACTTGCCAACACCTGCATCGCGATTCCCATCGAGCTTTCTCGGCAGAAGCTCCTGCGGCTGCAAACAGAGTCTCACGCGCTCTACTCGTATTGTCACAGCACGCTGGCTGATGCCGTCAATCGAGGGGGTCCGCAGGTCGCGATCTTGGAGTGCATGGCCACAGCGCGTCTCGCATCCAGCGCTGTCCTGCGAAAAAACGCCCGGCCCGGACTCCTGGCACACCCGCGCACCAACACGCTTGTAACCACCCACGTCGGGTCCATTGATGAGGCATTCGCAGACATGCCAGCGACGATCTTGGATGCTTGGGGACATACTCCGACCTGGGGCGTCAGCTCCATCTCGCTCGCATCTGAGGTGTTCATGCAGTGCACAGCGTTTTCGGGACTTGTCTCAAGCGAACGGCTGTCCGAATTTGCAGATGCAATCAAAGCCCGCGCCCTTCGCATCGATCAGGAGCTTGGCCAGTGAGCGGTCTTCCCACAATGCCCGAGTTGCCCTGGCCGCATCTCGCGTTTGCGTCTCTGCATCTTCTGTGCGGACAGGGACTTTCGGCGTGGCTGTACAAGCGGCGATTTGGTGGGTCCCCCCTTGTGCTGTATCGGCCCGGCCCCCCAACGCCGCACCGTCGACTGTCTCGCGCCATCGCTGCGATGTCTCTGTTCTGGACGGCTGCGTTTTTTCTTTATGCGCTTTCGGATGGTTTTCGCGCAACCGTCGCAGGCCGTGCCCTGTTTGCTGCGCCGATGCTACTGGGCTGGGTCTTGGGAGTGCTCGGGCTTTTGCTGATGTTGGCTGCGCAGCTTGACATGGGAGCATCCTTTCGCGTCGGACAAGATGACCAATCGGTGCCACCGCAGCTTGTGACCACGGGCCTACACGGCCTTTCGCGACATCCGGTGTACGTTGGATCGTTTCTGTACTTGGCCGGGCTGACGCTGTGGTCGCCGTGTCTTGGCTCTCTGTCCGCGCTTGCAGCCATTGGTGGACTGATGCACGCACTCGCGCTCGCGGAGGAGACCCATCTGCGACGTGCTTTTGGCGATTCCTATCGCGACTACGCAGCGCGCACGCGGAGGTATCTGTGATTCCTATCGGCGCAGCACCCGCGCATCCAGCGCGCTTGGGACTTTCCAATGAGGAGTGGCGGACCCTGCTCCGGCCACGGCTCTTGCCGACGGTGTTTCGGATTGTATTGATCACAGCGCTGTGGCTTTCCTGTTCGTTTGTTGCGCACCGGAGCGATTCCGTGTGGGTGAAGATCGTCTGCTGGGCGCTGGCCGGATTCTTCGTAAATGGACTGGTCCAGTGCGCGCATGAGACGTGGCACCACAACCTGTTTGCACACAAGCGCGCAAACCAAGTGATGGGACACCTGCTCGGCTGGCTGATCGGAATCAGCTACGAGTCGATGCGCCACGATCACCTCCTACACCACAAGTGGAACCGCACGCCTCGCGATCCGGATGCCTACAACGCGGGAACACCGTCTTTGGGAACGTGGCTTCTGTTTTACTCTGTGGTGTTTCTGGGAATTCCGCTGGCGATTCCGTTCTTCAACTTTTTGTATCCGCTCCTGTTCATGGATGGAAGGACTCGGGCGCGTCACTTCCGCCATCTGCTGGGTTACGTGGTGGTTCACTTGACGGTGTGGTCTCTGATCGTGGCGACGGGAACGCTGGCGCTTGCGCTTGATCTGTGGATCGTTCCGCTTCTGTTTGCGACTCCTTGGAATGGGCTCAAGTCGATCGCCGATCACCACGCCAACGTCTGGGAGGGAGACCGCTATCACACCGCGACCACCGTGCGCACAAACTCGCTGGTTCGCTACTTCTGGAGCGGTCTTAACCATCATCTGGATCATCACCTGTATCCACGCGTACCAGGACCGAATCTGCCTCGGCTCCACGCGCTTCTTCGACCCTATCTGCTTGCACAGGGGTCCCCGGTATTTGACAGCTATGCTGCGGTCTTTCTTGCCGCGCTGCGCGCCGGGCCGACCTACACCAAACAGGATCATTTCCTGCGAGCGCCGAAGGAAGTCGACTCAAGGGGTCCATCGTGCTGACCAAGTGGCTCTACGAAGGAGTGCGCTACGAAGTCGAGCGCTGGCCGCTCTACCGCATGGATCAAAACCTGCGCTACCTCGCCAAGCACCTATTTCACCGCCCGCATCCCGCAAGCGCCGAGGACACCACCTTCTATCGAGCGCAGCGCGTGTATCTGGAACAGCTGCAAAACGAGCTTCCCAACCAGGGCGGAGTGCGTCTGGTTGCTGGTGGTGATCTGATGTGGTTACGGAATGGGTATGCCGACTTCGCATCACCGGGTCTGAAGGCGCTGCTTTGGGAGGCCGATGCGACAATTGCGAACCTGGAGACTCCGGTGGACCCGCAGCGTCCGGTTCGGCGCTACACCTATGAGACGCCCCGCTACAATGCTCCACCCGAGTATCTCGATGCCTGGGTGAGCTGTTCGCGCGCGTCGGTGTTGTCGCTTTGCAACAATCACGCACTGGATCAAGGAATCCTCGGACTTGAGCGGACGCGGCATCAGGTTCAGAAGCGCGGCGTGGTCTGCATCGGTGGACCAGGCACACTCAACGATGCCGTCGGGCTGTTAAACGTACGAGGGCTGCGGCTTGCGTTCATCGGAATGACGTTCGGAATCAACGGGGTTTCGCGCGCGTCTGTGGGTCCGCAAGGGATTCCCATTCTGGCCTTTGGTGATTCGCGGGCAAACACCGACTGGCCTTTGGCGGCCCGTCTGATCCAGAAGGCGCGGGCGCTCGAACCGGACCATGTGATCGCGCTGCCACACTGGGGCTACGAATACGAATACTGGCCGGACGCACGCTTGCGGGCCGATGCCTATCGGCTGATCGAAATGGGCTGTGACATCCTGCTCGGATCGTCGCCGCACGTCCTACAGCCGCTGGAAGTGGCGTCGGTAAACGGCTGGGATGGGCGGGCACCGACTCAGATCTCGCGCCCAGCGGGACCACCGCGTCCGGCGCTGATCGCCTACTCGCTCGGCAACCTGGCGTCGATTCTTCCGACCGTGGGCTGTCAGGTCGGTGCGCTCCTCGATCTGCGTCTCTCCGCGCAGACGCTGCTCGGACTTGACGCGGTGCCGACTCTCTGTCGTCGCGCTCTCGGCTGCTCATTTCTGTCTGCCCGGGCATGTTTGCTCGATGAGGCGGCTGCGCTGATCTCTTCGTCCGACCTACGCGCTTGTCGCCGTCATGCCGAGCGCGCCCTGGCCCCCTTTGTTGCGGAGAAGCTGCCATGACCGAACCGACCTGGATGTCTTTTCTTTGCGAAATTCCCGCCCGCATGGCCACCGAGGTCAGCGAATTTCTGCCGCGCGCGACGCGCACCGGTTACGAGCGCTTTTTGAACACCATGTATCACTACACGCTTGGGAGTGAAGCCCGACTTCGGGCCGCGGCGCAGGCGGCGACCGACTCGGCGCTGCGGGACTTTCTTTCCACACTCGCGGAAGAAGAATCGCAACACTACCGACTGGCCGAAGCGGACCTGCGCACGCTCGGGCTCTCTCCTTCTTCGGAAACACCAGACAGCGTCCGGTCCTTTCAAGCGGCGTGGTCGGCGCTTTCGCCACAGCACGCGGCGGCATGGCTTGGTGCACTCGTCGCGCTGGAAGGCGTCGCCCATCACCTGGGACAAGCGGCACAAACGACCCTCGGACGCCTCGGCATCAGCAAAGCGCAGGCTCGGTTTGTGCTGGTGCATCTTCAGGCCGACGAGTCACACGGCGCGCTGTGCCGACAGCATGCGCTGCGGCTGGGGGAGACATACGCAGAATCATTGCAAGAGGGTGCGAACGCCGCGGCGTCTGCCTGGGTAGAAATGCACCGCTGCTTGGTGCCGTAACCCACTCTGCGCGCCGCTTGGTTTGTCGTACTATGCGCCCGTCCGTACGCACACCAACTTACAGGATGGGCCAAGATGAGTTTTGCTCCGACACTTTTTCGTATCGCGCTCCTTTTGCCTCTCGTCGCCAGTTGTGCTTCTTCGCCTCAGCAGCAGCAAGAGGACGCCGCACGCGAGCGGGCGTTCAAGTTCAGCGGAGGGGACGAGCTGGCACAGCGCGCCGCGTTCGATCTCCACTGCCCGATTCCGCAGATGGAGGCGCAGGTTCTGCAGCGGATCGGAATGTTCGCGGTGGCAGCGTCCGCCGG
>CAYTGC010000067.1:0-13618 GCA_964437195.1 uncultured Myxococcales bacterium | reverse complement strand
CCCCCTCCGCCTGCTCCGCCCGCCGGTTACTAAGCACGAACAAGCGAACGATCTTGCAGCGTTTGCAAGAGCCGCCCCGACTACTTCGTTTCCGACAGACGCTTGTTGGCAAACTCCAGCGCGCGGCGAAGATCTCCCCACTCGAAGCGCTGCTTGGCAAGCGCCCCCAGGTAGTTTCGACACGCCTCTAGCTCGACGTCATAGGTCGGGGCTGTCGCCGGATCTTTGGGAAGGCGCGTCTCCAGTTCCTGTACGCAGATGGAGACCAGCTCTGTTTCGGGAGAATCCGGTCCCCACTTCGCGAGTCTCTCAAACACACTCCAGCGCGCCTTGTGGTCCTGCTTGGCCATCGTGAGCAGCAGTTCCTTGAGCCATGGCTTGCGGCTCCTAGAGAGAGTGACTCCATTTAGGAAGTCTGTCTGAGCCTCCACACTGGCAGTGATGAGAGAACGACGAAACACATCACCCATCGTCGGATCATCACTGATCGCAAGCGCTTGGTAGATGTCTGCAAGACCATAGCGAAGGTCGGCAGGTGGATGCAGAAGGATGTCACGTAGCGCGCCTTCGAGTGGCCCGGCTCCTTCCGCTGCCAGCGTCGCGGTCACCGCATCGCGCACAGGCTGGAGCGGACTGCGGAGGCGTTTTTCCACATCGGAAAGGAATGCGGGGTCACCAGACAGAAAACCGACGCGCACGGCTGCAGTCTGAACGGTGACATCGGGGTCAAGCATCGCTCTCTGTGCAAGCGACAAACGGTTCCGGGCCAGCGTCTTGCCCTCCGGCTGATTCCTCAGTCCGCTCACCGCAAGCACAAATACCTGCGGATCTTGGGTGCTTTCCGCCAATTTCAAAAGGACTGTGAACGCTGCGGGCGTCTGGATCTTTCCGATCAGATACACCGCGTTCTTTCGCGCAATGGCACTGCTGGACTCCGCCGCAGTCGTCAGTTGAGGAAGCTCCTCTGGCATGATCGGTCCGTGATTGAGCAGCGCTTCCCCGAACGCCTTGCTGGTCACCTCCGGCTGCTTGAGCAAGGTCTGGAGCAGCATCCGCTTAGCATCGTTGTCTGAGGTCGGCATGGGACTCTCGTTCTTCTTGGGACACGCGGCTTCGGTCAGAAGAAGACCAAGCAGTGCGAAGCGGTTTAACCGCCAGCGAATCCAAGAGAAAGGGCGTTTCATCATGGGAATATAGATCACCGATGCGGACTAGTCGAAAGAGGTCTTCCGTTTGATCCAGTTCCAGGTCGAGCTGGCCTTTTCAGATGCCCAGTCTTTCGCCGCACCCGCAGACTTCTTGGCTCCATCCCACTTCTCTCCCGCCCACTGCTTGGCATCGCCTGCTTTCTGTTTCCCCCAGTCCACTGCATCGCTCGCGCTCTGCTTGGCTCCGTCCCACTTTTCTCCCGCCCACTCCTTGGTATTTTGCCACTTCTCTCCCGCCCACTGCTTGGCATCGCCTGCTTTCTGTTTCCCCCAGTCCACTGCATCGCTCGCGCTCTGCTTGGCTCCGTCCCACTTTTCTCCCGCCCATTTCTTGGCCCCGTCCCACTTCTCGCTCGCCCAGTCCTTGGCCCCGTCCCATTTGTTGCCGAGCCAGCTTGATGCCTTCTGCCACTTGTCTCCCAGCCAGCTCTTGGCCCCGTCCCACTTCTCTCCGGCCCATTTCCCAAGCTCGTGAGTCTTCTCATCGATCATGTCCCCGCCTTCGTTCTTGAGGAACTTCCCGAAGGCCACGGGATCATCCAGGCCACGCATCTTGGCTGATTCTTCGGCTCTCTTCTCGTTGTCTGGACTCCACTGCGGAATCAGACCGGAGACCTTGCTAGTCTTGAGAGAGTCCTCTGGCTTCTTCTTTCCTGACAGTACGTCTTCCAGCTCGGAGTATGACTGGTACGTTGCCTGGGCCGCATGTTTGCGATTCTCTTTGTTCTCCTTGTCGGCCCAATGTTCATCCCCGCGCCCGTCCCAGCTCTTGCCACTCCCATCGGTCATCGTGACGCCCTTGCTGTCCAGCTGATTGTGGACAAACCGGCTCATGATCTGGCCTGGGATTCCGCCTCCACCTGCGGCAATGATCTTGTCCTTGTCGAACTGGTGACCCGCCGAAAAGCGATCGGTGAGAAAGTGCTGCGCAGACGCTTCCAGCGCGCGTGCGCGGTTCTCATCTCCTTTGGCCGCAGCCTCAAGCGCCATCCGGTGAAAAGCGTCGTAGGAACCCATGTTGTTGTCGAATCCGGCGGTGTCTTCCTTGTTGAAGTGATTGGCGTTGCGCTTCGCCAGTTCCAGGAAGTTGTAGCCAGTTGTGGTTCCGTCTTTGTCTGTGCTCAGCTTGCGATTTTCTGTGACTTCATCAAACTCGCTGGTCGGCGTGGCATGGAACTCTCCCTTGCCATCCTTGGCCTTCTCAACATCGGCTTTTTCCCGCTTGATCCGCGCGAGGATCTGCTTCATTTCCTCGGGATCTGCATTGTTCATGGCTTCAAAGGACTTCGCCGGATTGAAGTGATCTTTGCCGTCCTTCCCTTTGTCGAACGCGCCATAGAAGTCACCCATCATTGCGGTGATGTCACCAGGAGTGACCTCCAGACCATTTCCCAGCGTGATGGTCTTGTTCATCTGCGCCGTCACTTTTTCGTCAACGGCGATGCCCTCATCTTTGAGCGTTTTTTCCGCATTGTCGACGGCGTCTTTGTGCTCTCCACCTTCAAAGCGGTGAATCGCAGCCAGACCCCCTTTGGCCGGACTCAGCCGAGGCGGAGCCCCCGTTGCACCACCAGCGACGAACGACTTGAACTGTCGCCCGGCGTCATAGGCTGCGGTCTCACCCGGATCTCCTTTCCGATCGAGCGCATGCTTGCCCTGTCCTCCCCCGGCCAGGGCGTGCGCCACTTCATGCGCGATGACCTCCATCGACTGGGCATCTTTGGGATCTTCTTTGATGTGATCTCCGAGAGAAATTCGGTTCCCAATGGTATGCGCAAGCGCCCCAATGTCTCGATTTCGAGAACCCTCACCACGCCGGAGCTGGAGCCCTTGCAGAGTGCTCCCAAACGAGGTGCTAAGGAGTCCGTTCAGCTGCGGTGAAAACGGACCGCGCTGATCAGCAGGCTCGCCATGGGTCGATGCGTCCGCACCATGAATCCCACCACCTCCGACATCGGCGGCTGGGCCGAACACACCAGCCGCTCCCGTACCCTCATCAAATGGGCTCGCTGATCCCACTGCAAACGCCGCATGGCCACGACCAGAGATCTGTTCGAATTCCGACACGCTCGTCCTCGATAGAACTTAGGCACTGCGCCCCAGAACCATGATTGTAGCCGCTGCTCGCTCTTGAGACCACAACTGCCATTGCGCCGTCACCCGCGCAGCTCGGTGCCCCCCACCCCACGAGCAGATTCCTACAGAGAGAGTCCCCACAGCAGCGTATACTACCCAGGTGGCTCCCCCCAGTCGGTTCGAAGTCGTTGTGCCTGACTCCATCTGGGTCACCGAACGCCCGGTCTGGTTCGGCGGTGTCTGCTTGAGATCGAGAACGACCGTCGTTCGCCTATCGGGCAATGCACTCTGGGTTCACAGCCCCTGCACACCCAGTGATGAAGTCTGCGCAGCACTTGATGCAATCGGAGAGGTGCGATGGATCGTGATTCCCAATCGTTTCCACCACCTCCAAGCGCCAGCTACAGCGGCACGATACCCAAATGCACAAGTCGTCGGACCGCAGTCGGTGCTGGCACGCAATCCACACGTCCGTTTGGCAACGGGAACAGATGCACCCGAGTATGTGAATGCCACCCCGGAGCTGACTCCCATTCAGCTCGAAGGCGTTCCTTTTCTTGATGAGACTGTCTTCTTTCACTCAGCCAGTGGTTCCCTGATTGCTGCGGATCTTCTCTTGTCTGCTTGTGCGCGTGACCACTGGACGTGGCGAATGGCAGCGCGCATCTGGGGACGCTACGAAAAAGTCAGGACCCCCCCGGACGTACGATGGAGTACTCGCGCGAACAACGCAGTGGCTCGATCACTCGACAAGCTGCGGGCGCTACCTCTTCAACGCATCCTCGTGGCCCATGCCGATCCGATTGAGGATCGCCCGGCAGAGCAGCTCACCGAAGCGTGGGATTTCGCGGTTCCGTCGCACCTGCGTTCAACCGGGCAAAAGCGCTAACACCGTCGGGTGTACGGCGACAACGTGCTCCCACATCGGCGGACTCAGCATTCATCGCAGGCGGTTCCGCATTTTGCTGCATGGGGACCACCGGATACACGCAAAGTAGGTACACTTCTCGACGATGGTGTGAACACTTTTTGTGGGTCGCCGTGCTAGGATTGCTCGGACGGAAAGAAGCTGTCCGTCCACGGATGGGAGGGAGTCCGGCATGCTGCACGACTGGCCTTTCTGGTTAGGGGGCACTGCGCTTGCGGTGATCTGCATCACACACTGGCTAGCGATTCGACGGATGCTCGGCGTTTCGGGTCGATACACCGCCATCGTGAACCGTCTGCGATTTGGTGAAGCAGAGAAAGAAACGGCTGACGACGCAGCGCTGTTGCAAGCAATGGAGGCAGCCACGCTGGCAGCATTTGGACCAGAGGCACTCGCCGAGCTAAAGACGGCTTCGATACCGCCAAACCCCGACAAGCCCGTGTTTCGCGATGAGCGCGGCCCACAGAGTTTGACAGCACATCTCTGCTTTCTGATTTGCCTCGTCCTCGGTGGATTCCTGGCCGCCGCTCTTGATGGGCGCTTCTCCTTTCGCCTCGCGCTGCGAAGCGAGTATCTGGCGCAGCTTGCAGGAGGGGCTGTCTTTTCTCAAGGTATGGTTCTGCTCGGGGGAGGAATTCTCGTCGGCATTGGCACACGAATGGCCGGGGGCTGCACCTCGGGACATGGTCTGTGCGGGACCAGTCGACTGCAGCCAGGCAGTCTGCTCAACACCGTCGCCTTCTTTGTGTCCGGTGTCGTTCTGTCCAAGCTGCTATTCGGAGCCCTGCGATGAAGCGAGACGAGATTGGCAACTGCCTGGTCGCGACCGCGCTGGGATTCACACTGAGCAGTACTGGCTTTTCGTCTTACGACGAAGTGCAGCGGATGTTTGGATTCGTTTCCTTGCGTCTGTTTGGCACGTTCCTACTCACCGTGGTGATCCTCTTCGTCAGCTGGAAGATCATCGCAGCGCGCACAAGCAGTCCCCCAACCTGGACACCCAAACCAATCCATCGCGGTACGCTCGTCGGTGGAGTTCTATTTGGAATGGGCTGGACCATCTGCGGCGCGTGTCCGAGCATCGCCCTCGTCCAGATTGGAGAAGGGCAAGGGCTGGCGCTCCTTTCGTTGCTCGGAATTTTCCTCGGAAACTGGATCTATTCGATGGTCCATGAACGGTACCTCCGCTTCGACACTGGCTCTTGCGCAACTGATTAGCACGTTGGCCTAAAGGAATGACGCATGCCCTGTCCGCATAACGATACCTGTCCGATGTTCAAAGTGTTCCAGACCAAAACGCTGCTGCGCATTTGGGTGATGCGCTACTGTGAATCCGATCGTTATCCGACGTGTGAACGATTCAAACTCGCAGCGAAAGGAGCGCCCGTACCACGCACACTTCTGCCCAACGGGCAAAGGCTCCTCGAAGGAAAAGCCGAGCAACAGGAAGAACGCGATCAGCTCCCCTTACGAAAAAGTTAGACCACCACTCCGCTTCCATCGGTCTTGGCAGACTGTAGAGCTGTCAGTTCATTGACGACCACACTCGCACAAAACAAACCGAAGCTCCCGGTGACATAGCTCGCAGTTCCGTAGATCAAGCGGCGTTCCTCACAGGAGTGATGATCGTTTTTTCCACCTGGACAGACACACCCAAAGCCGAGTCCTTCATCGTAATGAAGGTCTACTGGTTCGCGCGGTTTTTCGACGGAAAATACCGATCGAATGCCGAACATTCCTTCCTGCGGAAAGCCCCACTTGGTCCGCAAGATCTTGCGAACTTCCTGTGCCATCGGATCGATCCGGGTGTCCGCAAGATCGGCGATTCGCAGCGCAGTGGGATCACAGCGACCTGCGGCTCCCATCGAGCTGACCAGAGGCAGACCTCTCTGTTTGCAGGCCGCGATGAGATGACACTTGGCTGTGATGTTGTCGATTGCATCGATCACAAAGTCTGGCTTTTCTGCGCGATCCAGAATCAGTCCACTCGTCGCTGCATCATAAAATCGCGCGACAACATCCAGGGTTGCTTGCGGATTGACAAGCGCCAACCGATCGGCCAGTACCTGCGCTTTTAGCTTGCCCACTGTTCCGCGCATCGCCTGAAGCTGCCGATTGCTGTTGGTCACGCAGACTCGATCAAAATCGACCAACGTAAGCCGCCCGATGCCACTGCGAATCAGCGACTCGGCAGCAAACGATCCGACCCCGCCAAGCCCAATCACGAGCACATGAGAAGCAAACAGCTTTTCCATTTTTTCGTCGCCGACCAGCCTTCCCATCCGATCAAAGCGGCGATGCAAGCGATAGCGATTTTCGCCGTCTTCCAGATCGGGCACATCGGGATTCGAAGGATTGGGAGTCGTCGGAGTCAGGGTGTTCATCTTGCGGTCTTTTCTAGATCAGCGCGGCAAGCGAAAGAGCCGCCGTGCGTTCTGTTCTGTCAGCTTGCTTAGATGCTCGAAGGACTGGCTGCGCACCGAAGCAAGTGCGGACAAGATGCTGGGCAAAAAGGCCGGCTCACATAGCGCCGGACGGAACTCGCAAGGAGTCTGGTCAGGAGCATCGGTTTCGACGAGCAGCCTGTCATCGGGAACAGCCAGGACAGCGGCTCGTAGTCTGGTTGCATTTTCGCGCGTCACACCACCTGCAAACGAGATGTGCAGACCCAGGCGCAGATATTCCTGGCACAGGGAAGCCGATCCTGAATAAGAATGAACCACACCACCGCAGCTTGGTATTCCGTCTTGCTTGAGAATCCGCAGTGCGTCCGCGTGGGTCCGCAAGATATGCAGCACAATGGGGAGATCGATTTCCCGTGCAAGGGCTAGCTGTTCGCGGAACACACGCGTCTGAATCGGCAGCGCAGTGCGCATCGTCTCGCGAACAAAATCAAGTCCTAGCTCACCGATGGCGTCCGGTTTCCCCAGGAGATTTCCGTCGATAACCAGCGTTCCTCGCGCCGCATCGTGCAGAGCCGCAAGCTGCGCGTGAAGCTCTGTTTCAGATAGCTCGGCAACGATCTGTGGATGCACGCCGTACGCAACTGCCACGGAAAAATCCCCACCCGAAAATCGTTTCCGCAACGAATCTTCGGCTGCCCATGTGTCGCGATCGACACCGGCAAGCACAAGGCCAGACACCCCGACTTGCTGCGCTCGTTCGAGCATTTCCGATGCAATCGTCGCGATACGGAAGTCGTGCAGGTGACAATGGGAGTCGAACATAGGACGAGACCTACTTGCTCGGACAGGTTACGCGATATACCTGGACACGTAGATCCCTACGGGCCGATTGCGGAACAAAGAAACTTTTTCCGACAGGAAAACTGTCTCCGGCAGCAGTGAACCACGGCTTGATGACGCCTTGGGCCACGGCTTGATCGAGAAGTGGCTGCATGCCTTCCGAAACCGCGGACATGATCACCACATCGCCCACACACAGCTCCTCCGGTTTCTTCATCGGAAAAAGAACTGTCGTGGCGATGGGCTGGTCGATATAGCCGAACTCACGCGGCGAAGGAAACAGATTGTTGTAAGGGAAATCCGATATGACCAGCTTGGCCCCTGTTTCTGCCACCCGTCGAACAACCATCATCTGTTCCTGCAGGAAGAGCCGATAGGACAGATTCCCTTCCAGCTCGATCACCGAGTTGTCGTGAATGGAATCCGAACGGAATCCCGATGCCAGGATCATCACGATCAACGTGGCAAGGCCAGCACGCTGCGGAATCGGCAGCAGCGACACACCAAGCGCGGCCAGTGCACAGAGTGCGGGAAGGCTCGGAAACAGATACCGAACCAGATGACCGGGAAAACAAAACGGCAGCGCGATCCACAGCACAGCCGTCGTCGCGACCGTGATTCTCTGCGGTAGAGACCCATGCGAGCGAAGCTGCCACAGACATCCTGCGGCACAGAGAGTCAGCGCGAGTCTGCGTCCCTCCACAAAGTTGTGCAGAAGCGAGGGAACAATGCCATGTAGACCGATCACCGCCGTGTGATCACCAGAGATCAGGGATCCGGTGATCTGCCGGTGCACAAGCAGCCACCCAAACAATGTCAGACCGGGAATCGCCGTTGGCCACAACCTAAGAAGCGTTCCCAGCGCCCAAGGCCGCCGCTTCTCAATGAGGATCATCCGTCCATACACCGTCAACGCGGCTGGCAAACAGACATAGTAGGTGCTCTCTTTGATGAGCACCGCTGCGCTTCCCAAGATGGCGAAGCCAAGCAGGTTGCCTCGCAGCACGCACACAAACGCCAGCGCGCAAAATCCCGTTGCAGGAAGGTCCATCTGGACGAGTCCACACTGCGCAAAAAATGCAGGCGTCGTGACGCACAAAAGCGCAGCCAGCAAGGCGATTTTTTTCGACGCACCAAGCTGATACGTCAGCGCATACGTTGCCGGGGGCACAAGGGAACAGACAATCACCATGGCACCGTGCTGAAGAACTCGCGATGGACCGCCAAAGTGATGAAGCAGTGCCAGGAGCGACGTGAGCAGCGGCGATCGGACATACGCAGGCCTGGAGGCCAGGTACGGCCCAAGCCGTGTCGACATCTGATAAACCTGAGAAAAGTAGCAGCCCATCTCGTCCCAGAAATAGGGATCGTCGAGCATTCTCGATTTCACCGCCAACATCACGACGGACGTGACGAGCCAGCCGAGCAGAAGCTCACGCCACGACACCGACTGTCCAAAGGGGCCGTTCCGGTTTTGCGAAGACAGACCGGACGAATCGCCGGGTCCTGCGAGCGTTTGCATGCGCGCGACTATATGCGTAAGTGAAGGAAGGGAAAAGTAGACTCAGCGTCGAGCCCTGCCGACCCAATCGAGCGTCTGTCAGGAACTTTCCGTTTGCGCGTATAATTTTCGACCATGGCGGAACATCTTCCCTCTTCCGAGCCAGCCCCTGCGGTGACCGATCCCAATGCCGTGCCGACTGCGGACGATCAGCCAGTAGACAAAGCCCGAGCCCGACTCCTAGACATCGCTCGCGTCGACAGCGAGTACGCAGCCGATGCCGCCCAGCGCGATCGCGACAACGCAATGCGCGCCACGATTGTTGCCAAGGCGGTCCCGGCCCGCTACCTCCAGTTGGTGCAGGAACTTCGAGATGCAGTTCGACTGTTCAACCAGTCGCTGCGTCCGCCCGAGGGTCAGTCGATTCCGATCATCACGTGGACAGAGACACCGAACGTCGCTATCGGTGACCCCAACTCGGGCGACGGCATGCGGGTGCGACTTGCGCGGCGTGGCGTCACGTTTGATGTGATCCTGCGCTTTGCTTCGCGGGCGGCTCGCTCCGACGTACCGCTAATCGAAGGCCATGGCGACTACGGAAGCGCACAGCAGGGACGCATCCGCACGATGCTGAGAATTGAAGGCTGGGTCGAAAAAGGCGAGCCGATCTTCTGGTACAGCCTCGACTTCAAGCGTCAGTCGACGCCGATTTCGGAAGTTGCCGAACGGATTGTCGCGTCGGTGGCAGCGAATGATTACTCGCTCTTGTCGCGTGATCTCAGCGGCGAGATGCCCAGCGAATAGCCCACGGCCCAGTGTCGGCCAGCGCGACTACGCCCGAGCCGCACGCCAGGCCACGTACGCACGCTCGGCCAGCTGCTGAAGTTCGGCAAGACCCCAGCGGCCTTGATCTGTAAGTCGTTCGCACAGCGATAGAGGCAGACCAGCTTGCGACAGGTGAGCGCCACTCATCGCGCCCGCCATTGCCGCCGTGGTATCGACATCCCCGCCGATGGAAACCGCCGTCTCCACCGTCTCGACAAAGTCATCAGGGCTGCGCAAAAAACTATATAAGCTCCACAGCACACTCGAGACGACGTACCCTGAGATTCCAGTCCATTCCCCGTCGCCATCGTGACCAGGACACAGACCAGCGCGCGCCATAAACGTCGCTGCCGCATCGGGAGAAAGCGACACCCACGACGAAAGCTGATTCACATCGAACGCAACCGTTTCGTCGATGCAGCGAACCCATTCCGATAGCTCGTCCAGAAAGTTGGCGACGACGATTGGCTGCGCGCGAAGCGAGATGGCCACCGCCCCAGCAATCGCAACCGCGCCCGCTGCGCAACGAATGTCCTGGTGGGTGATGCGCGACTGCTCTCGGGCCGCAGAAATCAGCGCCGCAGGATCGTCGGCGTACCACAGACCAATCGGCGCAGCACGCATTGCACTGCCGTTGCCAGCCGAGGGAGCCGGGATTCCCGCCTCATCCGCAGCCACACCGCGCGCCAGTCGATGCGCAACCTCAGCGGTGGCTTTGCCGGCGCCGACCACTTCACCTTGGACGAACAGACGAACGATGCGTGCGGCATAGTCGCTCGTGTTCAGTCCGCCATGTTCGCAAAGACCAATCAGCAGCTCCCGCGCGAGCTGGCTATCGTCGGTGTATTGGCCGAAGCGCACCTGGCCGAGGAACGGATCATCCAAGAGCCCTTGCCGGAGCACTTTTTCGGCGTGGCGCTTGCAATCTTTGGGCAAAAGTCCCTCAACCGGAGCCCCCACCGCGTCACCGATGCACTGTCCCAACAGACAGCCAACCCACTGTTCCTTGGTCGGATTCAGCGACGGTGAAGCAGTACGGCTGACAGATTGATACAAGGCAGAGGACATGGCGCGACGATACTACTTGGTCCTGTTTGCTATCCGCAAATATTGTGAACTAGGCTGCCCAATCCGGCGTCGTCAAAAAGCGGGAATTGCGCATCTCAAAAGCCGGGATGTCGTCACGTCATAAATCCGCTTGAGAGCGATCGATTCGCTTTGCTACGTTGCGCGCGTTCTTGTCCGATTCCCTCGAAAAACTCACGGAGGTGGCGATGTCCGATTCTCTCGTAAGATCTCGTTTCAGTCGCGTACCCAAGCTGCAGTGGCGACGAGCAGCAGCGGTCTTGGGCCTTAGCTTCATCGTCGCCTGCGGAGGCAGCGGCGGTGGTGGCTGCGGCGCCGGAGGACTGACCAAGATCCCCGGCGGCTATCCAATCGACAAGCGGATCGACAACGCGGTTCAGCTTCGCATCACCAAAGGATTTTTCGACTTCCTCGAAGCCAATGGCAAAGCCATCGTCACCAAGTTCTTGCCTGGCGGTGGTGTGATTCCGGTGCCTTCGCAGTGCACCGGCGACACCCAGATCTGCTGCGGTCAGATGTGCAAGGTGACGCTCGACTACCAGTCGCTCAAGTTTGACCCCAAACCCCCGACGACCACGGCGCTGACCTTGCGCGCCAAGATCAAGACGTCCGAGCCGATGAAGGTCAAGGCCAAGGTCAAGCTCGGCCCGATCCCGGTGACGGTCGACTGCAAGCTGGCCCTCGACACCACCCGCAGTGGCAAGCCGGACATCGGCGTGACCATGGCTGTCGCGACGAATGTCAACGCAACGACCAAGCTCACGAGCATCGACTTTGATGACAAGAGCGTCGACATCCTCGATCTCGACAGCGGCGACATCGACATCAGCGGCGGATTGGGCTGCGACCTGCTCGACTGGGTCAAGAGCCTCTTCGTCGGAACGCTCAAGGATCAGCTCAAGCGTCAGCTCGCGCAGCCGCTTGATTCGCTGATGTGTCAGAAGTGTGCGGCCAAGACCGACTGTTCGTCGCTGGCCAATCAGGGCTGCGTCAACAACTACTGCATGCGTGATGGCACCTGCCTGCAGCTGCTCGGCACCGAGGGGCGAATCGACCTCGGCAGTGCGCTCGGTGCGTTCTCGCCGGCAGCCAAGACAGCCATGCTGGATCTGCACGTCGCAGCTGGCAACTATGCGAGCGTCGAAGCCCTCCCAGCAGCAGGAATGTCGCTCGGCATGCTCGGCGGCACCACGAGCCAGAACCGCAGCACATGCGTTCCGATGCGGCCCGCACCGGTGGGACCAGCCCCAGGCAAGAGCGCAGCGTTCGCAGGTGGCACGACGCCAAATGGCAAGCCGTACCACGTTGGCGCAGGCATCTCGATGCTGGAGCTGAACTCGCTTGGCTATACGCTGTATGACACCGGCTCGCTCTGCCTCGATGTTGGCACGGCCCAGGTGGACATGCTGTCGTCTGGCCTGCTGTCGGCGCTGATTCCCTCGCTGAACGACCTGACCCGTGGCGCGAACTCGGCGGTCAAGCTCGTGGGACGGCCCCAGCAGCCCCCGACGTTTGTGCTCGGCAAAGGCACCTACAAGACCGACGCGATGGGCAAGAAGATCATCGACGATCCGCTGCTCCACGTCGTCATCAAGGACATGGCGCTCGACTTTTACGTGTTTATCGACGAGCGCTACGTCCGCTTCATGCGTCAGACGGTGGATCTCGATCTTCCGATCGGGCTCGATGTCGACGCGATGAATCAGATCGTTCCCATCCTGGGCGATCTGGGCAATGCCGTTGGAAATGTCCGCGTGAGCGACAGCTCGCTGCTCAAGGAGTCACCGGCTCAGCTTGCGCGACTGTTCCCGAGCCTTCTTCCGGTCCTGGCTGGATCGATCAGCGGCGGGCTAAGCCCGATCAAGCTGCCGGACATCATGGGCCTACAGCTCACCCCGGTGCAGATCACCTCGACGACGGACCCGAGTGGGAAGCTGTCGCTTTTGGGAATGTTCCTGTCGATCAAGCTGTCGACGATGCCGATTGTGGGAGAAGACATGAGCCTGGTTGCACAAGCTGCTGACGAACCGACGGAGACGTTTGTGACGCTCGAGAGCGTCGAAGTGCCGACCGCTGCCGAGATGGCGATTACCGCCCCCGAGCAGAAGTCCACGAAAGTGACCCTAAACCTCGACGCGCGAAGCCATCTGAGCGGTGACCGCGAGTGGCAGTACCGCATCGACGGTGGTCTGTGGCGTCCGTTCGATCACCAGCAGCGGCTCGTCGTTGCCGAACCGGAGCTGCGCCTCGCTGGGAAACACAACATCGAAGTCCGGGCCCGCATCTCCGGACAGCCGGGAACCCTGGACCCGACGCCCGCGAAGGTCGATTTCGTCGTGTCGCCAGAGCTGACCAAGGTGCCAAGTGCCAAACCGACCGCGGCGCCGACCTCATCGAAGTCGTCGGTTGATCAAGCGGAGCAATCGCTGACCGGCTGCTCGACGACTCGCAGCGATGCCAGCCGTGGAACGCTGATCGCCCTTGGCATTGCGCTTTGCGGTCTATTGTCTCGTCGCCGACTTGCCAAAGTAGGAACGCTGGCTGTCGCCGCCCTGCTCGGCACCAGCCAGACTGCTTGCAACAACAACCCAACCGGGACCGACGACACGAACAAGCCGCCCGTCGAGATGAAGAAGCCCAAGACCGAGTTCGCGCCCAACGACGAAGTCGGTCGCTATCAGAGCGTGGCGGTGACGGGAAACAAGCTCTACATCAGCGCCTACAACTCGACGTTTGGCGATCTGGCGTT
>CAYTGC010000066.1:0-21152 GCA_964437195.1 uncultured Myxococcales bacterium | reverse complement strand
TTACCAGATTCGGTGACCGAATATGAAGACTTTCAAACGCCTAATATCTAGTTCCCTATTGGTGCTCTGCACTGGAATTCTGCCAGCAGCAGCACAGGTCAAAGCGGGCGTCGCAGCGAAGCCGCAGCCAGCGGTGCGTCCGACAAGTCCGGTGACGGCGACCGCAGGCGCGCCCACGCCGCCGGGTGCTCCTCCCTCGGGGGGACCGACCACAAGCCCGGGCATGGTAGCACCGGCCCAGGCCGCCAAGCCGACGACCGACGACCTGCCGCTTCCTGGCGCGGCGGAGTTTATGGAGTGCAAGGCGTTTCCGCCCAACAAGAAGGTCAACTTCAACCTCAAGCCCGAGGCAGAGCTTGCGGATCTGGTCGGCTTTATCAAAGCGATCTCGTGTCGACCGATTATCCTGCCGCAGAACGTTCGACAGTCGAAAGTGACGGTGATTGCGCCCGAGACGGTGACGGCTTCGGAAGCGTACCGGATCTTCTTGTCGTCGCTGGAGTCGATGGGCCTTACCGTGCAGCCAGACGGCAAGGTGCTGAAGATCATCGAATCGAACCGCGCGCGTGAGGCGTCGATTCCGGTCATCAGCCCCGGCGATGTGGTTCCTCGCGAAGAGCGCTATGTGACGCGGCTCATGCGGCTAAAGTACATTACCGCCGATGACGTCGTGCAGGTGCTCAACCGGCTCAAGGGTCGCGACGGTGACATCATGCCGTACGCGGCGGCGAACACGCTGGTGGTGACTGACCTGGCGTCGAACATTCGCCGGATGGAAGAAGTGGTTCGCGCGCTGGATCAACCGATGGCGGGCGAAAAAATCTGGGTCATCCGTCTGAAGAACATCGTTGCGACGGAAGTCCTGCAGATGCTTCAGCAGGTGTTTGGCGTCGGAAAGACCAACTCACCCGGCCAGCCGCGCCGCGCTCCGATTCAGGTGAGCGGCGGTGGCGATACGGGCGCACCGTCGATGGTCGGCAGTGGCGATGACTCGATCAGCCAGATTTTTGCCGACGACCGCACCAACTCGATCATCTTGGTGTCGGCAGAACGGACGTATCAGCGGGTGTTTGCGCTGATCAAGCGACTGGAGCAGCAGGGCTCGACGTCGACGGGCGACCGCATTCACGTCTATGCGCTGGAAAACGCCAACGCCGATGACATGGTGCAGGTTCTCGGCGGACTGGGCATTTCGGTGTCGGCGGGCGCGAGTCGAGGCCGCTCTGGACGAGGCTTCAGTCCGCCACCGCAGTCGAGTGGTGGTGCGCAAGGCAGCGCGGGCGCGTTCCAAGACGAAGTGAAGGTGACGCCGGACAAAGCGACCAACTCGCTCGTGATCCTGGCGACGGGGAAAGACTTCCTGACGCTGCGCGACGTGATTCGGCGGCTGGATGTGCCGCGCCGCCAGGTCTTCATCGAAGCGATGGTGATGGAAGTCAGCATCTCGAAGTCGCGCGATCTGGGTCTGTCGTATCACGGTGCAATTCCCGGCCTCGGTGGGCTGGTGCTCGGCGGTCTGCAAGCAGGCAACCTGCGGTCGCTGAGTCCGCTGTCGATGCTGACGGCGCAAGGTCTGGTCGGCGGCGTGGTCGGTCCGCAGATTACCGGCAGCACGATCTTTGGTCAGGGCACGAGTGGATCGGCGCTGCCGCCGCAGTTTGGCATCCTGCTCCAAGCGCTGCAGACCAACAACGACGTCAACGTCATGCAGGTGCCCAACATCCTGACGACGGACAACGAAAAGTCGACGATTACCGTCGGTCAGAACCTGCCGTTCCCGAGCGCCATCACCGGCGGTCTGCCGATGGCGGGCCAGGCCGGTAGCATGGCGGGTTTTGCAGCGCTTCAGTCGGTACAGCGTCAGGACGTGCAGCTCAAGATCGAAGTGACGCCGCACGTCAGCGCCTCGGAAACCGTGCGAATGGAGCTCAAGACCGAGATTTCCGACGTCGCTGCGGACAACTACAACAACTTGGGCCCAGCGACGAACAAGCGAACGCTCGAGACAACTGCGGTGGTGCGCGATCAGCAGCCGGTGGTCCTCGGCGGCATCATGCGCGACAAGGTGTCCGAGACGGTGACCAAGATTCCGATCCTGGGCGACATCCCGATCCTTGGATATCTGTTTAAGACCCGGAACAAGAAGATCGACAAGCAGATGCTGCTCATCGTGCTGACGCCGTACGTCATAAACGATCCGTCGGAGCTGGCCCGGATTTTCGAGCGCAAGACCCGTGAGCGGCGTGAGTTTCTGGAAGCGTACGCCACGTTTTCCGATGACCGTGATCTCGTCGGTCCAATCGACTACAGCAAAAAGCGCGGCGCGCTCGAGGAGATCAACCGTACCGCCGTCGAGAGCGAGCGTGAGCTGGTCGAGCTGCGCACTGCCGAGCAGTCGCTGCATCGGGAAGTGGTGGACTCTGGCCCCGTCGAGCTGCCGCCGGGGTCTCGCCCGGTTGGCTCGGGCTCCGTCACGCAGACGCAAGGCCAGCCAGCGACGGGTGGACAGGCCGTGACGCCTCCGCCTGCACCGACACCGACTGTGAAGCCGATTGCACCACCACCACCGGGAGCGCCTCCGGGCTAAGGGCAGTCGAGGGAGATCATGGGCAAGTCCGACAAACCAGAAGGCAGAGCCCCCGGAACTGGGCCGCTGGCTGCCACCGTCACGGCGAAAAGCTCGGGTCAGCACTCGGTGTTGCCGTCGAGCAAAGCGGCCAGCGCCTCGAAAAGCTCGGGCCAGCATGCGGTTCTTGCGGCGACTCGACCGGTTTCGGCGCGTTCTCTCGGTACGTTGCTTCAGAAGCACGCGGGACTGTCGGATGTGGCTTTGCGCGAAGCACTCGTCGAGCAGGAAGACCTTCGTCGATCGGGTGGGGCGCAGTCCGAAGGCTCGCGTCTTGGTGAAATCCTGCTGCGTCGGCGAGCTGTGAGCGAAGAGCAGGTTCTGCGCGCGCTGGGCTCACAGTTTGGCCTCGATGTTCTCCTCGAGATTCGCCCCGAGAACATCGATCAGGACTTGGTGCAGCGGATTCCGATCAACTTCGCCAAGCAACACTCGGTGCTGCTGCTGCGTCGCAATGCGGAGGAATCCACGGTCGAAGCGGCGATTGCCGATCCGACGGCGGTTCACATCCTGGATGACATTGCGCGAGTCGTCGGGGCCGAGGTGTCGCCATTTTTGGCGCCGTCGGGACAGATCCTCGAGGCCATCAACAAGGTCTATTCGCGCGCTGGGATCGACGCAGAACTTCAAAAAGACGAAGAAGCTGCCGAAGAAGCCGAGACCGAGGAAGACGTTGACCTTGTCGATGTCAGCGACGAAGCACCGATCATTCGCTGGGTGAACTCGGTCATTTTCCATGCGGTGCGCGTCAAGGCGTCAGATATCCACTTTGAGCCGCGCGAAAAGGACATGGTGGTGCGCTACCGCATCGACAACGTCCTCGAGGAATACAAAAAAGCGCCGCGCACGTTCATCAACTCGATCGTCGCCCGCGTCAAGATCATGGCCGGGCTCAACATCGCCGAAAAGCGCCTGCCGCAAGACGGTCGCATTCGTCGCAAGATCGCCGGCAAAGACATCGACATGCGTGTCGCCACGGTACCGACGGCATTTGGCGAGCGCATCACCGTCCGTCTCCTCGACAAAAGCTCGGTGCTGCTCGACCTGGCGGACCTGGGGTTTGGGGCCGATCACCTCGAGACGATGCTCGAGATGATCAACCGACCACACGGCATCTTGCTCGTCACCGGTCCGACGGGATCAGGCAAGACGACGACGCTGTACGCGGCGCTGTCGAAGATCAACACGCCCGACATCAACATCCTCACCGTCGAAGATCCCGTCGAGTATCAGCTTGAGGGAATCTCTCAGGTGCAGGTCAATCCCAAGATCGATCTGACGTTTGCGGCGGCGATTCGATCGTTCCTTCGTCACGATCCCGACGTCATCATGGTCGGCGAAATTCGTGACCAAGAGACGGCCTCGATGGCGATTACCGCGTCGCTGACGGGTCACTTGGTGTTTTCGACGATTCACACCAACGATGCGGCGGGTGCAGTGACGCGACTCGTCGATATGGGAATCGAGCCATTCTTGGTTACGTCGTCGCTGATGGGCGTTCTGGCGCAGCGGCTGGTGCGCCGACTGTGCATCCACTGCCGCGAGACGTACAAGCCGACCGCGACGGAACTTTCACGGCTGGCCATTCCCGCCGACGCCTTTTTCGCTGGGCGCTTCAAGGTGGCAAGCTACATCACCAAGGCACCGCCACCACCGCCGGGCATGCTGTATCGGGCCCGCGAGGGTGGCTGTAGCGTCTGTAGCCAGCGCGGTTATCAAGGCCGCTCAGCCATTTACGAGCTGCTCGAGATTACCGACGCGGTTCGTGAGCTGAGCCTGAAAAAATCCGATGCTGCGACGCTGAAAAAAGCGGCGCTCCACAGTGGAATGCGGACGCTGCGCACCGACGGTGCGGGCAAGGTCATGGCGGGTATTACTTCGATTGAAGAGGTGATGCTCGTCACCGCCGAGGACAAGGAATAGGACGATGCCGGTTTTTCGTTGGAAAGGCTACGACGGCAAGGGCAAGCAGGTGCAAGGAGTCCGCGACTCCGAGAGCCCGCGCTCGCTGCGTCAGGCTCTGCGGCGAGAAGGCATCCTGCTGACCGATGTGGCGGAGTCGCAAGTCGGCGTCGGCAAGTCGAAGCGCAGCGGCAGCAGTGACTCCGGGTTAGATACGGTCGGGCAAGGGCTGTTCGTCGGCCTCCTCGTCGCACTGCGTCTGGGTTTTGTCGCCCAGGCGTTCGCCGAATACCGTCGCACCGCCAAGCCGATGGAGATTGCGGTGCTGACGCGGCAGCTTGGGACGCTGCTGCGCGCCGGCGTTCAGCTGTCGGAGTCGCTGGCGGCGCTGATTGAACAGGCCGAAGATCCGAACCTCAAGCAAGTGATGTCCGACGTCAAAGTGCAGGTCAACGAAGGTCTGCCGCTGTCGTCGGCTCTGGCGCGGCATCCGGGCTGCTTTGGCGAGCTGTACGTGAACATGGTCACCGCCGGCGAGACGGCTGGCAACCTCGAGGCGGTGCTGCTTCGCTTGGCCGACTTTTTAGAATCGCAGAACAAGCTGCGCTCGAAAGTCATGTCGGCAATGATGTACCCGATCATCATGACGGTGCTCGCCGTCGGCATTCTGACGCTGCTGATGACCACGGTGGTGCCCAAAGTGACGGCGATCTTTGCGGACACCGGACGGGCGCTGCCGCTAAATACCCAGATCCTGATCTTTATCAGCACGCTGGTCAGTGACTACCTGTGGCTGGTGCTGATCGTCGGAATTGGTGGCTTTGTGGCCTTCCGGCGCTGGCTCGCGACGCCAAAGGGTCGGCTTAGCTGGGACACGTTCAAGCTGAAGGTTCCCGTCCTAGGCGGGCTGGAACGCAAAGTCGCGGTGAGTCGCTTTGCCAAGACGCTGTCGACGATGCTGGCTTCGGGGGTGCAGCTTCTGCGGGCGATGGAAATTGTCAAAAACGTGCTCGGCAACACCGTGCTGATGAATGTCATCGAGCAAGCCCGCGAGTCGATTCGGGAAGGTGAATCGATCGCCACACCGCTCAAGCGCAGTGGTCAGTTTCCTGCCATCGTTTGTCACATGATTGCCGTTGGTGAGCGCTCGGGACAGCTCGAACAGATGCTCGAAAATGTCTCCGGCGCGTACGACCTGGAAGTGGAGACGCAGCTCGAGCGGCTGACGGCGCTCTTGTCGCCGCTCATGATCCTCGGGATGGGCGGCGCGGTGTTCTTCGTCGTCACCTCGATCATGCTGCCGATCATGCAGATGAACGACTTTGTGCAATAAAGATCCTGTTTTCGATAAGGAGACTCTCATGACGCTCCCGACATCTCTCACAGATACCCACAGCCCGGTCGTTTCCGCTTTCCATCGCGTCTTGCGCGACCTTGCCTTGCGCGCCGTCGCGCTGCGCCCAAGCCGTCGCGCCAAGCCAAGCCGGGTCCGCCGCGTCGAGGGCGGCTTCAGCTTGACCGAGATCATGATTGCGCTGGCGATTGTCAGCCTGGTGATGGGCGGCGCAGCCGTCGTCGCCTTCGGTCAGTTCGAGAAGGCGCGCAAAAAAGAGACGATCACGATGATCCACAAGGTCAAAGACGCGGTGCTCCAGTGGCGCATGGACTCGACGGGAGAGCAGTGCCCGTCGTCGCTCAATGACCTGGTGACCGCCAAGATCTTGAACAAAGAGCCCAAAGACGGCTGGGGCAAGCCGTTCGTCATGAAGTGCCCGGGCGAGCACGACACCGACGGGATCGATCTGCTCAGCTTCGGCAAAGACGGCAAAGAAGGCACCGCCGACGACATCAAGAGCTGGGAAGACGACAAGTAAGCGGAAACCATGCGGTGCCCAGGGGGACATACCGGCGTTCTGACGCGCCGTGCCGAGGCTGGCTACTCGCTCGTCGAGCTGATGATTGCGCTGGCAGTCGTCGGTCTGGTGACGGGCGGGGCGGTGATGGGCCTGCGCAGTCTGCTTCGCAGTGAGCTTCGCTCGCAGTCGAGCAAGCTGGCGGCGGCGATTCGCTACAGCTACGACCGGGCGCTGACGACCGGGGCGTTTTATCGGCTGCACTTCGACCTGGATGCGCAGACCTACCGCCTGGAGCGCTCGGAGACGCGGGTGCTTATCGACACCAAGCAGGTCACGCTGTCGCGCGGACGCGGCAAGGATCGCGACCAGCTGGACAAAGAAGCAGCCGAGGAAGACAAGCGCGCACTAAACGGCCTGCCCGAAGAGCTTCTGCCGCCGCAAGCGCCGCGACGGCCCAAGTTTGCCGAGTACAAAGACAGCACGCTGCCGCAGGTCAAGCTGTCGAGAATCAAAGTGCTCGATGTCCTTTTGCCGCGGGAAAAAGACCCCTACATGTCGGGGCATGCCTACCTGCACTTTTTCCCAGACGGTCATACCGAGCGCGCAGTGATTCATCTGGGCACCGATTCGCAAGACGACACGCAGTACACGCTGTGGGTCCACGGACTGACGGGCCGCGTCGAGGTGTTGCCGGGTCGGCAAGGTCCGCCGCCCGACTTTGACGCAAGTGATCGTGAAAAAGGAGGCTCCTGATGCGTACCAAGCAGGCAGGCTTTACGCTCCTTGAAGTCATGATCGCGATGTCGATCTTGGCGGTGTCGCTGGTGAGCTTGTACATCACCACCGGGCGCGCGATTCGGGTCAGTCACCACGCGCGGGCGATGACGCAGGCGACGTTTCTGTGTCGGCAGAAGATGGCCGAAATCCAGAACGAGTTCATCACCGAGGGCTTCAAAGACGAAGCAGGCGCAAAAGAGGATCGCGGCGACTTCCAAGAACCGGCGTTTAAGCAGTTCCGTTACATCACGATCATCGAAAAAATTCGGCTGCCAGCGACGGATCAGATGCAGTCCGCAGCGACCAAGCTGATTCAGGACAAGCAGTCTGCGGCGAACAAGAACAAGCCCTCGACGTCGTCCTCTTCGTCTGGAAATGGCAACTTGGGCGGCAGCATGTCGAACTTCCTCGGGCCGGTCAAAGACATGCTCGAGCAGGGCATCCGTCGCGTGACCGTCCGCATTCAGTGGGATGAGCCCGGTCTGCCTGATCAGCAGGTCGAGGTCGTGGCGTTCTTCACCGACGTCAGAAAGGCGCCGGTGTCGCTATGAGGCGGCGGCAGGCGGGCTTCACGCTCATCGAGGTCATGGTGTCGATTGGCATCCTGTCGTCGATTACCGTGCTGCTGTGGGCGACGAGTCAGGGAACGTTTCGGACCAAAAAATCGGTCGAATCGAAGATGGCTCGCTACCGCGTCGCTCGCCTGGCGATGGACCGCATCTTGCGCGATGTGCAGATGGCCTTTCTGTCCGACAACAATGTCGTCGGCACCGAGCAGACACCGCGTTCCTATTTTGATGGGGTAAAGCGGCCCGACATCGACGAGCTTCGCTTTAGCTACTTTGGTCACCAGCGACTGTATGCCGAGTCCAAGGAAGGCGACACCGCAGCGGTGGCTTACTTCGGGCAGCGCGACAAGACCGACGGCAGCAAGCTGAACCTGTGGCGCAAAGAGACGCGTCGGCTTCAGGCCGACCGCATCGACAACGCCAACATTCCCGGCGAGTCCGAGGTCATTGCCGACGATGTCTTGAGGCTGGAGCTTGGCTACTACGAGCCGGTGCGCAAGGAGTGGCTCGAGACCTGGCGCACCACGCAGGCCGACGGAATGCCGAACAAGCTACCGAGCCGGGTGCGCGTGAAGCTGGTGATTCGCGACGAGCGTGGTGAAGAACTGCCTCTTCAGAGCGAAGTCCGCATTGCGATGTTTCAGAAGCTGGATACCAAACCCAACTAGGTCGCCAAAGACGGAAGAACGAGCATGGATCGCGGAAACGACGGCAGCCTTGGCAGTGCGAGCGCAGAGACCGGTAGACCGGATCGCAAGCGGCGGCAGCGTGGCGTGGCGATCCTGACCGTGCTCGTGAGCTTGGCGCTTCTCGGGGCGACGACGGCAGATCTTGCCTACAACGCCCAGGTCGAGATGGAAGCCGCCGCCAACAGCCGCGACATGCTGCGGGCCGAATACCTCGCGACGTCGGGCATCGAGCTGGCCAAGCTGCTCGTCGCGGTGCAGGGGGGTATGCAGAATATGCTTCAGTCGCTGCCCGCCGAGTTTCGCGACGCGATCGTGATCACCGATTTTGCCGGTTTTTTGGCGCAAGCCTTCGGCGGTGACAAAGAAGCGCGCG
This sequence comes from uncultured Myxococcales bacterium, assembly GCA_964437195.1. Lineage (GTDB taxonomy): Bacteria > Myxococcota_A > Polyangia > Palsa-1104 > JAEUJZ01 > JAEUKA01. Next base: position 12,360 of record CAYTGC010000066.1, on the reverse strand, counting down.
ATGGTCTTGGGGCGATGGTCGGCATCGACTTAGCCAGCGTCGAGGGAATGGGCACGCCCAAAGGCACCTCGTTTGACCTTGCGATCACCAGCGAGGAAGGCAAGTTTCCCATCAACTGCGGCGGCGGCTATAACCCCAACAAGGAAGCGCAGCGCAGCCTGTACATGCTGATCGATGCGCTGGTTCGTCCTCCGCGCTTTGACCGGCTGTTCCAGGTCGGCGACCGCGATGGTGTGGTGATCAACCGAGAGGACGTACCGACCAACATCATCGACTGGACCGACGTCGATGTGGCGCGCTATTCCCCCGTCGGTGCGGGCAGCGCCAGCGAAGAAACCTACGACAAGGGTCGCGACCGCTACGAGCCGCACAACCAGTACTTCGACACCATCGAGGAAATGATCCAAGTCCGTGGCGTTTCTGAAGAATTGTGGGCGTACTTTGGCGACTTTTTCACCGTCTACGGGACGGCGGACTGCAAGGTGCTGGCACCCGCGATGGAACCGACGGCGTGGCCGCTGCTCGCGGCGATGATCGCGGCTTCGGCGGTGGATAGAACGGCGGTCTTTGATCCGAATACGTCGTTTGTCGCGCAGCAGCTTGGCGGAATGCTCAAGAGTGGTTTGCCGATGCTCAAGGCGATGTCGGCAGAGCTAAACAAGCTCGGCGCGTGCAAGCCGGACCCGCGCTGTCCAAATGCCACGCCACCAGCGACGGGGACCAAGACGAACGCGACGGCGACCAAGACGCCACCACCCGCAAACAACGACACGATCGAGATGCTGTCGAACCTGATCTGCTCCAGTGCGATCGAACGGCTGCCGCAGATGGCGGACTCCATGTCGTCGATCACTGGCATGGCTGGTCCACCGACGCTGACGACGCCGCTAAAGCCGATTCCTTTGTGCCCGGGAATGCTGGCTCGCTTTCTGCGTGATCGTCCCAGCGCGTCGCCGGGGGCCAGTGGTTCGGGGGCCGGAAAGAGTCCGCGTCGCTTTTATCGAATCGACGCCACCGGCATTGTTCAGCGCTCGGCGCAGAAGAACACCCAAGTTCACATTCGAGGGGTCTGGGACAGCCAGAGCCAGAACTCGAACCCGGTCTGCATCAACCACCCGAGCTGTTTCAAGAACGGGACCTGGATGTACTACCGACTCGACTAGCGACGGATTTTTCACATGGCGACGATACTAGGCATAGACCTTGGCAGTTTTTCGGTGAAGGTGGCTCGCATCGAGCAGGGCTTCCGAACCGTTCACCTGGCCAGCATCGAGGAAGAGCGCGTCCCTGAGCCCGGCGAGGGCCAGCCTCTCCCCAAGCCCGATCGCAAGCACGAGACATCTTTCAACACCGAAATGGGTCCGCCCGAGTCGGCGAACAGCGTCGATCCGACCACGGATACGCTGCTGGACCGCCAGATGCGGGCGCTATTGGTCATCTTGAGCAGGCAGAAGATCCGGGCCGAGAGCTGCGCCATCGGGATTTCCGACGATGTGACGCTGCGGCTGATTGACATGCCTTTGTCGGACCCCAAAAAGGTCGCGCAGACCCTGCCGTTCGAGCTGGCGGGTGAGCTGATGGAAGATCTCGACGGTCAGGTTGTGGATCAGCTTCCGGCGGATGCGCCGACGGTGCCCGGCGCGTCGCTGTGGCTTGCCGCGTGCGCCAAGCAGCGAGCCGTCGAGTCGCGAATCATGTCGCTCGGGCCGCTCGGGCTCGATCCCAGGGTGTGCGGTTCGACGGCCCTGGCGACCGCGTCACTCTGGGTTCAGAGCAAGCAAGGCGCGATGCCGCAAAAAGATCTGCCGCTTTGGGTGGTGGACCTCGGCCACCGAATGACGCAGGTGCTGGCGCTGGGGGCGAATCCCAAGCGGCCCGGTCAGGTGCTCACGCAGTTTGCGCGCACGATTCCCCGTGGCGGTCTGCAAATCACCGAAGCGATTGCCAAGCAGATCGGCATGGGCCACATCGCCGCGGAGAAGCTCAAGCACGAGCATGGTCTATCGGACTTTACCAATCCGAAAGTGGCCAAGATCATTCGCGACTCGCTTCGTCCGCTGGTGCGCGATCTGAAGCAGACGCTTGCGACGTATGTCAGTCGGTTTGGCAGCGAACCCAAGGCGCTCTTTGTGACGGGCGGCACGGGACAGTTGCACGGGATTCAAGACCTGCTGGCCGAGGAGCTAGGCATTCCGATCCAGCCGCTCCTGCCGCCCGAAGGCGCAACCTGGCTGGGTCCGGCGGTGCGTGAGCTTCCTGCCGGTGACTCGATGACGTTTGGCGAAGCGAATGCGTCGCGGACCTATGTTTCATCGACTGCGCTGGTGCATCGTTGGCCGACGGGCACGGCGGCGGTTGGACTCGGGCTTGGGGCGGCGCTTGGGGGGCCAAACTTCAACTTCCGCAAAGGCGAGCTGGCGTTTCGCACCGACTACGCGATGCTGCGCGAAAAAGCGCCGCTTCTGGTTGGGTTTGCGGCGGCACTGGTGGCGTGCGTCGGACTTTGGGGATATGCGTCGCTGCGCCAGCTTGAAAAGGAGTCGGATCGGCTCCGCCTTCAGCTCATCACGGAATCGGCGGCGCTGTTCGAGAAAGCCGAAACCGACGGGCACAAAGTCTCCGCCGAGCTTGCCGCGGCGCTGAGCCAAGACAAGACCCAAGGGCAGAGCATTCCGCAAGTCTCGGTGGTTGACCTCTTGGAGGACATCTCGGCGGCAGCCCCAGCGAGCAATGCCGCAGGGGAAGCCAAGCTGGATGTCATCGAGCTGCACATCAGGCCCAAAAAGACCGACATCAAAGCGACCTGTGCATCGGCGCAGTACGTCGATGATCTGGCGGCCAACTTGGGCAAAATTCCCTGCTTCCGCAAAGTCCAAAAGGGCAAAGTGCTCACCCTAAAGAACACTGGACCCGACGGAAAACCGGTCGAAGTGAAGCAATTTTCGCTGGAGATCGTGACGACATGTCCGTAGCCAAACTTCAACCTGACGGCCTCGCACAAGCCTCGGAGCCAAAGCGATGAGCAGCAGCGAGCCCAGTATCGTGAGCAAGATCCCCGGAGTGGCTCGTCTCCGCGAGCTGCTCGATGGAATGGCCCCGCGTGAGCGGACGCTGCTTTTGACGCTCGTGATCGTGGTGGCCAGCCTTGGGATGCTCGGCGGAGCCGTGTATCTGTACGACCGCATCGATACCCTCGAGGAACAGACCGATGCGATGCAGCGAGCCTTGCGGGACATCGCCAAAAAGCGAGGTCCCTATCTGCAAGCACGCGCGCGGACCCAGGAGCTTGACCGTCGGATTGGCACGGCGCCGCTTCAGCTTTCGGGTTTCCTCGAAGGGCTGGCGAAGGAAAATGGCATCGAAATTCGCGAAACCAATCCGCGGACGCCAGAGCCGATGGGCAAAAAGTACGTCCAGCAGTCCGTCGATCTGCGGGTGGGCAAGGTCGGGCTCGAGCCGCTGCTCAAGTTCATGCGCAAGATCGAGACGCATCCGTCGAACTTGGTGATGGTGACGCAGCTCAACATCCGTTCTCGCGACGACAAGCACCAAGAGTTCGAAGTCGATATGACCGTCTCGACGTATGAGCATGCGCCCAAGAGCGCTGGCAAAGACAAAAAGGGCGACGGCAAGACCGAATCGTCCGGCGAGAAGGAGCCCTAATGCGTCGGCAGCTCATGCGCATGTGGCGACGGCTGCGGAAGGTAAACCGCGTCGTCACTTTGCTTCTGTACACAGCATTTGCGCTGCTGACATTTCTTGTGTCGCTGTCGCTGTCGCTTCCCGTCGAAAAAATCAAAGACCGGATCGAGCGCGAGCTGTCGCAAGAGCAAGGTCCACCGATTGCATCGACGGGCAGCTTTGGCATCGGCACTGGCATGGATGTCAGCATCGGGGATCTCGACCTCCAAGTCTTTGGTCCTGGTGTGTCAGCGACGGAGGTTCGACTAAGGCCGCGCAAAGTACTTGGTGGAAGCAGCGACGCTCCAGCGGCGAAGAACCCGCGACCCATCACGATCGACCGACTCGACGTCAAGGTTCATCCGCTCGACGCGATGCTTGGCAAAAAGAGCGGGGCCGTCGCAGTCGAGGCGTTTGGTGGTGAACTAAAGGCCGAAGGCAGCCAAAGCGACGACGGAATCGACGGAGCGGCCAACATCCACGATGTGGCGCTCGCACGGCTTTCGGTGCTGTCTGGAATGCTGCCGTTGCCGATGCTCGGTACGCTCGGGATGTCGCTTCACTTCAAAGTGCCGAGCCAGAAGCCGACGACGCCGCCACGAACCAATGTGGGGGCGCCGCTTGGTGCACCGCCGCTGCGGCTCGATCTGGCCAAAGCCGTTGGGGAACTGGAACTGCAGCTCGCGCAAGCGACCCTTGGAGACGGAAAAGCCAAGCTGGTGGTGCCCGGCGATCCATTTATGTCGCAGGGCATTACGTTTCCACGCATTCGGCTGGGCGACGTCATCGGCAAGGTAAACATCGAGCGCGGACGGGCGAACATTCTCGACCTTCACGCAAAGAGTGCCGACGTCGAGATCTGGATCGATGGCTATTTGGAGCTGCGCGATCCGCTGGCGCTGTCGGAAGCCCGACTGTATGTCCGTTTCAAGCCGTCGCCACAGCTTACCGCGCGTGAACCGACGATGGAGCTGGTCGCAAACAGCCAGGCGCAGGGCAAGCGCGCAGATGGTGCCATCGGTTTTGCGATTACCGGCTCACTTGCCAACCCTCGGGCGAGGGCAACCAAAGATCCGCCTGACGGCGTGGTGCTGCGGGCCGGTTCGCTGGGCCAGGTGGCACCCGCTGCGAAGCCATCACTCGTTCCCGGTTCCTCGGCGCCGCCTTCCATCCCGCTGCCGCCGCCAGCGCCAACGCCAGCAGCCTACCAACCGCCGCCGCCCCCACCGACACCCAGCAGCGAGACGGTGGTTGTCCCGCCACCCCCGCAAAATCCCCCGCCGATACAGCAAGCCAACCCGAGCCCGCCGCCGAACCCTATGGCAAACGTGCCGCCGCCGCCGGGATCGCTGCACACCGCCCCGCCCGCGATGCAGGTCATCCAGCCAGCGAGTGAGGCGCCGACTCAGCCTTCACACGCCGAGACTCCGCATCCTCCCGAAACCAGCCCAACACCAGCCCAGCAGTAGCCGATACGCCACGCTACGGCAGCGCTTTGGACTCGGGGGCCGGGCAGATCGAGCGGAGCGTGCAGGTCGCGCAGCTTGGTTTTCTGGCAAAACAGACGCGGCGACCATGCCAAATCAGGCGGTGGCCCGACATGATCCAGCGCTCCTTGGGCCACAGCTTCTGCAAGTCCAGTTCGATCTTCTCGGGCTCGTCGTGCTTGGTCATCCCGAGCCGCTGGCTGAGCCGACCGATGTGCGTATCGACGACGACACCACTCGGAATCCCAAACGCTGTTCCCAGCACCACATTGGCGGTCTTGCGCGCCACACCTGGCAGCGACAAAAGATCGGGCATCGTCTGCGGAACCTGGCCACCAAACTTTTCGACCAGCTTCTTTGCGCAGGCTTTGATGTTCTTGGCTTTGTTCCGATAAAAGCCCGTCGAAAAGATGATCTTTTCGAGCTCGTCTTGATCCGCCAGCGCCAGCGCTTGCGGGCTTGGAAAGCGCTCAAACAGCGTCGGAGTGATCATGTTGACGCGGTCGTCGGTACACTGCGCGGACAAGATCACCGCGATGAGCAGCTCAAACGGACTGCGGTAGTTTAGTTCGCAGTGCGCGTCTGGATAGAGCCGATCCAGCTCGTCGAGAACAGCGGCAATTCGCGCTTTTTCCGTGGTGCGCGTCCGCCGTGGCGTTGTCTTGTTTTCCACCTCGGCCCCCGGCTGCATGGCCTACCGCCCGTGGAGTCCGGCGAGTGCGGCGTGGATGGCCTCGCGCGCGGCCTCAATCTCAGCTTCGTAGCCACCGAGCCACAGACGACCGACGGCACCGAACGTAACCACTTCGAGCAGATGAACCGGAGCGGCCTTTTCGGCCTCGTTGGCGCAGATTGCGGCGTAGCCGGCTGGCTGAAGCTCCAGCGTGTAGAGCGTCTGCTTTTCGCCGATCATGTCGCCGTGCCGGAAGCGGTTGATAAGCTGCGAGTGATAACCCTCGATGCCGGTGATCGTCTGCTCCGACAGCACTTTCGGCTTCAGCCGTGCGCTCTCGTCTTTGCCCATGGCGGACAGAATCGCCGCGCCCGCCGAGCGAACTTCGCCCTGGTCGAAGCTGTGCAGCTCGAGAAGTCCGTAGGCTCGCTCGACGATCTGCATGCCCGGAATGACCCGCGTCTGCTTTAGCGCCACGTCCGTGAGCTGATTTACGGCAATGCCGGGCGCGATCTCGACGATCAGCGACGCCTGCCGCTCCAGAGGCAGAAAGCCCTGGGCCACGGTCTGAAGGAAGCCGGTCAGCTGAGGCTGAAGGATGTCGAGAAAGCAGAAAGTACGGAGTTCCATGGCGGCTCTTTTGACGGATGGCGCAACCTAACACATGCGACCCGAGCGCGACAAGCAGTCGCCTACAGGTAGTACGAAAGGCCAAAGAGCAGTTGGGTTCGCAAACCGTAGCCTTGCGGCTCATAGCTCGACGTGGGCGTAAACGGCTCGGACAGCACCGTCCCTTCGTTTAGGCTCACCCTCGGCACATACAAAAGCCGAACCGACACCCGCAGCGAAAGCGAGCTTGCTCCGCTTGCGACCAGTGGAATTTCCCCGTCCAGCAGCGCGTGCATGCCAACCAGTGTCGTTCCCAGCGATCGGTTGCGAACCCCTGCATCGACGCTTGAATCGAGCGCGGTGCGGACGATCTCCAGCGATGGACCCAGTCCCAGCCGTAGACCAGAAAACAGCCGAGCCTTGTAGGAATGATCCTCGCGCGCCACCAAAAATCCGAGCGGACGGACATCGAGCCCGAGCACCACCGAGACGCGATCGGGAAAAGCCGCCGGGGCATCCGCGCCCGGTTCGTTCGTGGTGGGCACGCTTGCCTGGCCCGCGCTGGACGAAAGGCCGAGCAGCGCCCCAATTCGGCCTCGCCACAGGAAGTCGCCTTCGATTCCCGCGACGAGCATCGCGCAGCCAGTCCCCGGTGCATTGCGGGCACTGCCTGCAACCTGACAAGTGCGCGTGTCCGTCTGAAAACCAGCCGACAGCGCGAGCCCAATCGTCGTGTCTCCAAGCGAGCCGAGGTCCGCATGCGCGACTGCTGGAAGCGCCGTCAGCACCAGCGCCAGGACAGACCCGCCGTGACGGGACCGGCTGACTTTGGGCGAGGGCAACATGGGCGCACCGTACCAAAGCCCGCGCGACAGGTAAAGCCGTGCCGCATTTGTCGCCATTTTGTGATAGTAGCGTCTCCACTTCGATGTCACTTGGGCTGGATCGAGCGATTGGTCTGTGGGTTTGGCTTGCGTGTGCAGGCCTGTGTGGTTGTGGACCGTCTCTGGCCGATCGGGTGGATGCGCTCCAGCAGCTTGTCGAGGCGCAAAACGAGCAGCTTCAGCGGCTGCGGCTTGAAATTGGTGACGGCATCGGCATGGCGATGTGCACGCCCGAGCTAAGCCAGCTTATCGAGGACGTCCAGCGCGAGTGCGAAGCCCAGACCGAGACCTGTACCACCAAGCAGATTCGTCCCGCGGTGATTGCCGCCGACCCGGAACACAAAGGCCGCTTTCTCAAGCTGATGTCGCACTTGCGGCATGAAGTGTTCTATTTCCGCGACGGCGCGCAGCAAGTCATTCCGTTTCGGGCCGAGCGGCTGCACAAGCTGTTGCGGTCGGCGCTGTTGCGCAACACCCAGTTCTTGATTGTCTCGTCACCGGAAAGTGGAGAAGCCGAAGCGCATCGGCGGGCTCGCGTGATGGAGCAGGCGCTGGTGGACAGAGGCATTCCCCGCGCCAAGATTCGTCGCTGGGTCTACGCCTTCCCGCAGGTCAAAGAAGAGGTCGAGCGCTCGATCGATCTGCCCGGACTGGGTGAGACCCGCGATCTACACCGCGGGGTCTGGGTCTTCCGCTCAGACTGTTAATCCGCTACTTGGCGGCGTTCCGGGGTGATAAGATCTCCAAAGCGGGTTTGTGACCCTTGTGCGGGCCAGTGCTCCTAGGTGTTTCAAGGCGACTGCCGCACGGTCCCTACGTTTCAAGCCAATAGGAGAGACAGAATATGATCAGTCAGAAGCTTCGGTTCCATCGTGGGAAGGCGCTGCTTGCCATGGGGTTTGTGGCGGCGTCCATCGGCTGCGGTTCCTTTCAGTCTTCGGATGGCACCACGGTCGCATCGCTCAACCTCGAGGTGAAGGGCGACTTTTCGGGCGGCACCATCGTTTCGCAGCCTGCGGGCATCACCTGCGGCACGGTCTGCGCCAGCACGTTTGCGCCCGGCACCAGCGTGACCCTCACGGTCAACTTGAACGACAGCACCGATTTTGTCGGCTGGGACGGCGACTGTAGTGGGACTTCTGCGACGTGCACGCTGTCCATGGACAAAGCCAAGAACGTCGGTGCGACTTTCAAGAGCAAGGTCAATCGCGCCAATGTCGACGTAACCATTGGTGGGGCAGGTGGTGGTGTCGTGACCAGCATGCCGTTTGGCATTCAGTGCTCAAGCGGCACCTGCTCAGGTGGCTTCGACAAGGGAACGATGCTGACCCTGACGGCGGCCACCGACAGCACGTCGTACTTTACCGGCTGGGGCGGCGCTTGCTCGGGATCGTCCCGCACCTGCACCCTCACCTTGTCGGCGGACGTGAAGGTCACGGCAAACTTCGGCAATCCGTCGAACTGCGAGCAGCTTCGCGCCGACAAGCCGACCCTGACCGATGGCGCCCGCAAGCTGTTCATAAGCGGTGACAAGACCAAGCCCTGGGATGCCTACTGCGTGATGTCGGTACTGCCCGCGCTGACCTATCTGCAGCTTAACAACGTCGCGGCGAACCAGAACTTTTCCCAGTACACCGCGGGCGGCCCATCAACGGGCACCAACGTCAAGAGCAACTACACCAGGGTGCTTATCGATCCTTCGACGCTGAAGATCGACACCAACGACAAGCGCTTTGCCACTTCGACGGGAACGCTCAAGCATGGGGCCGCCAACGTCACCTCTATGCCTTATGCGACGGCGATGGGCTGCGTGGGGGGAAATGCCAATGGCATGGCGAACATCGATCTGACCGGCACCAAGTTTGCCGTGGCGATGGGCGCCCTGGCGCTCGGCGGCTCTGGGCCAGTTGGCATGACAACGCCGACTCCGGACGGCCAAGTGCGGGTACTTAACATGACCGGCGGTGGCAGCTGTGGCTGGAATGCACCGACGGGTGCGTTCGATCCATTTAACAACAGCGGCTCGCCGCTGCAGCTCGTCTACTTCCCATAGCGTCGGCCCTTGCGCTCCCTTCCCCGCTGCGTGACTGCGTAGCAGCAGTGCTCTGCAATCCTTCCTCTTGCTGTCTGACTGGCCATTTGGTCTAGTGCCTCCTTTCGGAGGTGCTTGCGATGGCGAAGTTTGCTTCCCGACCGTGGCTGCTGCCGCTTACGCCGCTTGTGTGTGCGTCGCTTCTGTCCTGTGTTCCCGCTGAACCGCCGGTGACGGACGAGCCGCCGAGCGGTCCCTGTGCGGCGCAGGGTCTTTCCGACAAGAGCCGCTTTCCCGCTGGAGACTCGCTTGGGCATCGCGATCCACTCGGAGCCAAGGCAGCCAGTCAGGCGCGCGGCGCTCGCATCACCGACCCCGCCTGGATTCGCCAAGCCGACACGGCGCGGCACCCCGTGCGCACCGGCGACTATCTTTTGATAAACGACAAGATTGCCGTTTACATCGAAGCGCCCGGTGTGTCCGACGGCTATCAACCGTATGGCGGAGAGATTCTTTCGCTCGACCCAGTCGGCCCAGATGGCAAGCCGACCGGCACCTCGCTCTACGGCGAGACGATCATGTCGCTGGGACGCCAGGTGCTCAAGGCCGAGACCGTCAGCGTGTTAAACGATGGCTCGGACGGCAAAGCCGCCGTGATTCGTGCCTCGGGTGTGCTCGCCGATCTGCCGTTCCTCGAGTTCCTGGAACCGGTGTTCACCGACAACTTCTATCTGCCCGCCGCGATCGACTACATCCTCGAGCCCGGGGCAGAGAGCGTGAAGCTTAGGCTGCACCTTATGAACACCAGAAGCGAAGAGCTGCCGCTGTATCGCTATCAGCTCTTTGTGCTGTTTCACTCGAGCCGCAGCCAGCTCTTCACCGAACGAGCCGGCTATGGCGATATCTCAGGCGATCAGCAGTGGCTTGGGTTTGACGCAGGCGACTCGTCCTTTGCGGTCCGCTTTCTGTCCGGCGCTTACACGCCTCTGCTCGAGCGATCCGGTTCGATCATCGGGCGCGGCGCCGGTCTTACCGCCAAGGCGTGCAGCGAGCTAAGCACCGATTACCTCGAGTTCATCGTTGGGGGTCCACACTCGGATGGTCTGGGCGAAGCGCTGCGGCGGGTGCTCAAGCAGCCGGCCTATCGTGCCGTCACCGGGACAGTGACCGACACTGCTGGGACGCCGCTGGCCAGCGCCTATGTCCACGCGCTGCGGTCGCCGGGCGGCTATGTGGGACGGACCAAGACCAACTCACGCGGCGAGTTCACGATGCATCTTCCCAGCGAACAGACCGAGCTGTCGGCGACGCTGTACGGCCAGCCGCCCTCGGTCAAGAAGGTGCTTTCGGCCACCGACACCACCGCCAACCTGAAGCTGGAAACCACCGGCACGCTGTCGGTCACGGCGACGGACAAGGCCAGTGGCGCGGCGCTTCCGGTGCGGGTGCAGGTCATCCCGATGCTTCCCGCCCCGACGTTCCCGTCTTCTTACGGCGTCCGCGACGAAGCGGGCGGTCGCATCGTGCAAGAGTTCGCGGTATCGGGCAGCGCCAAGCTGGCTCTGCCGGCGGGCAAGCATCGCGTCATCGTCAGCCGCGGCTACGAGTGGGACATCGTCGATCAGGCCGTGACCGTTGATGCAGGCAAGGCCACCGAGGTCCGCGCCGAGCTGCTGCGCTCGGTCGACAGCCAGGGCGTGATGTGCGCCGACTTCCACATCCACTCGTACTACTCGATGGACTCGTCGGACGACGTGGAATACAAGGTCAAAGGCGCGATCGCCGACGGCCTGGAGATCCCGGTTTCCAGCGAGCACGAGTACATCATCGACTTTCAGCCGTTTGTGCGAAAGCTCGGGCTGACCCGCTGGGCGTTCGGCATGCCGTCGGAAGAGTTCACGACGTTCGCTTGGGGTCACTTCGGGGTAATCCCGATCTCACCACGGCCCAACGAGCCCAACCGGGGCGCCGTGCAGTGGTATGGCAAAAAGCCGCCCGAGGTGTTCCACACCATCGCCCAGCTTCCCGAGCGGCCCGTGCTGATCGTCAACCACCCACGCTCGGACAGCTTCGGCGGCTACTTTACCTCGGTAAACTTTGACCGCGCCACGGTGAGCGGCGACCCCGAGCTGTACAGCGACGAATATGGTGCGCTCGAGACCTTCAACGACAGTGACTTCGAGGACAACCGCAAAGCGATTGTGCAGGACTGGTTTGCGCTGCTAAACGCGGGCAAAAAGATCTGGGCGGTGGGATCTTCGGACAGCCACGGGCTGCGCACCAGTCCGATCGGCTATCCGCGCACCTGCCTTCAGTTTGGCCACGACGACCCGACGAAGCTGTCGGCGGAAGCGGTTCGCGACGCGCTGCGGGCGGGCAAAGCGACGATCTCGGGCGGGCTGTACATGACCGTGCGGGGCCCAGACGGCGAAGGCCCAGGTGAGCAGATTCGCTCGGCGGGACGCCCGGTGCCGATCCAAGTGGTGGTGCAGGCGCCAAGCTGGCTGCAAGCCAAGCGGCTCGAGACGATTGTGGACGGCGAAACCGTAGCGACCGAGGAGCTGCGTGAGACGGTGACGCCGCAAGGTCACCGCTACGAAACCACCGTCACGGTGACCGCGAAGCCAGGGCGTACCCAGCACTGGGTGGTGTTCCACGCTTCCTCGGGCGGCACCGACCTTGCCCCGGTCCACCCCGGACGCCGCTCGTTCGCCGTCTCGAACCCCATCTTCTTTTAGCGGGTCTACTTTTGTAGCTCGGACCAGTCCTTGAAGACGCGCATGCCCGCAAAGCGGGGGGAATCGGGCGGCTCGGGCGTGACGAGGTGGATGTAGATCTGCTCGACACGACTCGGCTGCTCGCTGCGCAGGCGGGCATAGATTTCCGGGTCTTTTTCGCCCGAGTCGCCAAACAGTAGCAGCTTCTTCGACGGCAGCGAGGCGGCGATGTCCAAAAGGTGCGGGTACTTAAAGCCCATCTGGTCGAGCAGCGGCT
>CAYTGC010000065.1:0-21394 GCA_964437195.1 uncultured Myxococcales bacterium | reverse complement strand
CTGAGGCTCCCAAGGCCGAAAAGAAGGCTGAGGCTCCCAAGGCTGACAAGAAGCCTGAGGCTCCCAAGGCTGACAAGAAGCCGAAGGCGTAGCTTCTCTCTTCCCCTCTTCCTTCAGCCCGCCCATGTCGATGTTCGACAAGCTGGCCGAGGTCGAGAATCGCTATCAGGACCTCGAGGTCCAGCTAGCCGATCCCGACGTCTTGGCCAAACAACAGCAGTTCCTCAAGCTGGCCAAAGAGCGAGCTGAGATCGAGGAGCTTGTCGCCGCGTATCGCGGTTACAAAAAAATCCTCGAAGACCTCGAGCAAAATGCGCCACTTTTGCGGGAATCGGACGCCGATCTGCGGACGATGGCACGCGAGGAAGAACAGCGCCTCCTGGCGCTGCGCGAAGAGACTGAAAACAAGCTGAAGCTGCTGCTTTTGCCCAAGGATAAGAACGACGACAAGAACATCGTCCTCGAAATCCGGGCAGGCACCGGTGGTGAAGAAGCGGCGCTGTTTGCGGGCGATTTGTTCCGCATGTACAGCCGCTACGCTGAGCGCAAACACTGGCGCGTCGAGATCCTGAGCATGTCGGAAGCGGCTGCCGGCGGTCTAAAAGAAGCGATCGTGATGATCTCGGCGCAGTCGGGCGGCAAGGTCTACTCGGAACTCAAATACGAGTCGGGCGTGCATCGCGTCCAGCGCGTTCCCGAAACCGAAGCGCAGGGCCGGATTCATACCTCCGCGGCAACGGTCGCGGTGCTGCCGGAGGCCGAAGACGTCGATGTTCGGATCGAGGAAAAAGATCTCCGCATCGAGGTGATGAGATCGGGTGGTCCAGGTGGTCAGTCGGTCAACACCACCGACTCCGCCGTGCAGATCATGCACATCCCGAGCGGCATCATCGTGCGCTGCCAGCAGGAAAAATCGCAGCACAAAAACCGCGCCACCGCGATGCGCATCCTCAAGACCAAGCTCCTCGACATCGAGCGCGAGAAGCAAGAGTCAGCCGAGCGAGAAGCGCGCCGTTCCCAGGTCAAGAGCGGGGACCGATCGGAAAAGATCCGTACCTACAACTTCCCGCAGGACCGCGTGACCGATCACCGCATCGGCCTCACGCGCCACAACCTGCAGAAGTTCATGGATGGCGACATCCAAGACGTCATCGACGCACTCCGCGCCCACCACCAAGCCGAGCTACTCAAGGGCGAGACCTGACCCAACCCCAACCAAACGTTCCTTTCGGCTCAGCACAGACGCGGTTCCTGCTTGCCAAGACATCACAGCCCTGACATCCAGTCTCAAAAGTGGCTCGGGTGGGTTAGCGGCTGCCCCACGGAGGGCGGCCCAGAAGCGCCTGATGGACCATGGAGGCGGTGGCAATTCGGACAATCATGCCGCCGAAGGTGATGGGCTCACCGATCTTGATGGGAATCGACTGCCCGGCGGTCACTCGATTTCCGTCGATGGTGGTTCCATTGTGCGAGTTCGCGTCGATCACCACCCAGGTGCCGTTCGGCTCCTTGCGGATGTGCGCGTGAAGCTTGGACACCGATGGATTGCGCAGCACGACGTCACAGTTGCGTGCCCGCCCAAGGGAAATACGATCCGAATATGGGTTGTTCGGGGCTTTGACGAGGGGAACGGCGCGAATCTGGCTCGTCGGACGGCCTCGGGCCATGTCCTTCGAAATCACCTGTGTCGCAAAGGAAGACACACCCACCGTGTCGACCGTCTCGTAGAAGACCAGGAACAGATGCGGAAACCGCGCCGAAAATTCGTCCGGGCCTACCTTGCTCGCTAGCTCCATCAGCTCGTTGGTATCGAGAGCGCTGCTCATCAGGCCGACCTAAAAATTGGAGTAAAAACCAGTCTACGCGATCGGTGCAAATAGGGAAGCGGGCTTAGCAACTTGGCGCTTCCCCGGCGGTGCGGACTGAATAGGTGGGGGTTGCGGGCTAGAGATCGGAAGGAAGGTTGACCCGGCCAAGATGCTCCTCGGCCGCCACGAGATCGTCATGTAGCCGATGCAGAGCACGCGAGGTTGCGGTATCGGTGCCGCTGGTTTGTACCCGCTGCGCAAGCTTTTCGACACCTCGCCGTACGTAGGAAAGGCCTATCAGCGAGCCCTTCTCGATATTCAGCGCCAGCGACTCGGAAAGCAGCTCGACCGCTCCGGGAAGCTGACCCGCAGCGAGCAGCAGCTCAGACATCGCCGCGGTTGTCCGCGCCAGGCCCAGAATATCGTGCAGCTCACGCTCGATCTGCCCCGCAGCCGACAGGTACGCCATGGCCGCTTCGTGCCGACCTGCCATTGTCTCGAGCCGACCGAGTGTCTCCGTCACATGAGCAAGCTCTCGACGCATCCCAAGTCGCTTGTACGTCGCAGCGGCCTCTTGCGCATGTCCACGGCCGAGAGCGATCGCATCGAGCTGCCGCCCTTGCCGCGCGGCCACATGAAGAGGCAGCCGAGCCAGCTGATGCTCGGTTTCCGCCAGCTCAAGCGCAACCTGTTCGTCGTCCGCAGGGAACCGACCGCTTCCAAAGAAACGTCGTGATTCTTCGAGCAAATGCGCCGCCCGAACGGGATCGCCAATTCGCACGTAGACGGCAGCTTGGTCATTCAGAAGTCGCGCTGCCGTCGCCGCTTCACCTTGTCCTAGCAGAGTCCGACTGGCTTCGGATAGCTCGGTCAGCGCCTTTTCGAGCGATGGAAGATCCCCAATTTCGTACAGCACTGCAGCAAGCTGTGAAACCACCGTCGCTCGCAGCTCGGCCGCGTCTTGCGGACGAAGCAGCGACCGGGCTTCCTGGAATGCGACGAGCGCCCCCGCTAGTGTGAAGCGCTCATCGGGACCGTTGCCCAGCCAGCGAACGCGACCCAGCGCGCAGAGCGCCTGAATGCGCAGTGCTCGTCGACGCTCCGACTCTGGAAGTTCGCCGAGAAGCCGCATCGCACGATCGGCCAAGGCCATCGCCTCGCGAATCGCCCCGACACGCAGCGCCTGATCGACCGCATGGAGGTATCGTTCAATCCCAGGGTCCAGATCACCCGCTTCCACCAAGTGTCTCGCGGCTCGTGCGGACTGCACTCGTCGATCATTCCGCTGTCGATCAGCAGGTGACGGAGCACCGGCCGATTCGCGCGGAGCGACCGGAGCGACCTCGGCTGTCGGCGCTCGGTGCAGCGGCGCGGCGGGGGATACGGGGACCTCTTTTGCCGGTTCGGTATCCGCAGACGATGGATGCGTCGCTGACAAGCTGCCTGGACCAGGCCCCGGGCTTCCAGCGTAAGGCCAGTGCAGCGTCGGGGACGGCGTTTCGACAAAGAGCGGTACTTCGGCAGGAATCGCAGCCGGAGTGGCGGCCACCTCCGGTACTTCTCGATTCGCGGGAGTCCGGTCCGATTGTGTGGCCAAGACGGAGGACAGCGCCGGGACAGCCGGTTTGTCCGGACTCGATTCTGTGATGAGCGGTCTGTCCCCAGCGGCAGGCGAACCGGTGTCCGTCGACGCAGCCGGTTCGGTCTGCGCCACCTCGGTTGCCACGGTCGTTACAGCGGAACCGGACGGCATGACCGCAGTCGCCGCCGAGGGTGAGGCCTTTGGAACTGTCCCGTCTGTGCCAACTGGTAGCTGAAGTCCCGACTCTCGGTCCGACAACAGCGCCGCCAACCGACGGTGATAGCTGCGAACCAGCGACGGCAACATCTGCGCGGTAACCAACTGCGTCAGCTCGGGCCCAAGCTCAAAACGGTCATTGCCGTCGTCACCGATCTCAATCCCAGCGTCCGCAGCCTCTTGCAGGCTGGCAAGTACCTCGTCTTCGGTCTGGCCAAGCAGTTCGATGAGCAAGGACAGTTCGCAGCCTGGACCAGCCATGGCAAGCGCCCGCAAAACCCCGAGAACGCGAGGCGGCATCGTCGGAAGCCGGGCCGAAGTCGCCACTTGGACTGTCTCTGTTTTTGCCGAAGCGCGTTCGATCACCGACGCAGGGCCTGCACCGCTGCGCAAGTTGTGCAGCAGTTCCAGCGCCGGAGCCGACGAAGGTTTCGCAGAAAAGACGAGCAAGAGCGGAACCGACAATCGTCGCAGCACAAGCTGGGACAAGACATGCAGCGAGTCCGCATCGGCTCGCTCGACACGGGTGAACACCAGCGCCCAGCGTGAACCACCAAGGCTGACCTGCTGCCCGAGCTTTTCGAGCGCCAACAGCAACGCCAGATGAGGCGTCGGCTCGCCGAGATCACCAATCAGCCGTCGACGCAAGCCGGACAGCATCCGATCTGCCGCGACTGCCGGGCCGGACCGACCTTCGCCAAGAAGATCGGACACCTGGACCTGTGCCTCAGACAGTGATCCAAGTGGCTGCGGATGAACGCCACAGTCGATGACGATGAGGCGTACGTCCCCCAGCCGCTGCCCGCGCGCCGCCCAACCGGCTCCCACCACGCCAAGAACCTGACCCCAAAGCGAGGCATCGGCCCCATCGCTCAAAAGCGCCGTGTGCTGTCCCGATCGCAACCGTTCCTCGATGGTCCGTGCAATCGCTAGAGCATCGCTCGCTTGCTCAACGCTGGCCCGTTCACAATGCGTATCTTCGTTCTCGATCGCCATTCCCAAAAGCCTCCCGCCTGTCGCTTAAAAATAATCTAACCACTCGCCGAAAAAATCAGGCACCAAGCACACCTGGCTACACTGAAATCCCCCGTTGACAAACGGCGGCGCGGACCTATAGAGTACGCTACCTTATGGCATTTAGCTGGCCCGCGAGTGTCTCGACGGAGAAGCCGGGCACCAGGGAAGCAGCCATGACCAGCCAGCGAGATTTTTTCAGACGGGTAAGAAGGGGTTCGCACACATGCTGAACGAAAGCCAGCGATCGCAACTTGAGAAAGTTCTTCTCGGTGAGCGAGAACGCTTGTTACAGGCAGCAAAGGACGGTCTCAAGTTCAGCATGGAGCGCGAGCGCAGCATCGGTCGCGACTCCATCGACGAGTCCATGGAAGAAGAGCTGTTTTCGACGGAGTTGCGGCTGCGCGACCGCGAAAAGTTCCTTCTGAACAAGATCAACGGCGCGATCGAGCGGCTGGAAAACAAGACCATCGATGAGTGCGAAGACTGTGGCGAAACGATTTCGTTCCGCCGTCTGATGGCTCGTCCGGTAACGACGCTTTGCATCGACTGCAAAGAAGAAAAAGAAAAAGAAGAGCTGACCAAGAGTCAGACTGTCGGTCGCGGTGGCTCCAGCGGGGATGAGTCCATGAGCGACCACATGGACGATGAGTGATAGAGTTGAGTAGTTACGCGCTCAGCGCGACTCTCCGAACCTCCCAGACGGCCTCTCGGTCGTCGCAACTTAGGTCAGCAGATGGATTCCCAGCGCTATAAGGTCACGGACCGCCTCGACGCCGGTGGTATGGCGGAGGTCTTTCGCGGCATTGCCGAGTCTTCGGTCGGTGGACTAAAGCGCGCCGTCGCGATCAAGCGAATCCTGCCCAACCTGACCAAAAACAAGCGCTTCGTTCAGATGTTTCTCGACGAGGCACGCTTGGCTCTGCATCTTCAGCACACCAACATTGTGCTGGTCTATGACGTCGGTTCGTCGGGAACGAGCGAAGACACCGCCTACTTCCTGGTGATGGAGTACATCGACGGCTGCAACCTCAAGGTGCTGCTCCAGACGCTCCAGGCGATGGGTCAGCGCTTGCCGGTCAGCCAGACGCTCTACATGATCCTCGAGGTCTGCAAAGCGCTGGCGTATGCCCACGACCTGGCCGATCCCGAAACGGGCAAGCCGCTCGGCATCGTGCACCGCGACATCTCGCCGCCGAACATCCTGTTTTCGAAGCGCGGCGAGGTCAAGCTGGCGGACTTCGGTCTGGCCAAGGCTGCTTCGCAGGTCGAAAACACCGATCCGGGCGTCGTCAAAGGCAAGTTCAGCTACCTGTCGCCAGAAGCCGCTCGTGGAGAGGAAGTCGACCGTCGAGCCGACATCTTTGCGGTCGGGATTCTGCTGTACGAATTGCTGACCGGGCAGCGTCTTTTCGACGGTGAAACCGATTACGCAACGGTCAAGATGGTTCGCGAAGCTGTCGTTCCGTCGATCGTGGCGCAGAATCCAGACGTCACGCCAGAACTGGAGACGATCGTCCGCAAAGCCCTCGCTCGCGACCGCAACCAGCGGTATCAGCGCGTCGAGGAGCTGCTCGAAGCGATCGCTCACTATCTGTTTTCCCGCGGCATGAAAGTGACCAGCCGCGACATCGAGCAGCTCATTGGTCGAGTCCTCGCCGAGCGCCAGAAGGCGAAGCCGCAGCCGCAGAGCACGCTGATCGACAACCTGATCCAAGACGAGATCCTGCGCTTTACGTCGCTCGATGAAGTCGGGGATGAGCAGCAGAAGTCTACCGAAGGCCAAGCGCCCCTCAATCCCGATCAGTTCATTGATCCACGGGCGTGGATGTCCGAAAGTCAGTCGAGTGTTCCGGCCCGTGGGCCAGAGACGCCGACCTCAGGTCCGGGTCTTGGCAAGAATGTGGCGCCTCTCGAGGCTGTGCTCGCCGAAAAGCCGGATCCGATTGCAGGACCCGGCAAGGACGCCCCAGCGCCGTCTTCGGTTTCAGCAGGATTTCGTGCACGAAAGCCGAGCGGTCCGCCGCTGGTCCCGATTATCATGGCGGTGGTAACCGTGCTTTTGGGCATCTTAGGGTATCTGCTGCTGCGACACTGAGCCACGGCTGTTTTCGCTCGGTGAAGAGGCAGCGACCTTGGGATGCCCGCTGCTCAACCCAGAGGGAGACGGCCATGAGTCCGGTGTTTGCTCCGCATCGCGGTCCCAATCCGAACGTCCTTGCGCTTGTGTTGGCCGGTGGTGAAGGTCGGCGACTGTGGCCGCTCACGGCCGATCGCGCCAAACCATCGGTGCCGATCGGTGGGCGTTATCGCCTGATCGACTTCGTGCTGTCGAACCTGGTCAACTCCGGCTTCCTCAAGATCAAGGTTCTGACGCAGTACATGAGCGACTCGCTCAACAGCCACATTGCACGCGGCTGGCGACTGCCAGCCATGCTTGACCAGTACGTCGAGCCGGTGCCCGCGCAGCAGCGACGAGGACGGGAGTGGTTCAAAGGATCTGCCGATGCCATCTTTCAGTCGCTTAACGTCATCACCGACGAAGATCCGGACTACGTGATCGTCTTCGGAGGTGACCATGTCTACAAGATGGACGTCCAGCAGATGCTCGACTTCCACCGCGACAACAGCGCCGACTGCACCGTGGCATGCATCCCGGTCCCCGTCGAGCAGGCCAAGTCCTTCGGCATCATCGAAGTCGACTCAAGCTGGCGCATCCTGTCTTTTTCGGAAAAACCCGAGTGTCCACGCGAAATCCCCGGCCGACCAGGCTGGGCGCTCGCTTCGATGGGCAACTACATCTTCAACACCCGAGCGCTGATCCAGCAGATCGTCCTCGACGCGGAGACCACGGCCAGCAGCCAACATGACTTTGGGCGCAACATCCTGCCCGACATGGTCGGCAAGCGAGCGCTGTTCGCGTACGACTTTATGCGCAACGACATTCCGGGCATGGACGAGCGCGAGCGCGGCTACTGGCGCGACGTCGGCACGATCCAGCAGTACTTCCTCGCCAACATGGACTTTGTGCAGGTTGTGCCGGTTTTCAACCTCTACAACCCACGCTGGCCACTGCACACCTGGGTTCGGTCCTTGCCACCAGCCAAGTTCGTCTTCAATGAAGACGGTCCCGGTGGTCAGCGCCGCGTCGGCTTTGCCACCAATTCGCTCGTCAGTGAGGGCTGCATCGTGTCCGGTGGCCACGTCGACCAGAGCGTGCTCGGCCCGCGGGTTCGCATCAACAGCTTCGCCCAAGTCGAGCAGTGCATTCTTCACGAGTCCGTCGACATTGGTCGTCACTGCCGCATCCGTCACGCCATCATCGACAAGCACGTCCACGTACCGGCCGGCACCGAGATCGGCTACGACCCCGAGGCGGACCGTCGCAGATTCCAAGTTGTCGATGACATCGTCGTCATCCCCAAGAACTTCGACTTCGGCTAACCCCAGCGGCTCGACTTCCGTCTCTAAAGACGCTTTGGCGCCAGACGTACGGTGATGTGGTCGGGATGCGCACGGTTGTCGAGCAGCACAAGCTGAGCGACTTCGCCCTTCTTCTTGAGCGTCTGCCAGACGGCATCAAAGCGCTGGAGCCGCTGCACAAGTTCCTCGTCGGAGCCTTGTCCCAGTCGAATCGTCGCGCCTTCAGCCATCGAAAACGTCACACCCGTTATCTGGTCGATATGGGCCTCGCGCACCATCGGGCGATCCGCGTTTTGCTGGTACAGCGACAGGACATGTAGCGCTCGTCGGATCTGGCCTTGCGCCCACTCCCGGTCCAAAAGGTATGCGGCCCGGCCCACGCCGGTTACGATCGGCAGCCGTGCATCGTAGTCCGTCGTCGCCGCGCGTCGAAAGACCTCGCCCTCGGCGGTAATCATGTAAAGCGAATCGAGTGCTACCAGCGCCGCTGCTTCAAACTCGCTGACGACGATCTTCAGCGTCGATGGAAGCCGCTTTTCGACATGAATCTTGCGCAGCCAGGGCTCACGCTGAAGCCGCTTGGCCACATCGGTCGTATCGAGCGTGATCAGATTTCGCCCGAGCTGCACGCCTGCGATGCTGCGCAGTCGCTCGGTCGTCACATGATGGGTCGGTGAGATTTCAATCGTTGCGACGGCAAAGCGTGGACTGTGCAAAAGGTAGTGCCGCGCCATCACCACCGTCGCGGTCAGCAGCGACAGCAAACCAACCCAAGTCAGCAGCGACAGAAACAGTGATCCCGCCGTGCGTGGCTCGCTCTTCTCCTCGGGAAGAGTGCTCCGCACGGGTGTTCTGCCGATGCGCCGATTGCGCGGTCGCCAAAAGAGGAGCGCACGCAGCCACACTCCTCGACGTCCGCGCTGGGTTCTTCGCGCCGATTTCCGACGAGCAAACAGCGACATGAACCTGCGAGTGTAGGTGCGGTTTCGCCGGATGTCCAAAAACTGGCCCGCCCTGTTTGGGCCAGGAAGTTCGCCCTAGACGAGCTTACGACCGAGGGGAAAAGCGAATCTGGACGTTCATCTGGTTCTTGGGCGGGACAGACAGAAGCGGACTCGGTCCGAGGGCTCGGATGCGGCCAACTGCCGCGGCGATACAGGACAGGGTTCTGTCGATCTCATCGTCGGTGGTGCCAATGCCAATCGAAAAACGGACAGCGCCCCGAGCGTGCTCGGGCAAAACACCGATGCCGCGCAGAACCTTTGACGCTTCACTCGATCCCGAGCTACACGCGGCCCCCGTTGACACCGCAATTCCGTCAAGGTCCAGACTCGCGAGCAGCATGTCGCCTTCGACTCCGGCAAAACGCGCGTTACACACCGTCGGACTGCGATCGCGCGGATCCCCGTGGATCGTCACGCCATCGAGACGCAAAAGTCCCGATTCCAGACGCTGACGCCGCCGCCGAAGCTCTTCAGCCCGAGGCAACAGCACATCCTTGGCAAGCTGCGCACAGCGGCCAAAACCGACGATGGCCAGCACGTTTTCGGTCCCGGCACGGCGACCCTTTTCCTGCTCTCCCCCGACGAGAAATGCGGGAAGTTCGGGCCCAATTCCACAGGTTCCCGGCTGCGGCCCAGCGATGTACAAAGCGCCAATCCCTTTGGGGCCATAGAACTTGTGCGCCGACACGCTGAGCGAATCGACGCCGAGCACGCGGACATCCACCGGTAGCTTGCTGACGCCTTGCACCGCATCACAGTGGACCAGGGCGCCGTACTGATGGGCGATGGCAGTCAGCTCTGCGACGGGGAAGACATTCCCAAGCTCGTGATTGACCAACGACAGCGACACGATCGACGGCGGATCTTCGGCACACAGCTTGGCAAACGCAGAAACATCCATCCGCCCCAGCGAATCGACCGCCAAGTGAGTCACGCGGAAGCCGCTGTCGCAAAGTCGCTGCATCGACTTCATCACCGACGGATGTTCAATCGGCGAGGTCACCGCATGCCGGGGTCGCCCGAGCTTCTGCACCGCCGCGGCCATCGAAGACAGCGCCGTATTGTTGGACTCAGTCCCACCCGAGGTAAAAATCACTTCGGCAGAAGACGCGCCGATGAGCTGCGCGACGCTGTGCCGCGCAGACTCGACGGCTTGGCGGGCCTGACGACCTTCGTGATGAAGAGAGGAAGGGTTGCCGCAGATGGAAAGCGCGTCGCGCATCGCATCGGCAACCAGAGGGTGAAGCGGTGTCGTTGCACTGTGGTCGAGATATATCCGTGGCTGCATTTGCGAAAGCTACCCGCAGCCGGGCTGCCTGGCTACTCGGTATTTGCAGTCGACTCGCTGCCGATGACCTCCAGCACTTTGGCCAGGTCACGAAACCGCTCGGCCCGCAGCTGCACCGCGTCGCCATTTTTCTCGATCACACCGTCGATGACCAGGTTGCGAGTGCCGTAGATCACCGGTCTCTGCTCGGCAAGGAGCTGCGGACTGACGATCACGTTGAGCAGTCCACTTTCATCTTCGAGCGTCACAAACAAAAAGCCTTTTGCCGTCGGTGGTCTCTGCCTGATGATGGCAATTCCCCCGACCCGCGCACGGCTTTTGGGCGTCCGTTTCGCCAACTCGTCTATGCGCAGCGTCCCAAACGAATCCAGTTCCTTTCGCACCAGTGCGAGCGGATGTGGTCCGACGGTAAGACCGCTTCCCGAAAGGTCGGCTTGGATCTCTTCCATCTGCGACATGTCGCGCAGCGGTGACGGATCTTCTTGGTCGTTCTCACGCAGCGAAAGCTCGCTCTGCTTTTCCCACTTGCTGACCTGCCACAATGCCTCACGTCGACTCGGCTTGGGTTGCAGGGCCGCAAGAGCGCCCAGCTCCGCAAGCTGCGCAATCTCTTCTTGTGACAGCGCACGACAGCGATTCATGAAGTCATTCAGATCGGCAAACGGCCGCGATTCCCTCGCTTTCACAATCGCATCTGCCGACGAGCGCCGCAGACCCGTGACATAACGCAGACCGATTCTCAGCACGCGCGAAACCGGAGGAACCGGAACCCCATGAGGAGCCGCATGCCACGGCGTACGATCAAACGGAATCACATTGTCTGGCCGGTCTGCAGTCCAGTATCCGACCTCGCGATCTGGACTATGTTCGATCGAACACAGCCACTCCGAAGTGGTCACATCAATCGCCCGAACCACGACGCCTTGCCGCTGGGCATCGCGAATCACCGTCGCTGGAGCATAGAATCCCATCGGCCACGCATTGAGCAGCGCGGTGTAAAACACGCCAGGATGATGCACTTTGAGGTACGCGCTCGCATACGTAAGCCACGCAAAGCTGATCGCGTGGGATTCTGGAAAACCGTACTGAGCAAACGCCGTGATCGACTGCTCAATCTGCTGCGCGGCCTCTTTGGGAATCCCCTTGGCTTCCATTCCGGCTCGCAGTTTGTCGACGAGCATACGCATCTTTTTGGTTCCGCGCTTGCTGTCCATCGCACGACGCAGCTGATCGGCCAGACCTCCGGAAAAGCCGGCCGCGACCATCGCCATTTTCATCACCTGTTCCTGAAACAGAGGGATTCCCAACGTCCGTTTCAGGATCGGTTCAAGCGATGGATGTGGATAGGAAACCGGCTCCTCTTCCGTGCGGCGCCGCAGATATGGATGCACCATTTTGCCGACGATCGGACCGGGTCGAATCAGCCCAACTTGGACCACCAGATCGTAGAACTTTCGCGGACGCGTACGCGGAAGACACGACATCTGCGCGCGACTTTCCACCTGAAACACACCAACCGTGTCTGCGCGCGCGATCATGGAATAGACCTGCGCATCGTCTTTGGGAAGTGCGGCCATATCGAATGGTTGCCCGTCGTGAAACGGCACCATCTTGCCCGCGTCTTCGAGCACCGCCATCATTCCCAGACCCAACAGATCAATCTTCACAATCCCGAGATCGCCCACATCGTCTTTGTCCCACTGAATGATTGCGCGCCCAGGCATCGCCGCTGGCTGAATCGGCACGATCTCGTCGAGACGACCGGCTGAAATGACCATTCCTCCCGGATGCTGTCCGATGTGGCGCGGAATGTCCTGGATGTCTTCATACAGCTTCACAAGCTGCGCCACGTTGCGATCGTCCGGATTTAGGCCAACGCTCTTTGCGTGTTCGACAAAAGGAGTCGGCTCAGCGTCGGAATTTCCTGAACCATGTGGGCCAAATTCATCCCCGAATCGGCTCAGCTTTTTGGCAAGCTGCGAAATAGAGTCATCAGAAAAGCCTAATATTTTACCAAGCTCTCTTACTGCACTGCGCGCGCGATATGTTGTGAACGTCGCAGTCAGTCCACAACCAGCGGGACCGTACTTGCGATAGATGTACTGAATCACTTCTTCGCGCCGACTCCCCGACGGCAAATCGAGGTCGATATCGGGCCACTCCCCGCGTTCTTCCGATAGAAAGCGCTCGAACAGAAGATCCATCTTCAGTGGATCACAAGCCGTGATTCCGAGCGCAAAACAGACGGCGGAATTTGCAGCACTTCCCCGGCCTTGAACCAAGATTCCGCGACTTTTGCAGAACTGAATCAGGTCCCAAACAATCAAGAAATACCCGCAAAGTCCCAGCTTGCAGATAAGTCCCAGCTCACGCTCAAGCTGATCTTTGGCGCGCTGATCGTAGGGCTCAAATCGCTTCTCCGCAGCGTCGAAGACCACCGCACGAAGGAACTCCTGCGGGGACTCCCCATGCGGCAGCGGATATTCCGGAAAGCGATAGCCAAGCGAGTCCAAGCCAAACGTACAGCGACCTGCAATCTCTACGGTGTTGCGAACCGCTTCCGGTAGATCAGAAAGGAGCGCGGCCATCTCGCGAGCGGGCTTTAGGAATCGCTCTCCGTTTTGCAACAGACGCTTTCCGGCGGCGGCAAGCTGCACTTTTTCACGAATGCAGGTTAGCGCATCCAGCAGCAAGAGCTCGTCGCGCCCGAGCATCCGCACATCGTTGGTCAGCACGAGCGGCAGACTCCGGCTCTGCGCAAGCTGGGTCAGAACGGCGTTGCGGCGATCTTCGCGCTCATCAAAGTGCAGCTGCAGCTCGACAAAGAAATGCCCCCGACCAAAGATTCCTTGTAGGACATCAAGCTTCTGCTCGGCCAGCGTCAGGTCACCCTGATCGATCAGCGCCCCGACCTTGCCCTCGCCACCACCGCTGAGCGCTATCAATCCGGCATGGTGCGACTGGAGATCGAACAGCGTCAGCCCTCGCCCACCACGCGCCGCACTGTGCTGGGTTGTGATGAGCCGACACAGGTTGCGATAGCCTTCAGCGGACTCACACAGCAGCGCGAGCGGAGCTCCATCGACGAGAACCTCGCCACCGACAATCGGTTTGAGGCCTTCATCCTTGGCTGCTTTGTGGAACCGGGGAAGACCCGATGCCCTCGCTGAATCGATGAGTCCCACCGCTTGATAGCCCGCTGCCACAGCTGCTTTGGCGAGATCTTCAGGATCGACGGTGCTCTGCAAAAAGCTAAAGAAGCTCTTACACCGCAGCTCGACGTAGGGACTGTCCATGCCGCTCATACACACACCTCGTTAGTCGTAGCGCGCGTCGAGGAACCAGTTGCCCTCGTCGCGGTCGAAAAACAGTCGCAGCGCCTCCCCCGACGGCAGCTCGACATCGTAATAATCACGGAGACCTTCGCTTCCTGCCCCGCCGCGGATTCGATACGGCCCACCTGCGCGCAGCACAGGTCCGCTCAGTCCGTCGCTGTGCAAGTGGGTTAGTCGAACGCCATCCATCTTCACGGTGGCCGCTTTGGGAGGTCGCAGCATGTGCAGCGCCATCCTCTGTGGTGGATCTGACGGCGGGGTCTCATCCAGCTCGCGCCGCGACGGCAACTGCAGTGGCACCACCTCTGCGAGCCCTGGAAGATGCGAATCACTCGGCACCGCTTGACCAACCCGCCCGTCGCCACACAGCGCTTGCAGTCGAGACAAAAGCGTCATCAGCCGCTCTGGCAAGAGCTGTTCCCCGTCGAACAGACCAAGCTGCATGGGCCGTGGCCTTTGCGCGACCGTCCGCACCACCAGACCGCGAACTTCGGTTTCCGGTGGATGCGCTTGCAGCGACAGCCTCAAAAGCTCGGTCAGCGTCGCCACTTCGCGGGTCGGCGTCGCCACCTTCACCTCGACGCGCTGCACACCTTGCGGTTTTTGCAAAAGCTCGACGGAAAAATCGCCGCAAGCCAGGCTCATGGTCCGCAGCCGCGCCATCATCCGATCGGTCAGACCGCGCAGAAGAAACAGCAGCGGCTCAAGGTTCGACTCGGGCTCGTCAAGATCCAGCGACTCGGAGATCTCCGGGGGCGGTGGAGTGGGCCGAATCGGCGTGTCGTCTTCCCCCGCGGCCAGCCGGTGCAGACGCACCCCCTCTTTGCCAAGCCGCGTCGGGAGCTTGGTTCGAGGCAACGCCAGGAAATCGCCCACCGTCCGCAAGCCAAACCGCGACAGCAAGAGTGCCTGCGACGCAGACAGCGGCAGCACCGACAGTGGCAGTGGTCGCAAGTAGAGCTTTTCTTCCCCCTGCGCAACCACGGTCACATCGGCCCGCGCCCGCGCAATCAGCTTCGCCGTCGCAGCTTGGCTGGCAATCGCCACCCGACCGTGCAGCCGCACCGACTCTGCCTGCGCGAGCAGCGCTTTTCCGAGCAGCTTTTCGTCGGGAAAGAGCTTCGCCATATCGCCGACGCCACACAGCACGTAGCCATCACCGCACTCGATGCTGGGCGAAAAGGACGACGCAACGTCGTACAAAGAGTCCCGCGCAGCCTGCCGATGTGACTCGCTCAGCGTCTGCACTTCCAGCTCGCCGCAGAGCGACCGAGCCTGCGCCACCGTCTGACCGGCCCGCACGCCAAGCTGACGAACCGGCAGCGTCGCGCCGAGCACCAACGAAGACGGCAGCGTCCCATCTGAGACGACCAGCTTCTGGCTCCGCAGCTCGGGTCGCGCCCGCAGCAGCGCTTGCAGCGGCCACGACGGAATCCACAGACAGGCAACTCGCTCACTGGTCAGTGCCATGCTCGGAACCCCCTCTCACTTGGCCAGGCAAAGAGGCTGTACATCGCCGGGTGCGCCAAGCCGACTGCGCATCACTTCGACGCGGGCCCGACGCTGGCAGAGCTGCTGCCGTCCGCCCGGTGTCATTTGCCAGCCCACACCGTCGTCGACAAGACCAAGCGTTGCGACGGCAAAGCTCTGCGCGAGCGGCTTTTCGCTCACCACGAGGACCGCCGCTTTGGCTCGCTGGGCCCGCAGCTGAAGCCGCGACCACAGCGCCGCCCGCGTAAGCTGCTGGGCATCCGCGATGGCCACCAGGTAAAGAACGACCAGCGAAATTCCGCCCGCCCCCAGCGTCAAATCGGCGGCTCGCAGCGCGGAATTACCGTTTTTTAACCTAACCCACAGGAGCCGTTGAAGGTCGATTCCGTGCTCCACCGCGCCCGCAGGATCAAGTGCATCCGCGCCATCGATCAGCACCGCAGTTTCCTTCTGCTGCGTCGCCCGAGCGAGCGCCGACAGCGCCAGCGACAAGCGGCCCACGGTGCCTACCGCTTCTACGATCTGGCCGCGCGGCAACCCACCGGCCAGCGCTTGATCGATCACCGCGAAACCTGTCGGTAGTGGCGGCGCTTTTTGGACCTGCACATCGCTGCGACAGGC
Organism: uncultured Myxococcales bacterium; assembly: GCA_964437195.1. Lineage (GTDB taxonomy): Bacteria > Myxococcota_A > Polyangia > Palsa-1104 > JAEUJZ01 > JAEUKA01. The sequence continues at coordinate 5,612 of CAYTGC010000065.1, read as the reverse complement.
CTGCCGCAGCTTGGCGATCGCAGCCTGGCGATCATCGAGCCTGTCAGGGTCGAGCGAAATGCTCTGCACATCGCTCTCTTCTACCGGACTCAGCCGCGCCAGGTTGCTGAACATAAGTTCAGGCTATATGGATCAAATGTTCAGGTCAATCACTTTGGGAAGAATATTACCCAAACATGGTTTTATTGGTGAAATTCCATGAGAAACAATCTTCCCCACCGAGGGGGGAGACGACGCTGCAGCCAGATGCGGCGGATGAGCAGTAAGCGAGCAGGACCATACCGTTTGGGGCGAACGGAAGCGAAAAGAGGCCCAGGCGATCCGCTAAGCGGATCGAAACGCCGACGCGACCAGAGCGTCAGCAGCTACTTGAGGGTCTTGAGCGCCGTCTCAATCCACGAAAAAGCCGCGCCGCGCACCTCGGGAAACTGCGTCGCAATCAAGCTGAGCAGCGGCAGCACACCGTAGATGACCACTTGGGAAATAAATGCCCGATCCCAGGTCAGCTTGCCGGGCTGGCTCTTGGCGATGCGCGACAGGACCTCGTCGCGGTTCATCTGCGCCAAGACATTCATCGTCGTCGGCACCGTCAGCACCAGGAGCACCGTCGACAAAAGCACCATGTACCGCTGCGGCTGGAACGGGTAGACGATGAGCGCGAGCAAAAGCAGCACAAACCCAATCGTCACGTTGAGCAGTCCGTTGCGCAGGTGCGGGAACAGTCGATTGATGTAGGTAACGACCTGGATCGCCAGAAAGTCCTCGGCGAGCCGCAGCCACAGGTGCAGCGAGTCCGGGAGTACGCGATGGTAGACCTCGGCGGTGTTCTGGTCGGGACTGGGACGAACTGCCAAGACCGATTCACCAGGCTTGCTAGCGACGAGCGTGCCTGGCAAGGGTCGCGCTCGCCAAAAGCGCTTGAGGATCTGAGTCAAAATCCGAGACGCTCGCACCACTTGCGCATCGGCCACATCGCTCGGCGTTGCCGCGCTCTGCTGCGTCGTCTCACGCTCGAGATGCGGCTGAAGCTCGCGCAGGTGATCGAGCAGCGTCTTGACTTGATCAATATCGATCGTCGCTGATAGCGGTTTCATATCGCGGTCAAGATCGAGCTGATCCATGTGATTTACGAGCAAGCGATAGTGCTCTTGCGCCGCTTGTCGACGCGTCAACTCCGGCAGATCCTCGAGGAACAGCGCCCCGAGGCTGCGAATGAACTTGTGGGGCAGGCGCTCGAGCGACTGCGAGAGCGGGTGGTGTCCAAGCTGGGTGAGAAAGTCCCGAAACACCGACCACAGACGGAGAAATCGGTAAAAAACGAAACCGATGGTCGTAACTTGCAGCGCGATGAGGAAGCGAAACAAGAGGTTCATCGGCGCAACTTCGAGGGTGACGAGATCCGAAAGGACTGTCACCGCCTGAAACAGCGACAGCAAAATCCCAACCAAGATCTGCCACATCGACGGACTTCCGAGGTGAGCTGCGATCTCGGCAATCTTGCCGCACAGACCGCGATCGTCCTCCATTTCCTCGAGAAGGTCGAGATAGACCGTCGCCAGTTTTTCGAGCAGGCGAATCCGCTGAAGCTCGCAGTAGCCGAAGAGCTGCACCCCGAGCCCGAGGAGGATCAGCGGCATCATTGGAGACAGTCCAAAGGCTGGCTGCGCACTCCGTCGCAAAAACAGCAAGTGATTGAAGTCGACCTGGAGGTAGTTCACAAACGCAACGAACAGAAAGAAAACCAGCGTTGTAAGACCTATGAGACAGAGCACCGCGGCCGCGGCAGTCAGCCTTCGAGCCAGCGTGCTCGCGCCCTGCCACAGCTTGAGAAATCGCTTGTGCAGGTCGCCACGCCAGCCAGGCACAAGATACAGGAGCGCAGCGTCGACAAAAGCCGCTGAAAAAGCAAGCTGGGCAATCACCCCAAACAGCGCGATGCAGAGCACCTTCCACGACAGGTTTTGGTACACGCCGATGTGGCCCGAGTGATACCAGAGCCGAATCCAGAGTGACAGCCGCCTTTCGTCGAGAAACTCGTCGAGGTTACCGTCGCGTAGCTGCATAAAGTGGGTGGTCGTCAGCACGAAGTAACCAACCCACGCAGGGACAAACAGACACAACATGAAGATCGGCTGTCGCGAAGACTCCCGCGCGGCAAGCTGGTCGTCGAGAAGCGATCGCGCAATGCTGCTCTTGCGAAAGATCTTGAGCGGCGCCAACACGAGCGGCGCGTCGTCGGGATAGTAGTAGTGCCAGAAGTAGCCCGTCGACAGCCACAGCCCAAGCAGCCCAATGATGAGCATCAAAATGCTCACTGTACCTTGCTGATACGGCGAGTACTGGTACTCGAAATCGCCTCGGTGAATCGACGGATTTTCGTAGACGTAGCCACCCGCTTCGTAGTCCTTGATAAATGCGAGCGGAAATAGCGTGTCGTTGCCGACGGCACTGACCCAGATCGCGGGACGGCTGAGCGGCTTATCAACCCCAGGTGCAGCTTGGGAATACTCGACGAGCTGTTCCGGGTATCCAAGCAGCGCAACGGTGGCGTTGTAGACACCTTGATCCGCGTCGCTGCCGAACTGGATTCGCTGTCGCAGGCCACGGAAGGGATAGCTCCACTGCTGGTTGCGGGTAAACAGCGGATAGGGCGACACGACCAGCATTCCCTTGAGGTAGGGCCGCGCCTCGGGATGGGTAAACAGGATGTCGCTCTCGAAGGTAAACAGCACAACGTCGGGGCTGTAGGCGCGGATCTGCCGAGCGAGAAACAGCTTGTCTTGCACATCCGTCGCCAGGATGCCGACGTAACGAATCTTCTCGGCGTAGATCGTGCTTAGGATGTGGGCCAGCGCTCGCTCTGCCGATGACACCGTTCGTGGCGACAGCGTCGGAATCACGTCGGTCCGCGGGCTGTCATCGAGCAGCGTCGGCAGCGGTCGACCAGGCGGCGACGGCACAAGCTCGGGCAGAGGTGACGATTCGCTGCGGCTGCTTGGCGGCGGTGGACGATTTGCGTCGGTGGTGTGCAGCCGAGCAATGTGCAGCGGGACGGGCAGCGTCAGACGGGGCCGGTGCGCTCGCTTGCAGTGGTTGCTCTTGGCGCTCTGCCGGGCGGGAAAGACCCGATCATGTCCGGGCGGCAGTCCTTGGCCTTGGGCCGCTTGCGCCGCAATGATCGCTTGCCCGTAGCCCGTCGAGGACTCGGTGATAAGTGCGACGTCATGCTCGTCGGCCCCCAACGTCTCGGTCAGGAAACAGAAAAACTCGGTCTGCAGCGCTTCGTCGGGAATCACTGTCGCTTGGTAGCTAACCGTTCGGGTGCCATCGGTGAATTTCTGAATTCGATCGCGAATCGCACCGTTGGTCGACCGTCCTGACAGCATCCGAAACGACAGCGACGGATAGCGGCCAAGTAGTTGCTCGAGCGACGTCACCCCGCCCGAAAAGGCCGGGCCGACCATTCGAATCTCGTTGCATGATTCGCACCGACCGTCGGGAACCAGCGAGCGAACGCGCAAAAGGTCGTCGATCGCCGAAGCAAACGCCGCCTTGTGAATGCCAGCGATCGGTGATTCTCCGACGAGATACAAGATGAGAAGCCCACGACGACTCGTCCCACGTCCATCCGTCGAGATTGCACGCTGAAACAGCGCGATTCCGGGCTGCTCCAGCGAGCAACTCCCTTCGACGCTGCGCTTGTCGACCGGTGGATTCCACGGCAGAAGATAGCGATCGAGCAAAAAACCTGTCGCCTCGAGTGCGCGGGTGATCGACTCGACGGTCCCATCGAATCCAAGCCGTGGCTCGGGAACCGTCGCGACCAAAAATTGAATGCTGAGATCCTGACGCTCTAGCGTCTGATGGATCGCGTCCTGCGTCGGGCGGCCCCGCTCAAGCGCACCCAGTCCGAAGTACGCCGCTAGCAGTCGACTGGCTTCGAGCGTGCTACAGGCCGAAACCGCATCTCGGCTGGCGATCGCTTTTTCTGTTGGACTGCCGACGAAAGCTGGTGCAGAGGTCGTGGGTGGCGAGGAAACCGGCCCAGCCGACGCAGCGACCGGAACAGAAGCCGTCGCTGGTGGTGGTGCGGGCAGAGCAGGCCGCGGTGGCTCTGCAAATCCGTGCGCCACGAGCAGCAGCAGACACAAAACCACGCCGTTTCGCAAAGCAGGCCGCAACAGTCCAAGCGGTCTTCGCATGGACTCGACGTTAGCAAATCCCGCCGTGCTCTTGGGAGCTTGTGCTCGCGATCAGTACAGATCGAAGCGAAGCAGCCGCCCTTCGAGCATGCCATTCCACAACACATGCCGAGCCGACGGTCGCAGGCCAATCTGCCGCGCCAGCTGCAGGTTCGCGGTGTAGACGTAGGCACGATAGCCGACAAAGCGACGCTTCAGCGTATCGCCCAGCGCCCGATATAGATCGATCAGCTCGTGTTCTTCGCCCATGCGCTCACCGTACGGCGGATTGCACAGCACAATTCCCGGTGTCTGTGACGGGGGCGTCGCGACACGAAGATCACCCCGGCTGATCTGGGCAAAGCGCGAAAGCCCAGCCGCGGCAAGGTTCTGACTCGCCGCGCGAACGGCCCGCGGATCGATATCGGAGCCGTAAAGGAAGACCTCGCTCGCGGTTCGCTGCTTCGCTTTGGCTTCGGCTTGCAGCTTGCGCCAAAGGACCGGGTCGAAGTCTCGCCAGCGTGTAAAGCCAAAGCCGCGCGACAGGCCAGGCGCAACCCGCAGCACCGACAACCCCGCTTCGGTCAGGAGTGTGCCGCTGCCGCAACAAAGATCAACGATCGTCGTCGGACGTGTCTGGGCCGGACGCGGCTGGTGAGCTGGTGTCGTGTGAACTGCCTCGGAAATCGGGGCCGATCCGAGTGCTGGCTCTCCCGTCTGCGCCACAATGGCCGCGGCCAGCGTCTCCTTGAGAGGAGCCAGACCACCTTGCTGCCGATAACCGCGCTGAAACAGCGGTGGGTCCGAGCTATCCAAGCCAACGAGCATTCGTGGTCCACGCGGCCCCGGATACAGCTGGATGTTGATGCGCAGATCAGGCCGCTGGGTATCGATATCGGGCCGTTTTCCGATCCGATCGCGAAAACGATCCACCACCGCGTCCTTGGTCTTTAGCGCCGTAAACATGCTGTTGGAAAGCCCTGGCGCTTCACCCATCGCGCTGACTGCGAGGGTGCCACTTGGCTCGACGAAATCTTCCCAGGGTAGCGTCCGCACCGCGTCGTACAGATCCGCCGGACCCTCGCAGGAATAGTCACCAAGAACGCGAAGAATCCGCGACGCACAGCGGGAATACAGGTTCGCTCGATACAGCGCCGCGCGTGGGCCAGAAAAGGCCACCGCGCCCGTTCGCACTTCCACGTCAGCGACGTCTGGGAGCGCAATCAGCTCGGCGGCAACCAGCGGTTCGGTGTGGCGAGCGCAAAGTGCCAAGTAACGAGGCCGACTCGCCGTGACCGGCGACGATCTGGCGATGTGGGCTTGGGTCATCGTCGGTACTCCTTGGCAGTCATGCTAGCGGCGACTTTAGTGACCCTGACCGGCGGAAGTCAACGCGACGTTGCGAAGTTGACTTCCCGACCCGAGTGCTTG
>CAYTGC010000064.1:0-21400 GCA_964437195.1 uncultured Myxococcales bacterium | reverse complement strand
ACCCCCGTGCGCTGCGGTAGGGGAGCAGGGGATGCGCTTCATTCTGCATGATGATCGTTCCCGCATCTCCCGCGATCCAGATGCTGTTGCTGCTTGCAGAAACCGCGCGCAGCGTGCGGGGGAGTGCGCCACTTAGGGTGTTCTCAATCAGCCAATCGGCTCCGCCATGGCGCAGAACAGTTCCTTGTTCACCGACTGCGACAACGGCTCCCGCGTTACCAGAAGCCGTCGGGGCCGCGCCAATCGCATGCAGATTTTGGGTCTTGCGGATGCTGCTGACGACAGACCAGAACACGCCATTGAATCGTAGCTGCGTTCCGTAGTTGCCGACGGCCCAGATGTCGGTTGGAGAAGCTCCCCAGAGCGAGTTGAGGGACTCACTGGTGCCACTGTGAACAGGTGACCATGACTTGCCATCATGTCGGAGAATGATCCCGCCATCACCAACTGCCCACTTGTACTGGCCGGGAAAGGCGAAGAGGTCGTTTAGTTTGTTGCTCGTTCCGGTCGTCCAGCTGGTGACTTTCCCGCCGCTTATGCTAAGGCTCGTGCCACCGTCGCCAACGATCCAGGCCTCATCTTCTGGGCTGACCCAGACTCCGTTTAGCGAAAGCGTGTTGGGCACGGATCCAGGAAGCGAGACTTTGCTCCAAGTGCTGCCGTCGTAGTGGAACACTGTGCTGTTGTCGCCCACGGCCCAGATGCTGGACGCACTGCTCCCCCTTATCGCGCGGAGTGTCACGGTCCCTATGTTGGTTGCCTTGATCCACTTCTGTCCGTCCCAATGCACGAGCGTCCCACCACTGCCAGCGACCCAGAAGTCCCCGGGATTGGTTCCCCAGACTGCATGTAGTTCATTCGTGCTCAGCTTTTCAGGACAGACCCAGGCTTGGTTTGCCAGTCGCCGTACTTCACCGTTTTTCGCAACAAACACTCCGTTGTTGGCAGCGTCGGAAAGGATTCCTGTGAGGACGTGTGTCATGCGTGCTTGGCGCGGTATCGACCAGAATGTCCCTTCCCAGTGCAGGAGCGTTCCGTCTCCTGCGGCCCAGATGTTATCGGCGGTGGAACCAAAGATCCTGCGGAGATGAAGACCCTGTGGTCGGGGATGTTCCCAGCAAAACTGATCGGTGCTACAGGCTACGTTTCGCTCTAGGAAGATGCTGACGACGTTGGTATCTGGACCGATCGTGACCTCGCACCCGGTAGAAGTCTGCGTGCAGCCCTCGAGCCGAGACAGATAGGAATCCGGCGCAGTGTCTGTCGGAGTGTCCGCAGTGACGAACACCTTGGTTCCAACGGGGAATACCATCGACTCGCTGGCGGGAACAAACAGATCCACCGGGCACTGTGTTTGTGGCGGCTGCGGGGGATAAAACGACCACTTGGTTCCGGTGGAAAGTCGCACCGATCCTGAACCGCTTCCCTGCTTCACAACCTGGAGCTGGCAGCCAACAGTCTCTCCCAGATCAACGCTTGTGGAATAGGAGCCGGGTCCCGCGACATCGACTGAAGTTGTGCCAGCGCGCGTCGAGCAGCCGGTTCCGTCTTGGGCAGATACCGTGATGCCGAGCGTTCCTGTCACATCTTGCGGCAGCTTCAGATCAAAGGAATCAAGTCGCCGCGTGATCCGATCCAGCTCGTTTTGTGATGCCTTGCCATTGAGCGTGGTGAGAACTCTCTCACTGACGTGACTGGAATCGAGTCCGTTTACGGCAACCCGGACGAGCAGCTCGTCGCTGCTTGTGCAGCTCTCTGCCCAAAAGGCTGTCAGTAGGCCCAAGCCAAGCCAGGTCTTTCGACCTCGATTGGGAATGCGTGGGTGATGAGACCGGCGTTTCATGGATGCGAACCTTTGGGATTTCGACTCATGGTTCCTGGCGCAGCACAAGTCGCAGGGATGCAACCCCTTGCGGGGCTGCCGACGCCACCTGCATCGATGGGAACAGTGCCCGCGCTCGCTCTTTGGGGCAGGTAGGAACGGCTTCGGGACCACTCGTGTCACAGGAGAGCTGAAGCTGCTCGCACAGCCTGGGGTCTGACTGTCCGAGCGGCTCTGCGGAGGCCAGCACTCTTAGGTCGAGATTTCCGGGGGGATTGCGCACGTAGAACGAGCCTTGCGCGGGGATCGGTACAGAGCAGCGGGCCGCAATGCGCGGCGAAGCGCCGGGTCGCGGATAAAGAACACTTCGGGTTCCGCTTGGCTCATGCAAAATCACGTACAGATAGGCTGGCTGCGACGCACGCACGATGAAGTACACATGGTCCCCAGCATGCAGCGCCTCGGTCGCCAAAAGTGGCCGCTCGACTTTGCCTTGCACCAGCATGGGACTTAGCGAAACCGTGAGCGGACCATTTCCTGGAAGATCGTCGGCGGCAGCTGGCATCGCCCGGGTCTGCTCCGCTGCTTTGGTTCCGGCGTGCTTGCAGCCCAGCATCAGACTGCAGGTCAGCACGACGATTCTGCAAAGCGTCTGCATATGCGGTCTGACCGGGCTCTGTGGGCGCAACGATGAACTCCTGTCTGGCTCGTACGCAATCTCTGCTCAAAGCTAAAACCGAGGCTCTAGGACGCTCCTGCTGGTGCTGATCGTCAGCGACAGACCGACCGCCAGACCGATTCCGACGGCAAGTCCTACGGATACGCCTCCCGCAGCCCACAGGAGACGTCTTCTGACCGCCTGCTTTGGATTGGGAAGCACGCCTTGCTCGGGGAGCGCTGCGACCACATAGTCTGGTGCTGCATTTGGTTTCGCCAACGTCGGTGTCTGTGCGCCTGCGGTAAGCTGATGGACCCGGACACTGGCCCAAGTCTCAAGCTCACTCACGGTGATCTTACTGTCTTCGGCGTAATCTGCCACGCCCCGCAGCCCTTCCACGACGGCTTTGGTAAAGACTCCGTTGTTCCAGTCCGGGGACTCCCTTGCGACTTGATCTCCCGTCGAAGCGGCAAACACAATGATGCGATTTTCACTGGTTAGATCACTTAGGAACCGATTCAAGCTGCGACGTCCAAGGACGTTTCCAGAGTGACAGGTATCGAGCATCAAGATCACCCGTCCCTGAATTTGTCGCAGAGTGTCCTGTAGTTCGATGCCAGAGATCATCGTCTGGCGATCGGCTTGTGAATCGGATGGCAGAAAGTAGTACATCCCGTCGGGATCGTTGGTTCCATGGCCAGCGAGAAAGATCACTGCGGTATCGTCTTTTCCCACCTGCGTGGTCAGCCAGTGCAGTCCTTCCAGCACTTGCGATCGGGTTGCTTGCGCATCTGCCAGCACGCGCGAGTTTATTTCCCGATACAAGAGGTCGCGCTGTTTTTGTAGCGTCGTGGCCATGTCTTTGGCGTCTTTGGCAGCAAAGCGCAAAGCCGGAATGTCCGCCGACTGGTACTGGCTGACACCGACGGAAAGAATGTGCAGGGCTGGGCGCTTTTCCGGGGCTCCTTTGCGGATGAGCAGGGTAAGTGGCGGACTGGATGTCTGACCGCTCCTTGCAACAATCGAAAGGACCCCGTCTTTGCGTGTTGGCAGGATCGTCAGCGTGTAGCGCGCTGCGGTTGCCAGATCCCGGCCTTGCGCAATCGAAACGGGGCGAATCGGCTGACCATCTTGCAAGATCGCCAGCTCGACTTCTCCGCCGGACGGATCTTCTACCTGTGCCTCTACGGTGATCGACCCATCTTTGTTCGCCGTGGAAGACAAGAGCTGTACTTGCGGAATGCTTGCGCTATTGGTTGCTGATGCGGAGGGCGGAGGTGATGCTGCGCTTCCGTTTGCTCCCGTGGGGCGAGCAGAAAGCGGCTGCATCCCTACAAGCTGCAAGGTCATCATCGCGAGCAGAAATCGGCAGCGTCTCACGTTCCTCGGCATCATCTCAGACGCTACCGAAAACGCAGGGCGCCGCATGTTGAACGTTGCCTTGCCCTGCTTTCGCTTTTTTGAACTACCAGGATGGCCTTGCCCTGACAAAACATACACGGGGATTGGAACGTGTTTTATCCCCATTCCACAGGGGCACAGACAGCGGCGCCGTGGCAATGCCCGCGCTCGCGCAAAGAAGGAGTACGTATCGATGCCCAGCTCGCTCACTTACCCAGGCGTATACATAGAGGAGATTCCCAGTGGCATCCGCACGCTCACTGGGGTGGCCACTTCGGTCACGGCTTTCATGGGCCGTGCGCAGCGCGGACCTGTTTCCGAACCGGTGGTCATAAGCAGCTTCCGCGATTATGAGCGCAACTTTGGCGGGCTGTGGCTCGACAGCACGATGAGTTTTGCGGTCTATGACTTTTTCAAGAACGGCGGCAGCCAGGCTGTGATCGTGCGCGCGTTCCGCAAGCCGACAGTGACGGCGCAGGATGGCAGCACCTCTGCGGTGAGCGGCATTGCGACGTTTACGCTGGATTCCCTTTCGCTTGTGGCCAAAAACCCTGGCACTTGGGCGTCGAACTTGCTCGTTGCAATCGACTACGCCGAACGCACCAGCGATGTCAGTGCAGAGGTTGCCAAGAACATTGGTGTTGCCACGACCGATCTGTTCAACGTGACCGTTTCCTACTTTGCGGCATCGGGAACGGTGCAAGAGCGCTTCGTCAATGTGAACCTAAAGGACAACGTCCGGCGCATCGACCGCGTGCTAGAGCAAAAGTCTCTGTTTGTGCGCGTAGCTGCCGGCAATGATGGAAATCCGTCCATTCCTGCCAACATCCCCGCAGCCAGCACCGCAAATGCCACGACGGGAGAGACGGGGGCGCGGGCAAACACCGGAACGGCGCTCGACAGTGCGACGCTCACGTCGGCAGACTACGACTTCTCTCTGTTTGACAAGGCCGACACCGTAAACCTCCTGTGCGTTCCGCCGGACATCCGCAGCGGCGATACGCCAAACTCGGTGTACTCAAACGCGCTTGCCTACGTTGTGAAGCGTCGCGCCGTGCTGATTGTTGATCCTCCGACGGCGTGGACCAGCAAGGCGGCAGCAGACATCAAGACCTCGGACCTGGGACTTACGGGGACCGCTGCGCGAAACGCAGTGGTCTACTATCCGCGCATCCGCAAGGCCAATCCGCTGCGTGGCGACCTGGTGGAGGAGTTTCCACCAAGCGGTGCGATGGCCGGCATCATCTCGCGCACCGATACCCAGCGCGGAATCTGGAAGTCCCCCGCCGGAATTGACGCGGCGATCTACGGTGTCGATAGCATTGTGCCCAAGCTGAGCGACAGCGACAGCGGTTCGCTCAATCCCATCGGCGTAAACTGCATCCGCAGCTTTCCAGCGAGCGGCCAGGTCGTTTGGGGGGCGCGGACGCTGCGTGGCGCCGACGCACTGGGCGATGAGTACAAGTACCTGTCGGTTCGTCGGCTCGCCCTCTACCTCGAAGAGAGTGTCTACCGCGGAACCCAGTGGGCGGTGTTCGAGCCCAACGACGAGCCGCTGTGGGCGCAGCTTCGGATGAACATCGGCACCTTCATGCAGAACCTGTTCCGCCAGGGCGCCTTCCAGGGCAGCTCGCCGCGTGAAGCGTACTACGTCAAGTGTGACAAGGAGACGACCACGGCCTCGGACATCCAGTCCGGCATCGTCAACATCGTCATCGGGTTTGCTCCGCTCAAGCCAGCGGAGTTCGTCGTCATCAAGTTCCAGCAGTCCGCTGGCCAGAGCTCGTAGGAGTGACCGCCTATGCCCCAGTTTACCGTCAACACGCACCGTTTTGAGCCGTACCAGAACTACCGTTTCCGCGTGAAGTGGGACGGACGTTACGTCGCCGGGGTGACCAAGGTGTCGTCTCTGCGGCGCTCCACCGAGGTCGTCAAATTCCGCGAAGGCGGCGATCCGTCGTCGAGCCGCAAGCTTCCGGGCCGTACCGAATACGAAGCCATCACGCTCGAGCGTGGGGTGACCCACGATGTCGAGTTTGAGCGCTGGGCCAACAAAGTGTCCGCCTATGGCGCGGGTCTTGGTGCCGAGCGCTCGCTCAAGGACTTCCGCAAGGATCTCATCATCGAGCTGCTGAACGAAGCGGGCCAGATTGCGATTTCCTACAAGGTCTATCGCTGCTGGGTTTCGGAATACCAAGCGATGCCTGATCTCGACGCAAGTGGGAATGCCGTGGCCATCAGCCACATCAAGCTGGAGCACGAGGGCTGGGAGCGCGACCTCTCGCAGACCGAGCCGACCGAGCCCAGCTTGCAGAACCCGAGCTAGTGCCAGGAAGGACAGGCGGGTTTGGCCATCATGGTAAGCGAGGCTGACATTCTGCGCGCGTGGGAGCTGTGTGACGGGCACAGCGATGTCGACCGCGCCGTGCTGATGCTGCAGTGGGGATTTCCACAGCGGTCGCTTCCGGATCTTGCCGGACTGACCATTGGGGAACGGGACTCTCTGCTTTTGACCCTGCGTCAGCAGACGTTCGGCGAGCAGATCTCGGGCTCGGCCCTCTGTCCATCTTGCGGAAAGCGCAGCACGTTTGTTCTTTCGCTTGCGGACCTTCGCGTACCACCTTCGGAAAAACCTTCCGCGCACGTCTTCCGTCACGCCGATTGGGAGCTCCACTTCCGCTTGCCCAGCAGCCATGCCTTGCGCGGTGCGGTGGCTTGCAAAGACGTTGAGTCTGCCGCCTTTGCCATCTGTGCCTACTGCGTTCTCTCTGCCCGTCACAAAGAGGACGAAGTGTCCGTCTACGACCTGCCAAGCGACATCTGCCAGCGCTTGGGTCGGGCCCTCAGCGAAGCGGATCCGCAGAGCGAGATTCTTTTGGCTTTGCGCTGTGCGCACTGCGGTCACAACTGGCAGTCCCTTTTCGACATCGCGCGCTTTCTGTGGACCGAGCTTTCCCAGAAGGCGCAGCGTGTCTTTGACGAAGTACACGCGCTGGCCACGGCCTATGGCTGGTCCGAGCAAGAGATCTTGCGGCTTGGTCCTGTTCGTCGCCGCCAGTATCTCGCGAGGTGCGGACATGAGTAACTACTTCCAGCACCTCGCCATGCGGGCGCTGGGCCAAGTCCGTTCAAGCGATGCGCAGCCAGCAGTTCGTTCCCGCTTCGAACCCGAGAGCCCGCGCCGCAGCTTTCCAGATATCGCCGTGGGAAACTGGGACCCGGGCACTGCGGAAACTCCGGCAACCGCTGTTCCATCGGACCCGTCCGTGGAAACAAATGCTGCGCCGACCGGTCGAGCGGCCTCCTCCCGTTTGCCGATTTCTGCGCCGATCACATCTGCGGACCCAGCGGCTCGTGCATCGCAAGACACGGTCCGTGCTGCGGACAGCCCAAGCGCGGATTTTTCAGCGCCGACTGTGTCGCACGAACCCGCACGCCTTGAAATGACCGAAGGCACGCAGGCCGCGGCCCACACGACCTACGAAAACGCGGAGCCCACCGTTCCTCGTGAACCACGCCCAACTGGTTTGCCCGAAGACCTGTCGGCCCCAGTTCCCAGCGTAGTTGCAAAAGTTGGAGAGGCTGGGACCCAGCATCGGCGATCTGCCGATGAGGCTCGGGCCGATTTGGAAGCGAGCCCGGATGCTGCGCCAGATGTGAAAACCAGCGAGCCAGCGGCTGCCCCAGCGAAAAAAAGTCTGAAAGCGGCCTTGGACGGCTTTGGCGGAGCCGAAGACACCGCACCGAGCCATGAGGGCGCTGAGTCCGATTCATCGGCGCTGCGCGGGCCTTTGGGGCGCGAAAGCGAAGCAGCGCGAAAAGATCTTTTGGGCACAGGTCGTGAAGTCGTGCGGGACACTCCCTCTTCAGCTCGCCGCGAGTCCGAAGCCGAGGAGGGGAGGGAAGGGCAGAAGACCCAGACTCCCAGTGCAAAAGACGCTGCTGAGCCGATTCTTCGCGAAAAAACCGTTGCCGCGAGCCTGTCCAGTCCGCCTGCTTCACCTGCTGCCACCCAGCAACCGAGCCAAAGCGCAGAGGAATCTCGACGTCCGGCAGCCGTGCCTGCCCCGGTATCGGTCGTTCCGTCTGCCAGCGCTCCGTCGCCTGTTTTGCCAGCGCCCCAGGTCCACATCCGAATTGGACGAATTGAAGTGCGCGCGCCGGCGGCAAAGCCTGCAGCCATGCCAGCGCCGGTTGTGCCTGCACGGACGCCGTCTGTCGCGCTGTCTGACTACCTCAAGCAAACCCGAGGTCGTGGATGAGCAATACCCTCGCCGTTGCGGCTGTGACCGCCGCGCTCCGCAACCGTCTTGCCACTGTGGCCAATCCGCTGCCCGGTGAAACCACGACGGATCTTTCGGATACCCAGGTCACGACCCTGCCACCCGACAAAGCAGGGATTCAGGAAGATCACAACCAGATCAACCTGTTTCTGTATCAGATTCAGCCGAGCCCATCTGGACGGAACCTCGACGCCCGCGGCCTGGCCGGTCGCAAGCCTGCGCTCGCCATCGAGCTTCTGTATCTGGTGACGTTCTACGGGCGCAACGCCAACGAGATCCTGACCCAGCGGCTGCTCGGGCGGGCGATGAGTCTTCTGCACTCAGCGCCTGCGATCACTCCGACAGAGCTGAAGTCAGCGCTGCCGGGAAATGATCTCGACAAGGCCACGGATCTGGTCCGCCTCGTTCCGCACGTCATGCCCAACGAAGAGATGGTCCGTCTGTGGGGAACGTTTCAGGTCAAGTACCGCCTGTCGGTCGCGTATCGCGCATCGATTGTGCTGATTGACCACGAGAATCCGGAAACCATCCAGCCGGCACCCACCCAGCGTCGCGTCACCATGGGCCCAATTCCCGATGGAGGCAATCAGTGAGCGATGGCGGACATAGTGCCTCTGTCCAAAGCGCCCACGAGCGCTGGCTGAGCGGGAATCAGCAGTACCTGATGCTCGAGCTGGCTCGGGTGCGGAAGTCGCTTGCTGACTTCGTATCGAGGGTACAGACCGGCGCTGTGGTCGCGGGAACAGTGGACTCACAAGCGCCGACGATCGAGCCTGGGCGGCTTGCCGACGGGCTGCCCGCCCCACCCGCATTTTTGTCGCTGTGCGGAGCGTTTGAGCTGTCGCCTTTTGAGCGAGACCTTCTTCTGGTCTGCATCGGGGTCGAGCTTGAGCCCGAGTTTCGTCGCCTGTGCCAGACCGCCTCTGGATGCGCGCTGCCGACGTTTCATCTGGCGCTGGCGGCGCTGTGCGCTCCGCACCTCAGCGCGCTGTCGCCGCAGAGTCCGCTCCGTCGCTTTGGCCTGATAGAGCTTACGCCCGGCGAGACGCTGACCCTGAGCCCGCTGCGGGTGGACCCGCGAATTTTGAACCACGTTATCGGTCAGTCGGTTCTTGACGAGCGACTTGGTGCGCTCGGCCAAGTGCTGCCCGATTCCGAGCAGCCACTCGGTCACGCGCTTCGACCACTGTGTGAACAAATCGTCCGGCTGTTCGATGGCGCACAAGAGTCGCATCCCCCGGCGGTGTCGCTGTTTGGGGCGGACGCAAGTGAGCGGCAGGCGCTGGCGCAGCATGCCTGTCAGGAGCTTGGCCTGCTGCTGTTTGAAGTGCGGGCGGCGGACCTGCCGTCGTCTGCGACCGAGCGTGCGCAGCTTGCCAGGCTGTGGGCGCGGGAACAGGCACTTTTGCACATTGCGCTCTTGCTGAGCATCGCAGACGGGGACTCACCGGAACTGACTCGCCAAGCGCTGGCGTGGACGTCACAGCTTCCGGGAACGGTGATCTGCAGCAGTCCGATGCCCCTGCGGGAACCGCACAGGCGGCTTGTCGGGCTCGAAGTGCCCAAGCTGCTCCCCGATGAGCGCGCGGAGCTTATCACCGAGCTGCTCAGCGAGACTGCACCCGAGCTGGCCGATGCCAAGGGGCCGGGGGGCGAGCCACTCTGTGACGAGCTGTCGATGCAGTTTCAGCTTGGACGGCAGAGCCTTGTCGCCGCGTGTCAGCTTGCGTCGGGGATGGCGGGGCCTGTGACCACGGCCCTGTGGCAGTCGTTTCGCATCCAAGCAAGGCCGCATCTTGATGAGCTGGCCCGTCGTGTCGAGCCAAAAGTGACGTGGGATGATCTGGTCTTGGCCGATGAGCCGAAGCAGAAGCTGCGCGAGCTGGTCAGTCATCAGCGCCATCAGGTCACCGTGTATCGGCACTGGGCCATGGCGGGAAAAGCGCAGCGCGGACTGGGCGTCACGGCGCTTCTGTGTGGGCAAAGTGGCACCGGCAAGACGTTTGCCGCCGAGGCCCTGGCCCACGAGCTACAGCTCGACCTCTACCACATCGACCTGTCGCAGATCGTCAGCAAGTACATCGGCGAAACAGAAAAGAACCTTCGTCGCGTCTTCGATGCGGCGGAAGAGGGCGGGGCGGTGCTGCTTTTCGACGAAGCCGATGCCCTGTTTGGCAAGCGCTCGGAGGTCAAAGACAGCCACGACCGCTACGCCAACATCGAGGTGAGCTACCTGCTCCAGCGCATGGAAGCGTATCAGGGGATTTCGCTTCTGACGTCGAACCTGCGGTCGGCGCTCGACAGCGCCTTTCTGCGGCGGCTGCGCTTTATCATTCCGTTTCCTTTTCCCGACCCGAGCCAGCGGGCCGAGCTGTGGCGGCGTGCCTTTCCGACGGCCACCCCGACCCAAGGCTTGGCGTTCGAGAAACTGGCGCAGCTTAGCGTCACGGGCGGACAGATTCGCAACATCGCCCTGTGTGCGGCGTTCTTGGCGGCAGCCCAGCGGCAGCCGGTGCAGATGCGGCACATCCTTGAATCGGCGCGCAGCGAGTACCAGAAAAACGAACGACCCCTGAACGAAAACGAAGTGCGGGGGTGGCTATGACCCACGAGGTCTTCTTGCACATCGACGAGATTGTGCTCGATGGCGTGGCTGTGCCCTCGAACTTCCAAGACCAGCTCGAGCGCGAGCTACAGCGCATCCTGGCTTCATCGGACCTGGCTGCACGGCTTGCGGGATCGGGGACTGCCCCGCGTGTTTCGGTTGGTCAGCTGGACGCGGGCGAGCTGCGGCTGGGTTCGATGACACTTGGGGCATCGCTCGGGCAGGCCCTGGCGGCGCAGGTCCTGACCACGCTGCCAAGTGCCCAAGCGGGATCGTGGGCCGGGGGAGCTGCGTCCCCGGGGCCTTTGGCGGGTCCAACGACTGGCTCTTCCGGCAAGGAGCAAGCATGAGCACTGCGAGCAAGATCGGTAGCACTGCCATTTCCGTTGCGGAGCAGGTGATTTCGAACCTACCGACGCTGCGCAAGGGAGCGCTGATTCACGGGGCGATGCTGATTCCGTTTCAGTACAACCCGGAAAAACTAACGCGCACCCTGACAGCGAGCAGCGTCGGGACCAGTGGTCCAGACCTTCTGCGCATCAAGGGGCCCCCAGGGGAAAAGATCTCGCTGGATATTTTCCTCGACGCTGCGGATCAGAACGAGCGGCAAAGTGGGCTCAAGCTGGCAGACGGCATCTATCCATCACTGGCTGCGCTAGAGATGATTCTGTATCCATCGTCGGCGCGCGTGCTGGCCAACGCGGCGCTTTCGCAGCTTGGAATCATTGAACTGATTCCGCCGATTCCTGTCCTGACGGTGCTGGTGTGGGGCTATCGGCGCGTGGTACCCATCCGAATCGAGTCCTTCACGATCACCGAGGACCTGTTTGACTCGGCACTCAACCCGCTGCGCGCCCAGGTCAGTCTGGGGCTTCAGGTGCTGACGTACGAAGATCTGGGTCTTCTGTCAGTGGGCGGCATGTTGTCGATGGCAGGACATGTCCAGCGCGAGGTGCTGGCGGTTTCGGCTGCGGTAAGTGCGACGAGAAGTGCGGCGGCAGCGACAGGACTCGACCTGAGCGTCGTCAGCAAAGCCATCAAAGGGATTCTCTAAGGCGAAGGCGGGGGGAGAAACGATGCTGGACCCAAACAGCCGCTACTACAAACTAGAGACGGCGACGCTGGAACAAGATGGCCGCACGGTGCGCTATGTGCAGCGCCGGATCTTGCCGACGCTCAGCTCGCAGACGACGCTGCAAGAGTACCCGATGCAAGGCAGTGAGCGGCTCGACTTGCTGGCGACGGCTGGCTACGGAGATCCTCTCCAGGCGTATCGACTTCTCGACGCAAACCCGGTGCTACACCCGGAAGAACTGCTCAAGTCTCGGCGGCGCATTCGGATCGCGCTGTCGCGGCTGTGACGGCGGTGAGGGGCGCAGACGAGCAAGCTGGCAAAGGGGGATAGCGTGCTGGCCAATCAGTTGGGGGTTCGTCTGGTGCTGTGGGCGGGACTTTGTCCTGCGCCGGTGCCACAGATGGTTCTGCAAGCGATTGAGAAGCTGGAGGTCGAGCGCAGCGGCGACGACATCGGTGGCTTTCAAGTGACTCTGCGTGCGGAAAAAACCGTTGGGGTGGAGTTCGACCTGCTCGCCAGCCCACAGCTTCTCGTCGGTTGTCGGGTCGTCATTGGTGTGCTGATGGGTGTTTCGCCCGAGTGGCTGCTTGATGGAGTGATTACCCACCGAGAGCTTCTTCCGAGTGACAAACCCGGAACCAGTCGGTTGGTGCTAACGGGCCGTGATTTGTCGTCGGTGATGGATCGCGCCGACATCGTGATGAGCTATCCAGGCTGTCCCGATTCGGTGATCGCGCTGTCGATCCTGGCTCGGTACGCGCTCTACGGAGTGGTGCCTCAGGTCACGCCGACTGTGGATGTGCCGCTGCCGACCGAACGGATTCCGCTCCAGCACGAGACGGACTTCCAGTGTCTTCGGCGGCTGGCGCGGGACAACAACTACGTTTTCTTTGTTGAACCCATCGGTTTTGGCGCAAATCGGGCCTATTTCGGCCCAGACATTCGCTTGGCCCTGCCGGTGTCGCCGCTCCGCGTTGATATGGGGGCCCGCAGCAACGTCGATTCCCTGACGTTTAGGCAGGACGGAGAACGCGCCGAGCTTGTCGAAGGACGCGCGTACATCCCTGGGGTTCCGCTTGCGCTTCCTATCATGGGCCTGCCGCTGCCGCCGGTGCCACCGCTCGCTGCGATTCCGGCGCTGCCGCTGCATTTTCGCTACGACGCGAGGCTGAACGCGCGCAGTGTGCCACGGGCTTTGCTGTCGGCAACGGCGACGCAAGCCCGGGCGAATCATCGCAGCATCGAGTGCGAGGGCGCCGTGGACACCGTGCGTTATGGAAGCGTCATGCAGCCGCGACGTCTCGTCGGTGTGATGGGGGCTGGCTACTCGTTTGACGGCTACTACAGCGTTTCCAAAGTCCGTCACGAACTGAGCCTGCACAAGTACACCCAGAAGTTCACCCTCGTACGCGAGGGCATTGGCTCGCTAACCCCGGCGGTGATTTGATGTCAGAACGACCTACGTTTTATGGCAAATACCAGGGTGTCGTCGTCAACGTGATCGACCCGGAGAGACGCGGGCGGATCCTTGCGCAAGTCCCGGCGGTGTACAAAGACGGCGTCAGCGGCTGGGCCGAGCCGTGTCTGCCTCTCGTCGGAATTGGAACGGGATTTTTGGCCCTGCCGCAGCTTGGATCCAAGGTCTGGATCGAGTTTGAGCAAGGGGACCCGGAACGCCCGATTTGGTGCGGTGGTTTCTGGGCCCCTGGCACGGCCCCGACGGCGATTGCGCCGCTCCAAACCGTGCTAAAGACCACGGGCGGCAACGTCATCCTGATCGATGACACGCCGGGAATTGGCGGTATCACGCTCAAGACGATTGCTGGAGACACGTTCCAGATCTCTCCTGCGACGGGAATCCTGCTTCAGACCTTTACCGGGGAAAAGATCGAAGCCACGCCGGTCGGCATCACCATCCAGAGCGCGTCGGGCTGCAAGATCATGGTCAATGCCGCAGGCGTGATGCTCTCGACGCCCACAGGGGCCTCAGTCGATCTGCTCGGCAACATGGTGCTCGTCAACAAGGGCGCTTTGGAGGTGATTTGATGGGCGTACCCCTTTTGCATGCCGGAAATCAGATTCTGTGCGCGCACGGAGGCAGCGGCGAGCCGGTGTTTTCCAACATTCGGGTGAGCACGCACGGCAACTATTTTCTGACGGTGATTGACCCGGTTCCGTTTTCTGGCTGCCTCAATACCCAGCCACCGGGCGTGTGTGTGATTGGGCAGTATGCGATGCCAGCGACGCGGGTGCGGATCTGCGGCCAGCCGGCGCTGCTTTCGTCTTCGATGGCGACCTGTACACCGACGGGGACGCCCGCAGTTACGGCACCGGCACCACCGGTTTCCTTCGTAGGGGGGATGTAAGATGGCGATGCGGTTTCCCTATCAGCTCAGCAGTCGCGGTGGGGCAGCGACGGCAAGCTCCGAGGACGACGCCTATGTGCGTGATCTGTTGGAGCAGGTTCTTCTTACGTCGCCCGGCGAGCGGGTCAATCGTCCTGACTTCGGCAGTGGTCTGCTCGGGATGGTCTTTGCGCCGGGAGGCGACGTGCTCGAGTCGGCGCTGCAAGCCAACGTGCAGGCGACGCTTCAGCGCTGGCTGCAAGACCTGGTGGTGATTCAGGCTGTAAATGTCGAGGTCATCGACTCGGCGGCGTACGTCACGATCCAGTACATCGTGCAGCGCACCCAGCAGCAGCAGGTGGCCCGGTTTTCAACGGATCAGAGCGGGGCCAATACCTCGTTTGCGGTCACTGCGGGAGGGTCGTGATGAGCCAGGACACCGGTCAAGACGCGACCAAAAAGAGCACGTCGAACACGCAAGATACGCCCGACATCGATTACCTGAGCCGGGACTTTGCGAGCTTTCGACGGCAGATGCTCGACAGGCTGGCGACCATCTCACCGGGAACTGCGAGCGGGCATCCGGCGGACTTTGGCACCGTGCTGGTCGAGGCGCTGGCGCAGGCGGCGGACGAGCTTTCGATGTTTCAAGATGCAGTCGCAACCGAAGCCTATCTGGCAACGGCCCGGCTGCGGACGTCGGTGCGTCGACATGCCCGGCTGCTCGATTATCAGATGCATGACGGCTGCAATTCCCGCGTCTGGGTCAGTCTGGTCGTCGGAGAGTCTGCCGATGGTCAGGTCTTGCCGCAGGGCACGCGGCTTCTGACCAAGGTCGATGGACAGCCGACCCAGCTTGCGGCAGACGATGTCGTCAGTCTGCGCAGCCGTGGCGCGCTGGTCTTCGAGACGATGCAGGATCTGCTGCTGCGGAAAAGCCACTCGGCGATGCTTCTTTTTTCTTCGACCGCTCCGATTCCCGCCGGTTCTGTGTCGGTGTTTCTTCACAACCCCGCTTCCGCGAAGCTGGCTTTGTGCGTCGGCGATGTGGTGATCTTCGAGACTTGGCCCATCGATTCATCGCCGCCTGGTCCCATTGATCGACGTCATGCGGTGCGGCTGACCAGCGTCTCGGAAACAAGCTCTGCGGCGGGCCTGCCGCTCCTCAAGATTGGCTGGTCAGCAGACGATGCGTTGCCGTTCGCGCTCGACCCGCAGTGTACGGCGGTGCTGGGCAACGTCGTGCTCGCCGATCACGGCTACACCCTGCCTTCCGAGGAAGTGCTGCAGTTTGAAAACAGCCGTCACAGGCCGCAGCTTCAGTACGGGCCGCTGACGTGGCAGTCGATGACGCTGCTCGGTGGGCAAGCGCTGCGCTTTGACCCAAGTGGCTCGGCAGCCCAGGCGATGCAAGCAGAAATCCGCCCCAGCTCGATGCTGTGTCCGGTCGTTTCGCTTGTGGACGACAAAGGGCAGAAGTGGCAGGCGCGGCGAGACCTGCTTGCCAGCTCGGCCCGAGATCGCGACTTTGTGGTCGAAACGGAAGACGATGGGCGGACGTTCTTGCGATTCGGGGACGGCGTGTATGCGCGTCTGGCGGAAGGAACGCTGACAGCTCGCTATCGAATTGGCAATGGCAGCGTCGGAAACATCGGGGCCGACTCCATTTCTCACATTGAGTCATCGATCGTAGGCATCCGCAGCGTGCGCAATCCGCTGCCGGCACGGGGCGGCACGGAGCCCGAGTCACTTGATCGAGTCCGGCTGCTCGCGCCGCATCATTTTCGCACGCCTGAGCGCGCCGTCACGACGGAGGACTACGCCCAGATTGCTCTCCGCTTCCCAACGGTGCGCGAGGTTCGGGCGATGCGCCGCTACACCGGGAGCTTCTTTACGACCCGGCTTTTCGTGGTGCGCTGGGGCGGGCTCTCTGTCGACCAGGACTTCTGCGACAGCCTGCTTGCGTTCTTGTCGCGCTATCGCATGGCGGGACATGTGCTTCGCATCGACAGGCCCGTCCGCATTCCGCTCGACGTCCGTCTGCTGGTGGGGGTGAAGTCTGGGCACTTCCGCGGCGACGTGATGAGCGCGCTGCAAGCGGCGCTGGGGCCTGGGACCAGCAGTCGTCCAGGTTTTTTCCATCCGGACCGTCAGTCGCTCGGACAGCCTGTGTACCTGTCCCGGCTGATTCGCGCCGCGATGGATGTCAAAGGCGTCTCATGGGTCGAGTGCAGCCGCTTCCGCAGGTATTTTTCGCCGCAGGACCGTGATGAAGACGTGATCACGCTGCGTCCGACGGAGCTGGCGAGCGTCGAGAACATACCGACCCAGAAGAGCCGCGGCTTTCTCGAGCTGGTGATGGGAGGCAAGCCATGAGCGACTCGCAGGATAGGAGTCCGGATTACTCGGTCAACCTGCCGGGCCAAAGCACGATTTTCTATCGGGCGACGACGCACAGTCAGAGCCTTTCGCGCATGAAGGCGGGGATTGCGACGCAAGCCATTCCGAGCGGACCGAATCGCGGGAAAATGCCGCTGTCACAGCTTCGGACCCTGGCCTCGGAAGAACCGACGATTGCACTGCTCGACGCGTTTTCGACCGTGCTCGACATTGTGTCGTTCTATTCCGAGCGGATTGCGAGCGAAGGATATCTGCGAACCTCGCTCGAAGATCGATCCCGACGATGGCTCACGCAGATGATCGGCTACAAACCGACGCCCGCGCTGGCTGCGAGTACCTATTTGTCGCTTGATGTCGATGACACACAGGCGATGCCGACGCGGGTCTCTGTCGCTGCGGGTTCGCAGGTGATGAGCATGCCGTCATCGGGGGCGTCCGCGCAGACGTTTGAGACGTCCGATGCGATCACGGCTCGGGTCGAGTGGAATGCGCTCAAGCCGCGCCTTGTCGAGCGGCAAAACGTGATCGTCAGCAGCCAGGCAAGCGCCGGAACCCAGGTGAAGACACTGCGCCTTGCTGGCTACGCAACGGGCCTGACTGTCGGGTCGATTCTGCGAATCTCTGATTCGACGACTGTGCAAGTGACCGCTGTCTCGCGTGAGAACAGCGACCAAGTGACGACGGTTGCGTTTCAGCTGCTCGATGGCTCAGCGGTGCGGATTGCAACCGCAGCGACCCTTCCCGCAGGAGACCCCAAGACACTGCCCAAGTCGCTATCGGCAACCGTCGTAAGCGAGCACATTTTGGGGAAAACCTGGGATGCTGAGGTCCTTGCCGACTGCATGACGGCGCGTGGCTGGTCCGAAGAGTCGGTGACCAGTCTTTGGGCGAAGATCGTCGCCGCGCAGACCGGCAGCCAGGTGGTGACGTACCGGCAGCAGGCGGGATTTTTCGGCAACAGCGCAACGCCGTGGAGCAGCTTGATGAAAGTCAGTGCCGACTATCTGCGCGGCACCGACCTCTACTCGGCGACGAGCGCAAGCTGGGACGAAGCCACTGGCAGCAGCACGACCACGACGAACAACGTCAAAGCGTATCGCAACAAGCGGAGCATCTGGGAAGACTCGTGGGGACAGCTTTACAGCGCGGGCAGCGACTACGACGTGTTTTTGGACCGCGTGGTGTCAGCGGTTGCACCGGGGAGCACCGCGCTCCTTGCGTGTCCTCGCGGCTACCGCAGCGTGACCATCAGTGCCATCGGGGCGACGAATGTTCGTGGCTATGGAACGACAGCGCGCGTGACAGGGCTTTCTGTGAGTCCTGTCCCGTCGAGCTTGACCGCGGCGCAGGCCGATACGTTCCTTACGCGGGACACGGTGGTTCATCTGCAGAGCGAGTCTTTGTATCTTTCCCCGACGATACCTCGGCTGGATAGCAGTGCGGTCAGTGATTCCGTCGAGCTTTCCTCTCTGGTGCTGGGGCTTGCGCGCGGGCAGCGCCTTTTGGTCTACGGCGAGTATGCGAGCCAGAGCGGCGTTTATGGTCATGAAGTTGTGACCCTGTCGCAGGTGATCCACCGGGGCGGATATACGACGGTGTACTTTGCCAAACCGCTGCAGAATGCGCGGGTTCGCTCGACGGTAACGATCTCGGCCAACGTCGTCCTTGCGACCCATGGACAGACAGTGTCAGGCGAGGTCCTGGGCAGTGGCGATGCCGCCCAGCGGAACCAGCGCTTCTCGCTGCGACAGAGCCCGCTGACGTATCTCCCCGACGACAGTGAGTCGGGCCTAAAGAGCAGTCTGCAGGTGCGGGTGAGCGGCGTCCTGTGGCACGAGGTCGCCTCGCTGCTCGATCAGGATGGCCGCGGCCACTGCTACGTTGTCGAGCATGACGCAGCGGGCCATACGGTCGTCACGTTTGGCGATGGCGAGCATGGGGCGCGGCTGCCAAGTGGACAAGACAACGTCGTCGCCACGTATCGCGTGGGTGGGGGCAGTGCGGGTGAGGTTTCAGCGAGCAGTCTCAAGATCTTGCTGACGCGACCTTTGGGTCTGCGTGGGGTAGCAAATCCGCTGGCCGCTGGTGGAGCCGCCGATAGTACAGCGGGCGCGGATCTTGTGTCAGAAGCCCCGCTCACGGTGTCCACACTCGGACGAGCGGTTTCGCTGCGCGACTACGAGCGGACCGCCCAGATGTATCCCGGGATCTCGAAAGCGCTGGCGACGGCAGTGCGGGCAGCCGGGGCACCGTCGGTGCATCTGACGGTCGCGTCCGATGATGGCCAGCCGCTGTCCGATTCGCCGACGCTTCAGAAGGGACTTTTGCAGGCACTGCTGTCTTTGGGCGATCCGACGCAGCCGCTGTTTGTCGATGACTACCGCCCGCGCTACTTCCGCGTCGCGCTGCGCATTGTTGTGGATGGTGACTACGACGCAACCAATGTGGTGGCCGCAGTCCAAAGCGAGCTTCTGGCCGTCTTTTCGTTCGACAATCGGGGCTTTGGAAAATCGGTGCGCTCGACGGCGGTGCTCAGCGTCGTGCAGGGTGTTTTGGGCGTCGTGGGCGTGGTGCTCGATGGGCTGTGGTTCGACGGCAGTCCGCAGAGCAAGCAGACGACACTCGAAGCCGAGTCGGCACGCGTCGACCGCGGCGGCCTAAGCTGTGGGGCCGAGATCCTGGTGATTTTGCTCGATGACAGCAGCGTGGGGGTGATGCCATGAGTCCGGCTTTGACAGAGGACCTCGTCCGCGAGCGTTTGTATGCGCTCTTGCCGACGATCTATCGGATGCGCGACTTTGGGCAGGGCGAGCCGCTGCGGGCGCTTCTGCTCCTCCTCGAAACCGAGCTGGCGCGCGTCGATTCGGACATTGCGCGCCTGTACGACAACTGGTTTATCGAAACCTGTGACGAGTGGGCCGTGCCGTATATCGGTGACCTGATTGGCGCGCGGCTTTTGCATTCGGTGCATGCGCGGGCCTTCACCGCGAACTCGCTGGCCTACAAGCGGCGAAAAGGGACGGTGCAGACGCTGGGCGCACTGGCGCGCGACATCACCGGCTGGTCGGCGCAGTCTGTCGAGTTCATGCCGCTGGTTGTCTCCTCGCAGCATGTGAACAGTCCGCTGCCCAGCGTGCGTGCGACGCCAAGTCTGCGCGTGGTCGATGCCCTCGACAACATCGGGACTCCGTTTGAGAGCATTGCCCGGTCGGTCGACATTCGTACCCGGGGCAGGTTTCATCCCGGACAGGTCGGCATCTACGTGTGGCGCAGCGACGTGGCCAAGGTAGATTTTGGTGCGACGCTGCCGATTGCAGCAGGCATTTATGCCCTGAGTCCGTTTGGCAATCCACAGAGCATCTGGTCACCGGTCAGCAGCCGCGCCGGGCTCGAAGCGCCGACGGATCTGAAGCAAGCACCGCAGCCAATTCGTCGTCGGATCTTGCTGCGCGCACTCGAGGCGCGGCGGCAGGCTTTGGTCGATGGACGGACGCTTTTGGACCCCTACTTTGATCCCGAGCCGGTGCTGCGGGTGTTTTATCGCGACAGTGCGGGCCAGACTGTCGAAGTCCCGCCCGAGCAGATGGTCGCCGCGGATCTGTCGAATCCGTGGCGGCCTCCGTCCGTGCTTACCTACAAGCGAAGCGGCGACGGCCAGCCGGTGCAGCGCAAGGTCGTGATTGCTGTCGATCCGGACTTGGGTCGGATTGCGTTTTGTGCCGATGTAAATCCGCAAAAGGTCTGGGCGACGTTCTACGTGGGGGCTGCCGGTGGGTTTGGGGGTGGTGGATACGAACGGACCCTGCACGATACGGGGACAGTCCCGGTGTTTTCGCTCAGTGGTGGTGAACCACAGACGACGCTGATGAGCCTTGCGGACCCAAACCAGTGGCCGACGATGCAGCGGGACGGAGACGTTCCCAACTTGGTCATCGAGATTGCGGACAGCGATGTCTACCGTCTTGGGCCGCTGAGTGTTCCCGATGGCTGGTCGCTGACGATTCGGGCCAAGAGCAAGAAACGGCCAACGCTGCTGTGCCAGGTTCCCCTGCAAAACGTGAAGCTGGGGAAGGCATCGCAGCTTGTGATCGAGGGCGTGGCGATTGCGGGAGGAGGCCTTGTCCTTTCGCCCTATTCGGCGACAAGTGCCGACTACTCTTGCAAGCTGGTGATTCGTCACTCGACGCTGCTTCCAGGACTACAGCTTGCGCCGGACGGCCAGCCGATGATGCCGAACCTTCCGTCTGTGTCGCTGGCAGCGGGCTTTCAGCCTGGGAATGTCCAGATCGAGCTGCATCACTCGGTGACGGGGCCGATCCAGGCCGATGGCGCTTCGGTGTCAGCGTGCGACAGCGTGATTGATGCGCCCCGGAGGATGTCTCAGGCGGTCATGGCAACCACCGTGAAGTTCTCACGCGTGACGGTCCTGGGCGGCTGCACCGTCACTCGTGTCGAAGCCATCAAAGATTCGCTCTTCACGGAGCGCCTTTTGGTCGTCGATCGCGACAGCAGCACGTTCTCTGTCACCTACAGCGTCCTACCCTACGACCCAACTCTCGGGCCGATTACTTATCGCTGTCAGCCATTCCTGAGCGTCAATGAAGCGCAGACCGCCGACGAAAAGCGCAAGATCATCGACACGCTTAGGCCGCAGCTTACGTCGGTTCGATACGGGATGGTCGGCTACGGACAGCTCGACGTCAGGACTTCATCGATCATTCGCAGCGCCGCTTCGGACCAGGGAGAGCCCGGC
This sequence comes from uncultured Myxococcales bacterium, assembly GCA_964437195.1. GTDB lineage: Bacteria > Myxococcota_A > Polyangia > Palsa-1104 > JAEUJZ01 > JAEUKA01. Next base: position 58 of record CAYTGC010000064.1, on the reverse strand, counting down.
GCTTTTCACAACCTCCAACAGGCCCTACGCGAAAGCAACCTGCTCGACAGCCAGGCTG
>CAYTGC010000063.1:0-22456 GCA_964437195.1 uncultured Myxococcales bacterium | reverse complement strand
CCGGCTCGATCTCGTCGGATATGCGCTTTCGCATCCAAGGTCAGGAGCGCGCGCTTCCCACCCCGACACCGTCTCAATGGGCGCTGCTGAAGAACGGCTTTTCGCGCAACGAGAACCGCATCCGGGCGCAGCTTGGGTTAAAGCTCGGCCAAAAAATCCGGGGTGTCGCCGACGCGGAGCTGATGCTGTACGGGTTTTCCGACCTGCGCGACATTGACTCCGCGACGCTGCGTGACCGCGTTGATCCGTACTATCTGGAAGTTCACGCCGCCTACATCGACGTTTACAACCTGTTTGGCGACGTGATTCCGCGCTTCGATCTGCGGCTCGGACGGCAGACGGTTCCGTGGGGCGCGGCGGACAAGTTCAATCCGATCTCGAACCTCAACACGCTGGATCTGTCGGACCCGCTTTTGTTTGGGCGAGCGCTTGCCAACAACATGATCCGCGCCGATTGGAACCCGATCGGGGATCTCCAGTTTACGGCGGTGCTCGTGCCGATCTTTCGGCCTGCACAGCTGCCGAGGACGGCACCGTTTGCTCTCCTCGACCCGCTGCGGCCAGCGCCGGTGCTCGATCAAGGGGTGCGGGCGGCGCTCGACAACGAGCGAGCGGTGTATGTGCCGGTGCGCGATCCCGTGACGGGCGAGCTGCTTCCTGCGGGCCGAACACTGACGGTGGAGGCGGACGTCTTGGCGCCGGAAGTATCTGCGGCCAACATGCAGTTTGGCGGACGCATCGCGTGGAAGCTGCTCGGGCAAGACATGGGTCTGTCCTACTACCACGGGAGGTTTGGGATTCCGGTCCCAGCGTGGTCCGTGTCGACGGGAACGCTCGACAACAATGTGACACTGACACAGCTTGTGTATCCACGCGTCGACGTCGCTGGTATCGAGATGGCTGGCTCGATCGAGCGGCTCGGCGGCATGGGCTACTGGATCGAGGCGGCCGTGAACTTCCCCGGCGAAGTGCGGATGGGCCTTTACGACGCCATCACGAGTCCGAATGCTCCCCGGGCGATGGAGTACGTGCCTGGCCCCGACGGTCGCTACTATCGCAATACGCTTCCTGTTGGCGCTGCGGGACAGCGTCCTGTCGTCGTGGACCGCACCCCGTTTCCTAAGGCGACCATCGGGGCAGACTACGCATTTGGCGGCCATGTCTACGTCAACATTCAGTACGTCCACGGCTTCATCGACGAGTTCGGCGCTGGACGAGTCGCCAGGCCGCGCAAGGACTCGATTGATGTGGCGGCACAGCCTCGAGTCGAGTCGCGGATTGGTGACTATGTGGTCGCTGGTCTCGACGTGAAAGTGCTAAACGAGCGGCTTCTTCTGCGCTTGTTTGGCGTGATCAAGCTGCCATCGGTCGATCTGCAAACCAAGCTGTGGGATGACTGGGCCCCGACGGGAGTACTCTTTCCTCAGATCATCTGGAACGTCTTCGATGGCACCGAGCTGATGGTGGGATCGTTTGTGATGCTCGGTGATCGCTCGACCAAGTTTGGCGATCCGGCCGCAGGCGCCACCGAAGTCTTCGTTCGCGGCAAAGTCAGCTTCTAAGTCGCTTCCGCTCGTCTCCAACCGCTTTGCGTGAGAGGCATTGTGCGACCCGGGGATATACTGGGCGCGGAGGTTTGTGCCATGGCAAAGATGAGCGTGAGGCGAAAGCTGGCGATCGCCTCGTACTCGCCGCCGCGCGAGGGCAACATTTACGGCAAGCTGGTCGTCGACGCTACACCCGGTCTGGGCTACCTCGAAGAGATTCGGAAAAAAACCGGCGAAAAGGTGTCGTTTACCCACCTCGTCGGACGAGCTGTTGCGGAGGCGCTCAAGCAAGCGCCGACACTCAACGGACGGATCGTGTTTGGCGAGTTCGAGCCCTTCCCCACCGTCGACATCGCCTTCCTGGTTGCGCTGGAAGACGGCCAAGATCTCGCTCGTGCCAAGGTCTGCGATGTCGACAAGAAGTCCGTCGTCGAGATCGCTCGCGAGCTGGCCAGCAAGTCGGGCAAGCTCCGCGCTTCCGCCGACCCGGCGTATGAGAAGTCCAAAAACGCCATTCGGATGATGCCGACGTGGGTGCTAAAGCCCATGCTCGACGTCACGGGTTTCCTGGCGAGCAGTCTCGGACTGAGCATTCCGGCGCTCGGTGTAGAGCCGTTCCCATTCGGCTCGTGCATCGTCACCAGCGTCGGTATGTTTGGTCTGGAGGAGGGCTTTGTTCCTCCGACGCCGTTCACTCGGGTTCCGGTCTACATCTTGGTGGGCGCAGTGAAAGAGCGTCCCGCAGTCGTCGACGGAAAAGTCACAGTGCAGTCCCAGCTTACGTTGACGGCGACGATCGATCATCGCTTCATTGACGGGGCGCAGCTTGCGGTCTTGGCCAAGGTGGTTCGTAGCATCCTCGAAAACCCTTGGCAGCTCGAGCGTTCGACTGCCACGTAGTGCTCTTTGTACGATGGCGCCACGGCCAAGAGTAGCCAACAGCTCGTTGATGTGACGCGCCCCACCGTGAGAAAATCCGTGCGAAAGCTTGGCCGTGAGCCATGTCTGCCGATTTGCGTCGATTGGGCAGATCGTCGGCCCTGTGCTACGAAGCGGTTGCGATGAAGCGGCGACGGTTTTTTCAAGTTTCGGCGCTTGGGGCGATTGGTCTTGGGACTGCGCTTGTCGTCGGAGAACACACGTTGGGTCGAGCCTGGCCGCCCGCGCTCGATCAAGCGCTTGGCCTGACGATCCTATCGACATCGGAATCCCAGACGCTGCGAGCGGTGGCGATGCGGATTCTTGATGGAGCCACTCCTGACGTGGCGTCAGACGGCGGGGTGGCAGTCTGCCGGTTTGTTGATCGCTATCTGGCCAATCTGCCTCGACCACTTCGCCAGGATGTGCGAGCACTTTTGCATCTCGTCGAGCTGTTTCCTCTTTTGCAGCTGCGGATGGCTCGGTTTTGCCGACTGCGCTCGGACGAGCAGGACGCAATGCTGACAAGCTGGCAGGACAGTCGCCTCGCGTTGTTACGGCAGGGGTTTCAGGCGCTCAAGTCGCTGTGCTGCCTGGCCCACTATCAGGATGAGCGCAGCTTTGCCTCGATTGGCTACGCTGGGCCGCTGCTGTAGATCGACCTTGGCACGTCGGCTGCTCTGCCACGGGCCATGACGGTGCGTCCGCCCTATTGGCTGCTTATGTCGATGCTTCTCGGATTTTCGCTGTTCGCGGCTTGGCCGCAGGCACTTTTTCCGGTGGTGCGCCCGATGCCACTGCGTCTGTGTGCTGTGCCCGTCGAGTTCGCAAGTGGCCAAGTGCGCTGCTTGTCTCCGACGGAAGCGACGCGGTGGAATGTGACGGCAGGGGATGTCGTGCCGCTTTCACCGGATGGAATTCGGCTCGTCGGCCCGCCGCAGCGGATGTCGGGTGAACGGCAGATCTTGCTCGGGCTTGGGCTTGATCCGAATGTGGCGAGCCTGGCCGAACTTCAGGCGTTGCCCGATGTTGGTCCGGCTCTGGCCGAGGCGATTGTTGTTGCACGGCAGACTGCGCGATTCCGGGTGGTCGACGATCTCCTTTCGGTGCGCGGCATCGGTCCAAAGCGACTTGAGAAACTGCGTCCCTACCTTCGCCTTGTCCAATCGCGGTAGTCTGACAAGGCGCTGGCATCTAATCCGGCAGCAAAAAGCGAGGATCGGCGATGAAGGTGTTTGTGACCGGTGCGACGGGATTTGTCGGCAAGCGGCTTGTGCGGCGACTCCTTTTGCGGGGCGACAAGGTCGTGGCCCTGACGCGCAATCGGCGCAATCTGCCGACCAGCGAATCGTCCGATCGCCTCTTGGTTGTCGAGGGTGATCCGGCCAAAGAAGGGGACTGGCTGCAGCATCTTGCGGGCTGCGATGCCGTCGTTACACTCGCGGGCGAGCCGGTTTTCGGTGAACGCTGGAACACTGCGTTCAAGCAGCGCCTCGTCGACAGTCGAGTCGAGAGCGCCAAGCTGATTTGTGCCGCTCTCGAGAAGCTTGGTCCCGATGCCCGTCCTCGTGTCTGGGTCGCCGCTTCGGCCATCGGCTACTACGGACGACGCGGCGACGAAGGCCTGGGCGAACAGGCGACCCCAGGCGACGATTTTCTGGCTCAGCTGTGTGTCCGTTGGGAAGAAGAAACGCGAGCAGCGGAGCCACTCGGGATTCGAGTGGTACTTTTGCGTATCGGAATCGTGCTTGGCGACGGTGGCGGAATGCTGGCCAAGATGGTTCCGTCTTTCCGGGCGTTCGTTGGTGGACCACTCGGGGGCGGGCGGCAGTTCGTGTCGTGGATTCACCTTGATGATGTCATCGGTCTCACCGAGCTTGCGCTAGATCGTTCGTCGCTGAGCGGGCCGCTGAACACGACAGCGCCCAATCCGGTGCGAATGAGCGAGCTGGCCAAGACACTCGGTGATGTGCTGCGCCGCCCGTCACGATTGTCGGTTCCCGAGCTCGCGCTTCGCGTTGCGGTCGGCGAAGCTGCCGACGTGATCCTGGGCAGTCAGCGAGTCCTTCCCGAGAAAGCTCTCTCGACGGGCTATGTCTTCAGGTATCCAGAGCTACGAGCCGCCCTCGAGTCCATTGTGAACCCATGAGCGCAGCTCCGGCCAAAATCGGACGCTGTCCGGTTCACCGGACATAGTTCGGCAAGGCCGAGCAGTCTCTCGACGGAAAAAGTGAGTGAAAGCTGGCATGAAGGCTGCTTTGGGATGCCTGCGTGCTTGCCAAGATCATTTCCGCAGGCGTCCTCGGGATCGAGGCGTATCCAGTTCATATCGAGGTCGACGTTTGCCTCGGACTTCCCCAGTACAACCTGGTCGGATTGGCTGATAGCGCAGTGAAGGAAGGCGCAGTTCGGGTGCGGGCAGCGCTCGAAAACTCCGGTTTTTCGCTTCCGCCGCGACGTGTGACGATAAACCTCGCACCAGCGGATATCCGCAAAGATGGGGCAGCGTTCGATCTCCCGATTGCGCTGGCGCTTCTGGTTGCGCTCGAGCTTCTGCCCGAGGAGGCGCTTGCGGACCGCCTCTGGCTCGGTGAGTTGGGGCTTGACGGCAGCATTCGTCGAATCAGCGGCGCTCTGCCGATAGCAATGCGGGCGCAAAAAGACGGTCTTCACGAACTGATTTTGCCAGCAGACTGTGCGAGCGAAGCGGCCGCTCTGGCTGGGATGAAGGTCTTCGCGGCAACAAGCCTGAGGCAAGTCGTTGAGGCACTGCAAGGTGGGCCACCGCTACTCCGGGTTACGGAGATTCATCCGGTTGGCCAATCTTCCGATGCCCCGTGCGACCTAAGCGAAGTACGAGGCAACGAGCAGCCGAAGCGCGCACTGGCGATAGCTGCGGCAGGCGGGCACAACCTGCTGATGATTGGTCCGCCGGGGACGGGCAAGAGCATGCTTGCACGGCGGCTTGTGAGCATCTTGCCGCCGATGACCGAGGCTGAAGCCCTGACGACGACGGCGATCTACTCAGCCGCAGGTCTTTTGGGGGGACAGTCGCTCCTTCGGCAGCGTCCTTTCCGCGCCCCTCATCACGAAGTGTCGGTGGTTGGTCTTGTCGGTGGCGGGAGCAGCCCGCGACCAGGCGAGATCAGCTTGGCTCATCACGGTGTGCTCTTTCTCGACGAACTGCCCGAGTTTCCGCGTGCGGCGCTCGAATCACTGCGTCAGCCTCTTGAGGAACGGCAGATCACGATCGTTCGAGCGCGATGTGCTGTGACCTATCCAGCCTCTTTTTCGCTGATTGCGGCGATGAATCCGTGCCCGTGTGGTTTTCGCGGCTCCTCGCTGCGAACGTGCCGCTGCGATCTCGGCGTCGTGAGTCGATACCTGGCAAGATTGTCCGGGCCACTGCTCGACCGTTTCGACCTGCACGTCGAGGTGCCCCACGTTGAGTATCAGACGCTGCTCGACGCACGTCGGGTTGGTGAGTCTTCTTCCTCCGTTCGAGATCAGGTGGTGGCCGCACGCAGCATGCAGCAGCAGCGAGCCCAAGCACTTGGTCAACAGGCCCTGTGCAACGCGACTTTGAGCCCGGATTCCGTCGTCGAAGTGGCCAAGCCAGACCCTGCGGGCGAAAAGCTTCTTTTGGCATATGCCAAAAAACATGTGCTCTCGAATCGCGCCGTTCATCGGGTGCTACGCGTGGCGAGGACCATCGCCGATCTCGCAAAGCAGCCTACCGTCGGTGTATCGCATATTGCCGAAGCCCTCTCGCTGCGGGTCCTCGACCGACCTGGCAGCGGCGTCAGCTCGACTTAGCCAGTCCCCCCGTCCGAGCCACAGCTGCGCTTGGGCGACCTACTCCACCCTCAGCAAGGAGAGACCATGTCCATCTCGAAAGCAGTCAAGGAAAAGCTCAAAGCGATCGCCACCGCTGTTGCCTCGATCGAGAAGCAGTTCGGCAAAGGAGCGATCATGGCCCTCGATAGCCGTGAAGTCGCCGATGTTCAAGCCATCCCCTCCGGCTCGATAGCTCTCGATGCTGCCCTGGGCGTGATGGGCTATCCGCGTGGGCGCGTGATCGAAATCTACGGACCGGAGTCTTCTGGCAAGACCACGCTGACTTTGCACGCCATCGTCGAGGTCCAACGGCAAGGTGGTGTGTGTGCATTTATCGATGCAGAACACGCGCTTGATCGAAACTATGCGGCCAAACTCGGGATCAAGCTCGACGAACTTTTGATCGCCCAGCCTGACTGTGGCGAGCAGGGCTTGGAAATCGCGGACTCGCTCGTACGCTCGGGGGGCGTCGATCTGATCGTCATCGACTCGGTTGCAGCACTGGTGCCGAAGGCCGAAATCGACGGTGAGATGGGCGATGCACACATGGGACTACAGGCCCGACTGATGTCGCAAGCGCTTCGCAAGCTGACGGCGGCCTCCTCCAAGGCCAACTGCACCGTCATTTTCATCAACCAACTCCGTCAGAAGATCGGCGTTGCGTTCGGGAATCCCGAGACGACGACCGGAGGCAACGCGCTGAAGTTCTACGCTTCCGTGCGGCTCGACATCCGAAGAATCGGGCAGATCAAGCAAGGGGAAACGGTGGTTGGTTCACGAGTTCGGGTCAAGGTGGTGAAGAACAAGCTCGCGCCGCCGTTTCGCGATGCCGAGTTTGAGCTTCTCTATGGCGTGGGGGTCCACCGTTCGGGAGAGCTCCTCGACTTGGCTGCGACGCATGGGCTCATCGAAAAAAGCGGTGCGTGGTATTCCTTCGAGGGTGAGCGACTCGCCCAAGGTCGGGAGCGAGCGGCGCAGTGGCTCACCGAACATCCGGCGATCATGGACAACCTCCGCGAGCGTCTTTTGTCCTTGCTACGTCGGGGGGACATGACTCCGCGTGCTCTTCCAGAGGCTGCCGAAGACAGTGCCAACACCGACGAAGAAGAAACAAAACGCGAGGCCGCGTAACCTGCCCTCACACTTCCTCAGCGGCTCGGCAGCGGAACGGTCACGATTTCAAGGCCTTGACAGCACCTACACCGTGCCAGTAGGCTTGCCGACTCGCGAGCGACCTAGACGCACGGACTGTATTTGTTTTGCAACTTTCGTCGGGTCGCCTACAAAATGTGTCTTGCCTGGGCTTGTCCGTGCCCGTCGGCAAGGGATTCCGTCAGACGAAATAGATAGGACCAAGAAACATGGCCGTAAAGATGCGACTGGCTCGTGCTGGAGCGAAGAAAGCACCGTTCTACCGGGTCGTGGTGGCAAACTCCCGTAGCCCTCGTGATGGACGCTTTATCGAGCACATTGGGGTCTACGATCCAACGCGGACTCCGGCTGAGATTCGGTTCAAGATGGAGCGCGTGGACTACTGGCTGAGCCAGGGCGCTGAGCCGTCGGATACGGTGGCATTCCTGATCAGCCAGGCGAAGAATGGCAAGGCTGCTCCGGCGTCTGCCAGCAAGTAATACGCACTCGTTCTTGCTACGAACCAGGGACACTGCCTCGGCATTGGCCCACGAAGTACCGAGCGGCCCATAGATTTTCTCAATCTTCGCGATTGCTGGATCTGGGCAGTTGCGGCGTGGGTCATGTCTTTGTGGCATCCATGAGTCGTTGCTTGCACTGCTCCGGCTTCATCTGTCCAGATTGCTATCCCGACAAAAGCAGTTCTACATGTCGCGCGAACTATTAGAGATTGGCGCTGTTTGCCGTCCGCACGGACTGCGTGGGGAGCTTCGGGTGAAACTCCACGACCCTGCATCGTCGGCGCTTGCTGTGGCGGAGCACTTGTGGACGGAAAAAGAGTCCGAAGGGCCCAAACAGTGGCGGATCACAAGTTGCCGAGGGGAAACCAACGGCTTCTATGTGGTTTCTCTTGACGGTATCTCGGATCGGACGGCAGCTGAAGGACTGACACGACAAAAACTGCTCATGAAGCGCTCTGCGCTTGGTGAACTTGACCCGGGCGAGTTCTACCTCGCTGATCTTGTTGGCTGCGATGTCGTCACGACGGATGGCGAGCGGATAGGCGTGGTTTCGGAGGTGATGAGCTTTGGTGCTCAACCGCAGCTTGTCATTGCTCGTCCCCCGAGAGAGTCGGCGCTTGTGCCGACCGTCCCCGCGTTCCTGTCGTCCTTTGATCCCGAGCGGCGTCTGTTGACGATCGATGCACCCGCTGGGCTATTAGACTTGGACCGACCAGAGAACATCTAATGGCGCAGTCAATCGACATTGTCTCGATTTTTCCCGAGATGTTCGATCCGGTTTTGCGAATCAGCATTCCTGGACGGGCGATTGCGAAAGGTCTGCTGGTCGTCAGAGCGCACAATTTGCGCGATCACACGACGGACAAACATCGTACGACAGATGACACTCCGTACGGTGGCGGTTCGGGGATGGTGATGATCCTGGAGCCGATGGTTCGAGCCCTGGAATCGATCGAGGCAGCGCATGGCAAGGCTCGCAAGATCGTGATGGCTCCGACGGGAAAACCGCTGACGCAGAAGCTGGTTCGTGAGCTCGCGACAGAGCCTCGTCTCATCCTCATGTGTGGCCGATACGAGGGCATGGATGAGCGTATTTATCATTATGTAGATGATGAGATTTCCATCGGTGATTTTGTGTTAACGGGAGGAGAACTGCCCGCGATGATTTTGGTCGATGCGCTTTCGCGGCTAATCCCTGGCGTTCTCCATAATGAGCAGTCATCGCAGGATGAGTCTTTTGAAAGTGGGCTGCTCGAATATCCGCAATATAGTCGGCCGGCAGAAATCGGAGGACTGGCTGTGCCACCAGTTCTTCTTTCCGGAAACCACGAGCACATCCGCCGCTGGCGTCGGCAGCTTTCATTGGTTCGAACGAGACAGCGACGGCCTGACTTGTTCGCCAGCCACCCGTTGACGGACGAAGATCACCGTCTGCTGGCGGCGTGGGACGCGGACCACGCTCCGGAAAAATGCGCGGGGTCTCCGACATGAGTAGTCAAGGCACCAGTGGATCTGCGCACTTGGCCGAGCGATCATATGTTGCACTTGTTCATCACCCCGTGTATGACAAGCAGCATCAGGTCGTAAGCACTTCGGTTACGAACCTTGACATCCATGACATTGCTCGATCGTGCTGCACATACGGCGTGGCTGCCTACTACGTCGTTCATCCCGTCGCTGCCCAGCGCCAACTGGTCGAGCGAATCCTGGGCTATTGGCACGAAGGGCCAGGGCAAAATCAAAACGATTTCCGTCGAGAAGCGCTTGCAAGAATACGCGTGGTGCAGACGACGGATGATGCCATCGATGCAATTACTAGAGAGCATGGACAGCGGCCACTTCTCGTGGGAACAACCGCTCGTTCGCTGGAGTCGGCCGTCTCGGCACCTGCTCTCCGCGCCAAGCTGCTTGAGGAGGCGCGTCCGATGCTGCTGGTGATGGGGACCGGTTGGGGTCTCACAGACGAGTTTATGTCCACAGTCGATAGCGTACTCGAGCCGATTCAGGGAACGGCCCCGTATAATCATCTTTCGGTGCGCTCAGCGACGGCGATTATGTTAGACAGGCTCTTCGCCGAAGAAGCCGGAACGTAGGAGAATTTCGAGATGAGCGATGTTGTCCCCGCTGTTGAACTGCTAGAGAAGACCCTTCTGCGCAAGCAGGCGCTGCCTGAGTTCCGCGTGGGTGACACGGTCCGCGTGTGGGTGCTGATCAAGGAAGGTGACAAAGAGCGTGCCCAGGCTTTCGAGGGTGTCGTCATTCGTCGCCACCATCATGGGCTCCGTTCGTCGTTCACCGTTCGCAAGATCAGCTACGGCGTGGGCGTCGAGAGGATTTTCCCGGTGCATTCGCCACGTATAGATCGGGTCGAGGTCGTGAGCCGCGGCGAAGTCCGTCGGGCGCGTCTGTTCTACCTCCGCGATCTTTCCGGCAAGGCGGCCCGCATCAAGGAGCGCACCACCAAGCGCACCGAGACCGCTGCGGCTGAGCCGAGCGCTGCTGAAGGCTAGTCCCCGCGCCATTTCTTTCCGCTGGTGCAGTTTTTCGTCACCAGCACAGCTCATCAGGTTGTGCGCTGCGGTCGTGTTCCGCAGTCCGCGTCAGTGGTGTGCGCAGATCGTCTCTCCTCGTTTCGCGTTTCTTCGACAAGTCGTTTCTCGTCGGTATCTAGGTACTTGTGAGGCATCTGAAGATCGGTGCTTCGATACGTATCGGCTCGTTTGAGCCGTGCTGGGGGGTCATGTCCGAAACCAAGACCATTGGTGACTTTGGCGAGTCGCGAGCCGCGCTGTTTCTTCAAGAGCAGGGGCTGCAGATCCTCGCTCGAAACTATCGCACTCGACGGGGGGAACTGGACATCGTGGCCCGTGATCGCCAGACTTTGTGCTTTGTTGAGGTTCGTCTCCGGGAGGATGACCGCCACGGCTCGCCCCTTGAGACGGTTCGACGTCAAAAGCAAAGGCGCATCTATTTTGCAGCAATGGAATATCTGATTCAGAATAGGTATCGAATCAATAGTTGTCCTTGTCGATTCGATGTAATCTCGATAGAAAGAATCAATCGGCGAATAATCTGGATTCGTGATGCATTCTCCAGTTGTTGATCGGTTTAATGCGTTTGATTTTATTAGAGAAACTGGAAAAGATGTTGCAATTGTAACAAATCACAGGGTTATTGCGGTGTGGGCATAGGCACAGTGACCACTGTCCTCCGCCGAAACCTCCGCCGATCGGTAGGAACGGCTGGTTCTCGGTTCGCCGAGATTTTCCGTCAGGAAACTAGCTGCGTTGACCAGCCGCAGAGATCGCCTCTAACATGTGGAACATGAAAAAAATCGCTGTCCTTGGTTCCGGTACTGTGGGTGAAGTCCTCGCGAATGGTTTCCTGAAGCATGGCTACGAGGTCATGCGCGGCACGCGTGAAAGCGCCAAGCTTGCAAGCTGGCAGGCCAAGATGGGCGAGCGTGCGGCAGTCGGTTCTTTTGCCGAAGCGACGCAGTTTGGCGACGTTGTTGTGCTGGCAGTGAAGGGGTCGGTTGCTGAGGAGGTCGTTGCTTCGCTGGGCGCTCTGCTCGATGGCAAGACGGTCATTGACGCGACCAATCCGATTGCCGATGCGGCGCCCGAAAACGGCGTGCTGAAGTTCTTCACTGGACCGAATGACTCTCTGATGGAGCGACTTCAGAAGGCGGCGCCGCAAGCTCACTTTGTGAAGGCGTTCTCGTGCGTCGGCAATCCGTTCTTCGTGAACCCTGATTTCGGTGGTCAGAAGCCGTCCATGTTCATCTGCGGCAATAGCTCGACGGCGAAAGAGCAGGTGACGCACGTCCTGCATCAGTTTGGCTGGGATGTGGAGGATATGGGAGCTGTCACCGCCGCCCGAGCCATCGAGCCGCTGTGCATGCTGTGGTGCATTCCAGGCATGACGCGTGGCAGCTGGACGCACGCCTTCAAGCTCCTTCACAAGTAGCCAACATCGCCTCGCTGGCTGCTCGGGTCATCGCCGGGAGAGCTACTTCCGCTGACGGATTTGATACGCGGACAGCCAGCGTCTACGCGGCGGATCATCGACTGACGAAGCGATACGGACGTCGTCAACCACGTAGAAACACTGTGGATCCAGGCGACGGGCTTCATTGAGAATGGTGGGAATCCGTCGACGCTCCGTCTCGGCGTACAGCATATGGACGGGTCCGTCTCGGCCCAGACCGTGGAAGAGCGTGACGCGAAAGCCTTGCTGCCGCAGTTCGTCGGCGAGTTGTTCACCCCGACGAGAAAACACCCGCACGACTTGATTTCCCATCGCGGCCCAGCGCTCGATGGTGAGTCCGACATAATTTCCACAGGCAAAACCGGCTGCGTACGCGATGGCGAGGTGCGGTTTTCCCAAGTTCCCAATCACCCGAGATGCGGCGAAAACCCAAATCATGACCTCGAAAAAACCGAGCAGCGCTGCGCGACCGCGCCGACCCTGCGTCACCATGACGACACGCAGCGTTCCAAGAGAAACGTCACCGACGCGCGCGCAGAAAATCAGCAGGCAACTGAGAAAAAGAGAATCCGGCATGGACGGCGGCAGCTTATCAAGCAATTGGCGTCTTATCGGGTTCTTGTTAACGTAGCGAGGCGCTCCTTTCGCTGAATAGAGAACTCCGCGAGTCCGTCCTAGGAGCAGATGCGACGGACTCTTTCGATGGCAACCCTTGGCGCAGACAACCGACAGCTCCGCAAAAGTCATCCCTCTGCCGACACCGGTCCAGCCGGGCAAGCAGCCGGATGTAACCGACGAGCAGAAGCGTGCCGAAGCCGATCTGGTCGAGCGCAGCCGCCGAGGCGACCAGAAGGCGTTTCGGATTCTCGTCGAACGTTATCAACGTCGGGTCTTTTCGTTGGCGTTTGGGCTTCTGAAAGATCCCGACGAAGCACGCGACATCTCGCAAGAGGCTTTTTTGAAGGCCCACCGCCACCTTGGGTCATTCCAAGGGACGGCAAGTTTTTACACTTGGCTTTATCGCATCACCGTGAACCTCTGTATCGATCGGAAGCGCCGAGTGGGACGGGGCAGCGAAGTCGAACTCGACGAGCGACTGTCGCATCGTCAGGTTGGCAGTCCCGCCGACATTCTGTCGACGCAGAAGCTGTCGTTCAGTCCGCAGCGGGTGGCACAGTCGAGCGAGCTACGAAAACGGATTCTCGCAGCACTTGCGCAGCTTTCCGAGCAGCATCGAGCGGTGCTGATCCTGCGCGAGGTCGAGGGGCTATCCTACAAAGAGATTGCCGATTCGATGGACTGTCCCGAAGGAACGGTGATGAGTCGACTGTTTCATGCCCGACGGCAGATGCAAGAGCTGCTTTCGGATTTCGCCGAGGACGCAGAGCAGGAGGGGGCCGAGTAGGCCCGAGCGACCATGGCTGTGGCCGATGACAAGCTTCAAAAGCTGTTTGACAAAGAGCTAACCAGCGACGAAGCCGATGTGCTTCGACGCGAGTTGGGCGAGGACGATCAGGCCAAGCTCGACGCGCTTTTGTCGATGTCGGAGTCTGTGAGGACCGCCGTCGAGACCGAGGCTGCCGCGCATCAGATCGACGTATGGTCGCAGATCGAGGGCAAGCTGGACAGTTCGCCAGTCGACAACGTGGTGCCACTGCGGCGAAAGGTGTTGCGCCGCACGACGGCAGTGTTATCCGCGCTGGCGCTCGCTGCGACGCTGGTCTTTGTTTGGAGACCGGCAGCTTCGCGCGACAATAGCTGCGATGTCGAAGAGCTGGAAGTTGTTGGTGGCGGCGCCACTGTGCTCAAGGTTGCCGACGACCACGGCAATGACACGACCCTGATTTGGTTTGATCACCAGGAAGAAGACGAATGGGAAAGCCTGTAACCAACCGTCGGCATTGGCTCGCACTGGCGATCGGTGTCTCTGCCTTGGGCCTGCCACAGATCGCTTCTGCTCAGACGGAGCCGTCGAAAGCCAGCCAGCCCGAGTCAGCGACAGCGACGAAAGCATCGTGCTCGGTGCGGGTGATACATGCAACCAAGCAAGGGGGCCAGTTTGATTCGCGACTCGAGCCGCTGCGCCCGCAGCTAACCCGTCCGCCGCTCGATTCGTGGACCGGCTTTGGGCTTCTCAAACAACATGAGCTGGTGATTGCGAATGGATCGTCGCAGACCTTTGATGTGCCAGGCGATCACCAAGGGGTTCTCTCGTATGAAGGCAGGGCCGACACCGGTGGCAAGCATCGGCTGCGGTTGAAGCTCGAGATTCAAGATGGCCAAGCGAAGCTTCTGTCGACGAAGTTTGTGATAAACAGCGGCGGAACTGTGCTGCAAGCCGGGATCAAACACGACAAGGGCCTGCTGGTACTTGGGATTACCTGCAACGCTTCTGGCTAGTTTCCGACGACTGTTCGCTCACAAGCTTGCTTTTCGTCCACTTCGGCGGACGAGCGCCGCCGCCGCTCCCAAGTTTGAGTTAGAGTGAGACGATATCTGGAGGAATCATGCGCGTTCTTTTCCGTTCCATGCTGCTTACCTCGGTTCTGCTCGGCGCCTGTAGCTCGGGGCCCAAGTACACCATTGACGATGCACTGCTCGCTGACGTCTCGATGGGAGAGAAGTCGCAGATGCTACAGATTCAGTCAGAGCTGAACCAAGCAAACGAAGAAAAGAACAAAGCGGTCAGCGACGCTTCGATCGCCGACAAAGAGCTGACTGTTGCCGACGCTGAATACGACAAGGCGAAAGCCGATGTGAACATGGCGAAGGCGGAACGAGATCTGGCGGATTCAACCAAAGACCTCAACCGGATGAATTCGGCGAAGAGCAACCTCGAGCTGAAGCAGCTTGCGAAGGAAGTTGCCGACGCGAAGATCGACTGGGCGAAAGCACGTCGGGGCCAGGCGCGCGCGCTCGTTGACTCGGCGGAGACGCGGATTGCTGCGCTCAAGTCGCGATACGAGCAGGCGAAGGCGCAGCTCGCAGCCGCGAAGGGCAAAAAGCCGACGGCAGATTTTTCAGTGTCGACCTTTGATCAGCAGGCTTCCGACGCGCAGCGCAAGGCGGACGATGCCAAGATGACAGCGGATCGTCGGCAGCTTGAGGCGACGCAGGCGCAGGGCAAGTACAACCAGCTCTTCCAAAAGCTGCAAACGATGATGGGCGCGCAGATGAACCAGGGCGGAATGCAACCCGGGATGCAGCCTGGAATGCAGCCGATGCAGCCTGGAATGCAGCCGATGCAGCCTGGAATGCAGCCGATGCAGCCCGGAATGCAGCCGATGCAGCCCGGAATGCAGCAGCCTGGAATGCAGCCGATGCAGCCCGGAATGCAGCCAATGCAGCCGATGCAGCCCGGAATGAAGCAGTAGCGGGGCGCTAGCTCACTGTTTCTGCCGCGCACTGCGGCGTGCTGTGACAATACGCGCGAAGCTCGCAGGCCAGCGCTCGGCACTCGTGTTCAGGATGGATTGGTAGCTGGCCGAGCTGCGGGCCATGTAGTGGCATGGCGGGTGGGCGCTCCAGTTGAGCAAGCGTTTCATCCCTCTGCTGCCTGCTTACCCATCCAAAACGCGGCTCCGGCTCGGCATCTTGCAGGAACAGCAGGCCGACGCGTATTGGCGCCTGGGTCGCGAAGATCTCTGCTGCGGCATGCGCGAGCAATGCACGTCTTGCGGCAAAGAAAGCGTGCTCTTGCGGCGGTGGGCTTCGTAGCTGGACATCGATGACGTGCGTCGTTCCATCCGGACTTTGCCAGACCAAATCCAGAATCCCAAAGATCCAAAGTCCAGCAGCTGAGCCCAGCGGCACATGATAGGTGTACCCACGGCGCAGCGACGAAAGCGTCTCCGGGGCCAATAGCTCGCGCGAAAACCAGCGGCTGCGGAACAACACAGTGAGCCATGTCATGGTTTCCTGCGCGAGGGCGCTTTCGCGCAAGACGCCGAGAGCCGCCATCACACTTCCCAGATCCTCGCCGCGGCGCGAGAGATCGACCAGTGACAAGAGCCGCTGCGGAAGTGTGCCGGCCCGCAGGCAATTCTGGACGGAAAGTTGCATCGTCTCGTCGGATGTCTTGGCCCGTTCCGCAGGCCGCGCGAGCCAAAGCGGCCGTCCTGCCTGGACGTGATAGCGTCGCTGACAGGTCAAAAGCTCTGCCGCAAGCGTCGCCAGCAACGTGGTTCGATCCGTTGGTGTAGATCGTAGGTCGTAGAATCGCGCGGCAGCAGGTTGGGTGGCAGTCAGACGGGCTGGAAGGCCAGGGATCGCGGGTTCGGGCAGCGGATTTTTTTGCTGTTGCTGCGTCGGTGACCACTCTGCGCACAAATTTGCATGTTCCGGTTGTGAGCGCAGGTGTTCAATGGCTTGACGCCAGGTGCCTCCGCCTTTGCCATCACTCTCACCAGCCCAGATCAGCCGATCTTTGGCTCTCGTTGCAGCGACGTAAAACAGGCGTGCGGACTCTGCCTCAGCGCGTAGCTTCCGACGGGCTCGGATGCGCTTCTGCGGCAGCGTTCTCCGTCGTTCACCGTCGACATACAGCGACAGTCCAAGCCCCAGCTCGCGATCGTAGACAACCTGGGGCAAATCGTTGCGCTCGCGAGTGGTGCAGCCAGCAACGATAACGGTCGAAAACTCCAGCCCTTTGGCTTGGTGGACCGTCATGATGCGGACGGCGTCATCGTGTTCACTGAGCAGCTGCGCAGCTGGCTCATCGCTCGGATCGCCATTTTGGGCCGCCAGGTCGGGATCGGTCTGAAGACGAAGAAAACGCGCAAAGGCCCGCAGCCGACCCGCGTAGGCGCGTGCACGCTCAATCAGTCGTTCGACGTTGGCCAGACGCTGTCCACCATCGGGATCGGCCGCCAGAACGGCCTGGTAGTCGCATTGATCGAGCGCCAGCGACAGAAGTTCTGCTGGGTCCAAACGATCGGCCTCGGCAGCCAAGACACGAAACAGCCCAACGAAGCGCTGCAGCCGGGTCATTTCATCAGCGGGCAAACGCAAATGGAGATGCGCTGGAACCGAAGCCTCGTCGAGATCGGGGGGGTCCTCTCGAAATTCTGTCGGCGTTGCGGTCAGCTCGACGAAAGACAGTCGTCCCGCGAGATGCAGTCGCGCCAGCGACTCGTCGGAAAGACCGCAAAGAGGTGAGCGCAATACAGCCACCAGTGCCTGCAGATCGCTCGGATCATCGACGAGGCGAAGCAGTGACGCGAGGTCTCGCACCTCTTGGGCCGCAAAGAACCCCCGGCCTCGGATGACGTAGTGCGGAATACGTTTCCGCCGGAGGGCCGTCGTGTAATGCAGAAGATGCGTGAAACGTCGCAGCAGGATGACGATTTTGCCGGCGCGCACACCGTCGTAGAGCAGCGCGGAGATCCGCTGTGCGACGAGCGCCGACTCACGCACGATCGACGGAACATGCACCGCCTCGGCCGCTGGATCCACCGGAGGAGGGCTGGCCGGGCGCAAAAGTTCGACCTGGGGATATGACGTCTGTTCGTCGCAGCGCTGGGCTTTGAGCGGATCGTGCTCGGGCGCCCAGCGCACAAACCAATCGGGTGACTGGTCCGTCGGCGGCCTCATCACCTGCGCAAACAGCGAGTTCACAAACTGCAGCACTCCGGGCAGCGAGCGGTACGAGCGATCCAGCGTCTCATCGTCGGCCCCAAGCTGCCGCAGCCGACCGCAGAGCCGGGTAAACGCCGCGACGTCTGCGCCCCGAAAGTCGTAGATTGACTGCTTGCGGTCGCCGACGATGTATAGCCGTCCCGGTTCATGTCCTTCATCACCGACGAGAAGCGCCACAAGCTCGGCTTGGATGGGACTTGTGTCCTGAAACTCATCGATCAGAAACACTTGGAAGCGCTGCCGCAGCTCATGGCGGACCGTCGCGTGATCGCGCAGAAGATCTCGGGCGAGCCGCAACAGATCGGAAAAATCGAGGACCGCTTCCTCTTGTTTCAGACGGGAAAAGCGCTCGCCAAGCGGCGTGAGCAACAGCTCTAGACCCTTGGCGAGCGGCGCGGCCATACGGGAAACCAACAGCGCCTCGAGGTCCTCGAGAGCATCTTTGCTCTGCTGTTTCCATTCTTTGATGGCTTGGGTCAGCGAGGGGTCAGCCTTGGCACCGCGAGGGCCTTGGATGTTCTTTATGTGCTCCTGAACCTGGGCAAACTCGGGCCGCAGCGAGGCGATGTCGTCGAAGTCTCGCAAAGAATCGGCGATGCGCGTCGCCAGACCGCCAAGCTGGGCGGCTCGTTCGCCCCGCTTGCCGCCAATGTCGTCGGCCCGCGCCGCTAGTTCCGACAGGGAAGAAACCAGCAGGTCACGGGCTTCGATGAGGGCTTCGCCGAGCAGTCGCAGGTCGTATGCTGCCGCCAGGCCCTCTCCCGGGCGTCCTTCCTCGGCGCGCTGACGATGAAGGCGACAGAGCACCTCGACGAGACCGCCGTCGCCACCGATTCCCGCAGAGAAGCCCAACTCGGTGAGAAGGTGTTCGACTGTCGCTGGAAAGCTTGGGTCGCTCGATACCGTGGTTGGTTCCTCGATGGCGTTCAGCACCAGCTCTTCACAGGTTTCGCGAAGTCGCTGCGCGGCGCTGTCTTCGTCGAGGAGTGTGAAGTCTGGGTCGACGCCAATCACTTGCGCATAGCGACGAAGCAGAGAGGCTGCAAACGCGTGAAACGTCCCGATCGTCGCTGAAGAGATGCTCGAAAGCGTCTGATCCCAGGCCTCAAGGCTCGGAAGTTTGATCTGAAGGTAGGACGCGCTATCGACGAGGTCGGGCTCATTGACCGAGAGAGCTGAGACTCCTTCGTCGGCACCTACCTCGCTGAACTGTCGACAAATCGCTGTGACTCGACGGACCAGCCGCTCGCGCATTTCGGCGGCCGCCTTTTCTGTAAACGTCAGCGCACAGATCTGCTGCGGGGGGATCGTCCGTCGGTGAGCGGTCGCACCGGCACAAAGGTGTAGGTATTGGGTCAGCAGTGCGTGCGTCTTGCCGGTTCCCGCTCCTGCCTGGACCACGCGATCGCGTTCGAGGAGAAAACGCAGCGGCTTGCTCATCGCCCGTCTCCTTCTTCGAAGTCGCGCGTCGGAGATTGCTGGCTTGCAATCGGACTGTCATCGCTGTCGCCGCTGGGTTCGCCTCCATCCGGTGGTACGTCGAGCGGTGCGGTGCTGATGCGACAGACGCTTTCGAGCCCACAGCTTTCGCAGGTGTTCGGTACCACCGCAAAGTCACCGTCGCGCAGTCGTCTCCACAATCGGTACGCGACCTCTGCAACGTTGCCGTCTGGATTTTGGAGTCGCACCGTCGGATCGAGCGTCGTCATGTCCGGATTGTCGAGAGGTTTGCTGACCGTCCCTTGCCGCAGCGAGTAGTAGCGAGCCACGACGGAATCGAGTCGGGTATTCGCTTGCAGCGTCGGATCGGCGCGCAGCGCTGCGACATAGAGAGGGAGCTGAAAAGAGGTCTTTAGTAGCTTTTCGCGAATCTGGGCCTCGTAGCGATTGAGGCGACCGGCTTTGTAATCGAGAACCACCGCCTTGCCGTGACCCAGGTCGACGCGATCGATGATGCCGTGGATGTGCAGCGCCATTCTGCCTTCGTCACCCGTTGCTGCGGCGATCGCCAGTGGACCAAATTTCCACTCGAACAGCGATGGCAAACAACCTGGCTGTGGAGGCGTGGCCGCTTCGTTTTTGATAAGTCGATTGAGCTCGACGCGGAGCCTTCCCAGCCGAACCCGCAATAGCGCAGGGTGACCGATGTGTTCTCGCTTCACAAAGTCAGCGACGACAACTTCAATCGCCCGTTCCAGCGCCGCCCGGTCGTCGTCGTCCGCTCGCAGCGGCAGGCGATTGTGCGCAAGCCTGTCTTTGAAGAATGCTTCGAGCACGGCGTGGTGAAGTCGTCCCGAGGCCAGCGGATCGAGCTCTTCTCGGCCTTCGTTGGCGGGCCGAATCCCGAGTACGCGACGAGCAAAAAAACGAAACGGGCAGCGTGCGAAGTCTTCCAACACCGACGCAGACAGCGGGTGTTTGGGGCTTCCCGGTAGGCGCGGCTGTAGCACTGCGATCAAGCCATCGTCGAGAAGCCTGCCGACAAAGGGGTGACTGTAGCTGCTGGCTGAATCAGCGTCGGCGATCGTGGCGGCAAAGAAGCGACTGCGCTGCTCTTCGATGCTCTTCAGGGCCGAAAGACGCATGGCTCGCTGTCGTTCTCGTCGGGAAAGTTCAGCAAAGAGCGCTTCGTCCTGGGCAGACTGTCGCCACAGGTCAGCGAGGTACACGCTCTTCGTCGGCGCTGGCTGGGACTTCAGCTTGTCATCGGGGATTCCGGCGGCAAAGCAGATCTCATCCAGAAACAGCGAGTGCGGGAGAGGTCTTCCCTCTTCATCGGCGGTCGGCCAGAACAGGTGGACCTGTTCGCAGTGCGACAGTGCCACGACAAGCTTCAGCGGCTCGCCATCGTTCATTTGGTTCGCCAGCGGCCACAGCGGACGGTCAGCCAGGCGATCGAGCAGGCGGCGATCCTCATCAGGCAGCAGCGAGTCTTCGGGACGAAAGGTCGGCAACTCCCCCTCAACGAGCCCGGCGAGCACAAGGTGGGTGAAGGTGCGCGGCGCGAGGTCGGCCAGCTCCCCAATGCACACGGCGTGCGGCTGCGGAACCATCAGCTCCTCGTGCCACTGACGACCAAGGCTCATGCGCAGAAGCTGTGCAAATTCACGCTGGCTGAGTCCTTGGTCGGCTTGACCCAGCCGAGCGGTCCATTTGGGCAGCTCGTCCAGCAGTTCGGCGAGCATCGCGCTGGCCGCCATGTCCCGCTGATGTGCGTCGAGAAGCCGGGTACACAAGTCTGCGCTCGCCGGTTCATCATCGCTGGGGAGCTGCGGCGGCATCGTGCTTCGCTCAAAGAACCGCAGGCGATGCAGCAGGCGCGAAAGCTGGCGACAGTGGTCGGCGACGGTGGCTTCGCTCGGCAAGCTCGAAAGCTCGCGCAGGGCTTGCTCCATCTGCTCGAGCAGAAGTGGTAGGTGCGGCAGACGTCGTCTTTCCGCTTCTGCGTCTGTCGGCTGGAGCTGCGTCGAGAGCCACGCCCGCAGTCGGACCAGTCCCCACGTTGGCTCGCTTGCCTGCTGACTGTCCCACAGCTCGACGGACGGCGACCGACTGCGCTCGGGGTGCCGGAGTGTCCGAACTCCCGCCGTCCGCAGTGCCTGCGCAACCAGCCATGGGCGATCGCCCAGCGGCCCTGGAAATCGAACGTAGCGACTGGTCAGAATCTGGACAAAACCCTCCCGCGGCAGACCGAGCAGGAGCACTTCAAACAGCAGAGACACGAGCCGCAGCGACGGTGGAAGTTCAGCGGTTCGGGTCGTGGGTCCAGCCACTCCACCAGCCATCGGTGAGGTTGGTACTCCGGCCCGGGCCAGCACGGAAGCGAGTCGCTTGCGACGATCCGTTGACTCAGAAACGACCGCGATTTGCGCTGCGGATACGCCACGTTCAAGGAGCCCCTGGATGTGCGCTGCGATGGCCAGCGCTTCAGCTTGCGGGGATGACGCTGGATGAAGCGTCACGCGGTCATCTAGTTCTCCGGGTTTTACCAGGGAGCCCGCGGTGCGCGGACGAAACAGTGATCGGACGCAGCGTGACCACGGTGAATCGCCTTCAGAAAAGGGGCCTATCGGGCATGGTTCATCGAGTTCGATGGCCAGGTCATGCCGCGTATAGATGGCATCAAAAATGGGTTTCAGTGCGCGCTGAAGTGCAGGCCGATCATCGACCGCAGGCAGTCCAATGCGCAGAGGTCGGGTCCCCCGTGCCAGCACGTCGAGCGCAGTCAACCAGGCCGGCAGCGGCAGCGAGTCTTCCGCACTTCCTGCGGCCATGTGCAGATCGGCAAGCTCAACCTCGGCGGCGGCCTGAAGCAGCGGATGGTCGTGAAGGTGGCGCAGCCCTTCGCAGAACAGCCGTGACTCGCTCGTCGCGCGCCTTCCGAATGTGTCGGCAGTGAACTTCAGAAGTCGGGCGACCTCGGTCAACCTGGCGGCCTGTGCCGCACGCTGAGGTGCCTCCTCGCTGCGCTCGGTTGGTTCGGCGATACGCTTTGCCGCGCGATTCAGAAGCTGCGGTGAGGCCGCCACGGTTTCGGCTGCCGCCAGGAGCTTGCCCACGGCCTTGGTCTGTCCACCCGCATCCCGCAGCGCGCTGGCCGCGTTTTTCACGATCAAGAAATCGCGCAGGACCAGACCTGCCGCCCCGAGACGCCGTACCCGCAGCTCTTCTGGGGCCGACAACAGTGCCAGGTCGTAGAGCGAAACCGCAGCAGCTGGAAAGGCGGCGACTTGTCCCGTGGTGCGAAGGGTCGTGATGCGCAGTGGCGGCACGGACGCTGCATACCACATGCAAGATCGCGCTGGACATCCGTCGGAAAACGAACGCTCCTAGATAAACTGGCAACACATACGATACGATGGCCTCTTGTGCTGG
>CAYTGC010000062.1:0-23094 GCA_964437195.1 uncultured Myxococcales bacterium | reverse complement strand
ACAACGGACTTACAACGGTGGTGGAGCGCTTCAAAGGACAAGCGCTCGCAGGGACGGTGTCTCTGTTCAAGGGAGAGCGCTCTGCGCTGGCCGAGCTGGCGTCGAACGTCCTGTAGGAATCCGCTTGCGCCAAGCGGTCGTGTCTTTGTGACTAGGACGGGGGCGACTGCGATGCGGGCTCTGTTTGAAACGTTGGTACCACCAGGACATCGCAGGTGGCTGCCTGAATCACGTTGCTCGACACGCCGCCGAGCAGCGACTGCAGGAGCCCCGCGCGTCCGTGCGTCCCAATGGCAATCAGGTCGGCGCGAATGAGCACGCTCTCCCGCAGGATGGCCTGGCGTGGTTCGGTCTGAACCACGGAACGACGCCACCTTACGCTCGGAATCCTGTGCAGTTTCATCAGCTCGCGCAGGCGCTGTTCGGCCTTTTCGCGAAGCTGTTGCCGGTGCTCGATGCGTTCACTCTCCTCGACATCCGGATTCACAAAGGGGCCATAAGGAACATGGTAGGAATGCAGGAGCTTTACGTGCGGGCAGCTCGCGGAAATGAGTCGCAAGGCCGTGGCGATGATGCGCGAGGACTCACTTTCCAGATCGACCGCCACGAGCGGCCGGAAGTAGGGGTGACCGGCTCGCTTGGCCACGATCAGCATCGGAGTCGGGCTGCAGCGAACGATTCGTTCAGCCGTAGAGCCAAACAACAGATCGCGGACAGGTCGATTCCCATGGCGGCCCATCACAATGAGATCTGCGCCAAGGAGTGATGCTTTGCGGACGACTTCATGATGTGGCGCACCAATCGATACGGCAGGGGATACAACCACATCCCGTCGACCGACAGTGGTCAGGACTTGGTTTAGCTGCCGAGCGACCAGATCGGTCTGTGCGTGGGCCGATTGCTCTACCTGCGTTGGCAGCCACATCAAGTGACTCTCGGGAATGACATGCAGCAGCGTAATCTGCGCTTGCTCCGCGAGTGGCAGACTGACGAGTCTGGTGGCGGCCTGGGCGGCTCCCTCCGAGAAGTCGGTTGCCCAAACGACTCTTGCCACTGGCGTGCGTGGAACGGGAGTAAGACTGCGGGCATTCATGCGGCTTCCAATTCCAGATCGAGAACACTGGTAGCGACAAAAACGCTCCCCGTAAGCGCAGGAAGGACTCGGTGAGGAGTACGGCGCATCCGACGGAGAGAGTCGGTTCCGAAGTTCAGCAAACGACGTGCCTGAAAGACTGTCTCTTCACGCGGAGCCGGAGGAGCCACGAACACCGTCGCGCCGGTCGACGCTGAGCTGCCGCCGACAAGGCTCGGTTGGTTGTGACAAATTGCGACAGGTGGGCAATATGTCCCAGCCAAGAAAGCCGCGCTGTGGTGGACGAATGTCTGCGTCGAAACCACTGTCTGCGCCTGCTGTCTGCGCCTGCCGTCTGCGAAGGATGACTAGTGATCGCCTAGCTCGATGTCCAGACCCGCGGCTTGCTGCACCGCGAGAAGCTGCCTTGCGTGCTCTCCCAGCGCTGCAAGGTAGGCCAGATACACATCATCAACGGTGCGCTGGGCAGTGAGTACTTCGAGCAGCGTTGCCGAGCCGCGCTGATAGCTATACAAGATGGACGCGAGGACCTTGTCTGCATCGGCGAGCACTCCTTGGGTATAGAGCTTTAGCTGCGCAACGGTGGCCTCATACCGCAGAAGGGACTGTCTGACTTCGATTTCTGCGCGGAGTCCTGCGGCTTGGTAGCTGATCCCCGCTTGCTGCTTGGCCTGCGCAGCGGCCAGAAGTTCTCCTCGGAAAATGCGCGAAAATGGCAAGGGCAGCGAAAGCTGTGCGGTGACCGCATCGTACTGGGGCGACGCAAACGGCTCTGAATACAGACTCCGCTGCCAGCTTGCGTTAACAGACACATCGACCATTCGGTTGCGGGCAGCCAGCGTCTGTCGCGCGTGTGACAGATCCTCACGGCGCTTGAGCGCAAGCAGATCGGGACGCAGGTCTCTGGCCTTTTGCGCCAGGGTGTCCGCCTGGAAGTGACGTGGCGGTATTTGGAGATTCCCTTCGAGTCGCAGAGACTTCTGGGGAGAGCTCTGTCCCAGAAAGCGAGCCAACTCAAGATCGGCAGCCTGCTCTTCTGCTTCGGCAGCCAAGACCTCGGCATGATAGCGCTGGCTCTCGACGCGCGATTGAATCAGGGCGACGTCTCCGATGTCTCCGCTCTGCAGGCGCTTCTGATTGACTTCGACGAGGCGATGCAGACTCTCCAGCGTCTTGCGCTTTCGATCGACGACCAGTCGCGCAGTGAGCGCAGACACATACGCGGAGGCCGCTTCCGCACGCAGCTTGCGGACCGCATCGACCAGCTCTGCTTCAGCCACAGAAAGCTCGGCGAGAGCGACGGAAATGCGAGCACTCCGTTTGCCGCCCATTTCGATAGGAATCGTTACGCCGAGTGTGCTCATGAGGGGGGCGGACTGACCGGAGACATCGAGCTGAGCAATTCCGCCCGTGAGAACCGGATCGGGGAAGATCTTGGCGACTTCCACCTGGGCTTTCGCGATCGGTACGCCAAACCGTGCAGCTTGGAGATCGAGGTTCTCTCGTGTCACTTTCTGGAGATAGGAAGGGAACGACAGCGGCGTCGGTGATTCTTGTGAAAAAGCACTTTCGCACAGACCAAGAACCAGACTCCCTGTGAGGAGCAGGAACAGAAGTGATCGCTTCACTTTTCCACCTCCGAGAGCGCCTGCGATGCTGGGACTTCTTGATCTGGCGGCGGAGGATCGTGTCGATCATCGGAGTGATCGTAGCGCCTCTCGATAACGTAGTAGAGCGCCGGAAGGACAAACAGGGTGAGGAGCGTGGCACTGAGAAGACCCCCAACCACCACGGTTGCAAGGGGTCTTTGTACATCCGATCCAATTCCGTGCGCCAAGGCGGCTGGCAGCATTCCCAGCGCAGCCACCGTCGCTGTGAGTAGGACTGCACGCAGCCTCTGGGTGGCCCCGACGGCGACGGCTTGCGCAAGTGGCATTCCTGTCCGGCGTAGCTCGTTCAGACCCGAAACCAAGATCACGCCGTTTTGCACTGCCACCCCAAACAGCGTGATAAAACCAACCGCGGAGGAGACGTTGAGCGTCATTCCTCGCAAAAGCAGCGCCACCATGCCGCCTAGGAGTGCGAGCGGCACGTTGACCAAGATCAGACCTGCGTAGCGCAGCACTCCGAACGCGCCATACAGCAGAATGAAGATCAGCGTGAGGACGATCGGAATGATCATCGCCAGACGAGTCGCCGCTCTCTGTTGATTTTCAAACTGCCCACCCCAGCGCACTTCACTTCCAGAAGGAATCGGAACTTCGCGTGAGATCTTGGCCCGTGCTTCGGTAAGAAAGCTCGATAGATCGCGGCCTCGTAGGTTGAGCTTGACGGTCAAGTGGCGACGATTGGTCTCACGCGTGATCGTACTTTCCCCGGATCGAAGCTCTAGCCTTGCCACTTGCGACAGCGGAATTCTTGCCCCGCTTGGGGTCGCAATCGTCAGATCACCAATGGCTTCGCGTGACGATCGAACGCGCGGCTCGAAACGGACCGCAACGTCGTATCGACGCTCTCCTTGGAAGACTTCGGCGATGGCTTTTCCACCGATGGCAACCTCGATGAGACTTGCGATGTCGGACACGTTGATTCCGTATCGCGCAGCCGCAGAGCGATCGACGCGGACCTGAAGCTGTGGCAGAGGCGGTTCCTGATCGATGGCAACATCGGCGCTGCCCTGAACGGTGCGCAGAACGTCGACCATTTTTTCGGCAAGCTTGCGCGCTTCCACGAGATCCGCTGCAAACAGCTTGAGCACCAAGTCGCTGTGCGCACCGGCAATCTTGTCGTTCACTCCGTCAATCATCGGCTGACTGAAACCGACAACCAGACCTGGAATGTGCGCGAAGCGGGCCGTCATCTTGGCAATCAGATCGGCTTTGGTCATGCCGCGCGGCCAGTGCGAATAGGGAATCAGTCCGACCGAGCTTTCGATGTGGGAAGGCGTCCAGGAATCGGTCCCGTCATCGTTTCTGCCAAGCTGCGTGACGATGGAACTGACCTGCGGAAACTCCCGCGCAGCGCCCCGAATTTCCGTCGCCATTTGGTTCGCTTTTTCGAGCGACAGACCAGGCGGAAGCTGGACCTGAAGCCAGATCGATCCTTCATCCAGCTCGGGAAGGAATCCTTTTCCAACCAGCATCCCAAACACAATCGCCAGCACGGCGGCAAGAACTCCGGGCCACAGCGCGAGCTTGGGAGCCTGAACCAGACGATGAACCAGCCTGGTATAGCCTTGTTCGATTCGGCTTAGGACGGGGTTATGCCACAGCTTGCGAGGTTTCCGCAGTGCAGCCAAAGACAGACCAGGAATGAGCGCAAGACCGACGAGCAGAGCCGCTGCCAGCGCATACCCGATGGTGTACGCCATGGGTGTGAACAGCTTCTTTTCGACCCGCTGAAATGCGAACAGCGGCAGATACGCGGTAATGACGATCACTTTCGCAAAGAAGATCGGGCGGGCCACCTGCGAAGTGGCAGAGATCGCATCGTGCTCTGTCATTTCGGTGTGTGGGCTGTGCTCGCGTTTGCGCAAAATGGACTCCATCACCACGATCGCACCGTCGACAATGATGCCAAAGTCGATCGCGCCAAGTGACAAGAGGTTGGCCGGAATGTTGGTCACCCGCATGAGGATAAACGCGATGAGGAGGGACAGCGGAATCACGGTGGCGACGATGAGCGCGCTGCGTGGACTGCCCAAAAACAGAATCAGGACGATGATGACCAGACCGATTCCTTCCATCATCGTGCGCGAGACTGTTGAAAGCGTGGTCTTTACCAGATCGGTGCGATCCAGGTACGGAACCACCTTCACATCTGGGGGCAAAAGACCTCCGTTCAGCGCGGCCACACGCTCATGCAGACCTTCCAGGACGCGCGACGGATTTTCACCCCGCAGAAGCAAAACAATTCCGCTCACACCGTCGGGGTTTTGGTCTTTGCCTAGGATTCCGTTGCGCTGAAGCGCACCAAGCTGAAGCGTACCAAGCGAGCGCAAAAACAGCGGGGTTCCGTGCTGTTCTTCCACAACGATGTTGCCCAGATCTTCGAGGTTGCGAATCAGACCGATGCCACGAACCACAAAGCCCTGATCACCGCGCACCAGGATGCTGCCGCCGGCGTTGCTGTTGTTGTTGGTAATCGCTTCGGTGACATCCTTGAGTGACAGTCCGTACTG
The DNA here is from genome assembly GCA_964437195.1 of uncultured Myxococcales bacterium. Taxonomy (GTDB): domain Bacteria; phylum Myxococcota_A; class Polyangia; order Palsa-1104; family JAEUJZ01; genus JAEUKA01. The sequence continues at coordinate 17,821 of CAYTGC010000062.1, read as the reverse complement.
GATAAGTCGTGCCGGATCGAGAATCACCTGAAACTGGGTTGTCTCGCCGCCAAAGTTGGTCACATCGGCAATGCCCGGAACCTGTCGCAGCGTCGGTACCACAACCCAGCGCTGAAGTTCCCGCAGCTCCCTTTGGGTGCGCGAGTTGCTTTCCAAGGTGTAGCGGAAGATCTCTCCGATGGGTGAGGTCAGCGGATCAAGACCAACCTCTGCACCGGGAGGAAGGGAGACAGAGGTGAGTCGCTCGCGGATTCTCTGCCGCGCAAAGTAGTCGTCGATTCCGTCCTGAAACACCAGGGTGATAAGCGACAGACCGAACGTACTTCGCGATCGCATGATGAGCAGACCGGGCGTTCCGTTTAGCTCGCGTTCGATCGGAATCGTGACTTGTTCTTCGACTTCCTCTGCGGCGTGTCCTGGGTACTGGGTGACCACTTGTGCCGTCGTATCTGCGATGTCTGGATACGCTTCGACCGCAAGCTCTTGCCAGGACAGATACCCGAACACGCCGAGCAGTAAAAAGACACACAGCACAAGCCAGCGACGATGGAGAGCAGTTGTTACAAACTGATCGATCACGATTGCCCCCTACTGAAGCAGCACCGCGTTTTCCACGACGATGCGCTCTCCTCTTTGGATTCCGTCATAGATAAGCTGAACGCCTTCGATCTGGGCACCGACCTGGACTCGCCGTCTTGCGAACGTCCACGGAGCAACCTCCACAAAGACAAAGCTCGCATCTCCCAACAGCACGATCGAGGCCGGAGGGACGACAAGCTCTGGCGCCGCATTTTCTGTGAACCGCACCGATCCGTACATCCCCGGACGCAGGCGACGCCCCTCATTGGCCATCGCCACGCGGACTGGAATCGTGCGCGTCTCTGGACGGAGCAGGTCGCCCACAAACAGAACCTTTCCGGTCCAGCTATCGGTCGGATAGGCCGCCAGTGTGATCACTGCATCTTCTCCCACTTGGATGCGGCGGATGTCTTTTTCCTGAACGCTGGCCGTCACCCAGACCTGCGACAGATCGGCGATGGTCATCAGTGGATCGGCAAGATCTTGGCGATACTCTCCCGGCGCGACTTTGTATTCGACGATTCGTCCAGACAGCGGCGCCCGCACTGCAAGCGGTCTTCCCAGTGCGCCTGGATCAATCCCAAGCAGCTTGAGCCGCAGTGTTGCGCGCTCTAGCTCGGTCCGTGCCACATCGCGATCTGTCTGGGACTGCTCGACTTCACGCGTTGCTCCAATTCCGGCCCCCCGCAGATCTTGCTGTCGCAACAGGGTTCGCTCTGCTTGCAAAAGGGAACTCTTGGCGCGAAGGTAGTCGGTCTGTGCCGCTGCAAGATCGGGAGAGTCCAGCTCGAACAGCGCTTGGCCTTTTTGTACCGAGTCGCCAAAGCGGACAAAGAGCTGCACGATCCGACCCGGAAGCGGTGCTGTGACCCGCGCAAGCCGGGCTGGATCTGCCTCTACTTCCGCTGGTGCATCGAGAGATCGTCTGACACTGCGCGCGACCACTGGTTCAATCCGCAGCCGACTGCGAAGGGGGGATGAGTCAGGAATGATCAGCTTGTCCGCTTGACGGGTCAGCATCTGGGGTGCGGGCGGCGGCTCTGTTTGTTCCGCTCGCTGACAGCCGATTCCAAGCAAGATGCAGAGCCCCAGACTGCGCGCAACGCGCTGCCCAAGATGGCTCTGCGTGTAGATGTGTGTTCGCTTCATTTTGGCGCAGGGTAGACCGAGTCGAAATCCAGCAGAGCGGCGCTTTTGTGATTTTTGTGTGCGATAATTGGGGCTGTGAAGTGTGCGTGGCTGCTTCCCCTGCTGCTGGGACTGTGGGGCCAACCTGCCTGGGCGGCTCCGCCGCTGGTTCAGATGGTTGCCGTTGGCGACGTCGCATTCCGTGGGCGTGTGGGAAAAGCGGTGGCAGAGGGAACGGCTGATCCGTTTGCGGCTGTGCGGCAGCGATTGATGGCCGATCTGCGGTTTGCCAACCTCGAGACAGTCCTGACGCTCCGTAAGCTTCCAGACCCTGCGTCCTCTCGCCAGTTTCCCATCATCAGGAGTCCACCGCAGAGTGCCAAGCTGCTCGCGCAGGTGGGCTTTGATGTGGTGTCCGTTGCGAACAACCACGCGTTTGATTTTTATGCGCCGGGATTTTTGGACACGCTCTCGCACCTGGCTGCGGCCCGCGTCACGGCGATTGGGGCCGGACGGACGGCCAAGGAGGCGGCGGCTCCGTTTGTAAAGACCGTGAACGGAGTGCGGATCGGAATGCTCGCGTTCGCATCAGGAGTGAACCGCGCCGCGCACGGGAACGCAGTGGTGGCGCGACGGTATGATGAGGGCGTAAGGAAGTCGATTTCTGCGCTGCGTTCCCAAGTCGATGTGCTGCTGGTGTCTGTCCACTTTGGACTTGAAGGACAGATGTATCCGAATCAGAAACAGACAGACTTTGCGCACGCAGTCATCATGGCCGGTGCCGATGTAGTGATTGGCCATCATCCGCACGTCCTCCAGAGCGTCGAGGTCTATCGCGGACGACCGATCTTCTATTCGCTTGGGAATTTCGTCTTTGGCAAGCAACCCAAGGTGCGAAGGCAGACTGCGATTCTGCACTTGGCTTTGGGAACTGGACCGCAGCCGCTGCGCGCTGTCTCTCTGTCACCGATTCTGATTCGCGAGGAAACCGAGCTACCAGATCTGCCGACCGCAGCCGAAGCGGAGGAGATTTTCGCGCGCATTCGCAAAGCGAGTCGTCCTTTCAGAGTCCGCTTGGAAGAGCGGGAAGGACGGCTCGAGATCCTCGGAGACTGGGTGTCTGTGCCAAGCTCCTAACGAGCTTGGGAACACATTTGGGAATGGAGTGGGAGGAACGGAAAAGCAGGGGAGGGTGGGCAGCCAACCGGGAATCAGACTACTTGGCGACGGACTTCATCGCCGCCTTGGGAGCCACTTTGGGATTCGATCGCTCGTCGAGAACTTTGCGGAAGTGGGTGGCTAGACCCGGCAGTGTCCGTGGTTCCATCGAAACGTACTGAAGGAGCCGACGCTCGGGTTCTCCACCGAGTGCGAGGAGTCCTTCTCCCGCCCGACGCAGCACGTCGGGATCGGACGCAAACTGCGGATCGGCGCGGTACACGAGCAGCGCATTGCGCAAAGGAGCGATCGCATCTTTGCCACCCAGCTTCGTCAGTGCCAAGACCACGTCCTTGAGCGCCGCCGCTGGGGTGTTCGGATCGAGCAGCCGCTCCGCCAGCACCGGCACCGCGTCGGTGACCTGAAGCGCCGTCGCCACCCGCGCCAGCACGTCCAGACCCCGCGGACGCTTGTCTTCCAGGTAGTCGTAGCTCTGCTTGAGCGCCAAAACGAGCAGCGCCGCGATCTCTTTCGGATCATCTTTGCGCTTCGACAGGACGTCGCCTGCGGTCTTGGCAATCTCGGTCGGCATTCCCTCTGCCGTGATCACCTTGATGAGATCCGTCGCGGCCTGTTTCCCTTGCACCGCGCCCAGCGCTTGCACCGCGAAGCTCTTCACCGTCAAAAACGACGAGTCGCGATCGAAGATGATGCCACGCAGTACATCGAGAACTGGCTCTGCTTTGGCCAGCTCGGTCGTCGGTGTTCCAAGTCCTGCGGTATCAAAGCTCGCGCCGAGAACCAGCTGCCCGGCCTTGAGGCTGAGCTTCTGACTGAGGACTTTGCCGCCACCTTTGCGCAAAAGTCCGCCGATCTCTCCATCCTGCGCGACATACAGCACCACATCGCCAGCCAGCTCGGACGCCATCAGCGTCTTTTGCGGATTGGCATACGCCCAGCGGACCGTGCCGTCTTGCGCGTTCATGCCAAACAGGAATCGGTAGGAGTGCAGCACTGTCTGGTCATCGGTAAAGTGCAGCGCGCTGCCTTGCTGCTCGGCATCCCACAGCAGCCGGTTGCGATCAAAGGCAGAAAAGTCGGTCTGCTCGGGCCGGTAGCCATCCCAGTGCAGAAACACCCGGACCCGTTCCCCGAGCTGCGGCGCCAGGTACGAAATCGCCTTCTTTTCGCCGCCCACGCTCTTTTCATCAAACAGCGCTGCTCCCGACGCGCCCACGCCGTATAGGAAGCCGCTCTTGCCGGCGCGGACAAAGCCAATCTGCTCGTCCTTTTGGCGAATCCGTGTCAGCTCTCGGCCACTCTGCGCATCGAGAATGACGACATCTTGGTAGCGGTAAGGAACCGCCAGCATGCCGCCCCACGCTGCCGGGGCTCCCATTGATCCTTGACCGGGCAGACGCCAGACGCGAGTGCCATTTGGCAGCACAGCAGTGAGGAAGCTCTTGTTTTCGCCGCCAATCTTGGCGCGCGTCACGTAGTAGAGCTGGTTTTCATCCGATGACAGTCCCGCCAGCGTTTCACCGGGCTCAAGCGGAACTTTGGCGCGCACCGAGCCGTTTTGGGCGTCGCGCAGCACCAAGTCGTTTGCGCCCTCTCGGTACATGACAACGCCCTGGCTGACGACAAAGCGCGATCGAACGTCCGACGGAACAGCGAACAGTTCCTTGCGATCCGTCAGGTCGTAGCCGACGAGGCCCGATTCGACCTGGCTGGCTTCGTCTTTCTGACCAAACTTGCGCTCGGGACCGACGGCGACAAACACCGTCTGATGACCGCTCCCGGACAGTGGCTTTGCCGTCGCCTGGGTCGCTTTGATGCGATCGACCGCCGGCTTGAGCGTCTGCAGGTCGTTGTCCTGGGTGTGAACCGAAAACGCCGCTTCCGCACAGCCTGCAAGCTGCGCACAAGCCAGAAGAGTCAGCGAGCCTACGATGATGCGAGTGGTTCTCATTTTGCCGTCCTCTGCTCGATGATCTTTTGGGCTTCCGCACGCGACGGACGCGCTTTGGTTTCCTTGTCCGTTTCAGTCGCCTTGACGTAGTCGGTCAGGATGTCGACCGGCTGGTCGCCCGGCATCTTCCCGAGCATTTTCACCACCTCGGTTCGCACCGGCTCGGGCCCAAAGTCAGGCCGCCGAATCAGCGCGCCGAGCGTCTGGGTGATGAGATAGTTCGGCACCGTCCCGATCATCTCGCCAAGTGCCCGCGCCGTGTCCGCTCCACCGATCAGGCCCAGCGCTTCCGGGGCCGCCGAGTCTTTGCGCTGGAGCAGCTTGATGAGCGACGCTTCCGCCGACTTTTCCCGCCGCTTGCCGAGCGCTTCCGCTGCCACACCACGCACATCCGCGCTTGCATCACTGAGCGCAGCAATGAGCTGCGGCACCACTTTCGGCGCGAGCTCCTCGTGCGGGACCGTCGGGGCTTTGGCTGTCACTTTGGGGGCCTTTTTGCCCGCGACCGGAGGCTTTGGCGCTTCGTTTTCCTCTGGCGCAACGACCAACGCCGCAAGCCCTTGGGTCGCCCGCTTGCGCAGATCCGGATTGCGATGATGGGTGTAAAGCTCGAGCACCGGCAGCGAATCAGGCGAGCGCTGCGCAGAGAGTGCCGCCAAAACTGCCGCCGCGACCTTGGGCGGGACACCGAGTGCGAGCGCGTCATACAGTGCCGCCTGCACCGTCGGGGTCTTCATCTCGACAAGCTTGCGGGCCGCCGCAACTGCTTCGGATTCCGTCGGCGAACGTAGCTTGGCAATCAGCGCTGGTTCGCCTTCGGGCGGAACCGCGAGAGGCGGGCTTCCGGCTTCAGCCACCTGAGGCTTGTGGGTGGGCGCCGTGTCTTCAGCCAAGCTGAGCCCGGGCATAAGCCACGTTGCGCCACACAGAAGAACGGTTGCTATCGCCTTTGGGGGCCTCGTCATGTTGGCAGCCTCTCACTCTTTCTTTTTCGTATCTTCCTCGGAAAACTCGACCTTGCCCGAGTACTTGGGCAGCTCGCCGCGCAGCGTGATTTCGCCTTTGGCGATGATCGTGCGACCGGACTCGATGGCGAACAGGTACTTCTTGTTCATCTCGATGTCCTCTTTGTCGAGCTCGACGGAGTTGAACAGCGCACGCTCGCCTTTGCGGCCCAGGAACGCTTCCCACGCGCCCTTTTTGACCTTGGCGTTTGCGCCGTTTGTGATGTCGTAGATGACAAAGTTGACCTGCACGTCATTGACCGGCTGAGCGAAGAAAGCCGCGTAGTAAATGGTCAATTTGCCGGTCTTCTTATCGTAAAAGAGCGACGATTTGTGAAGCTTTTTGAGCCGACTTGCGTACTCGGCTGCCGACGTCCATTTCAGCGGGAACGACGAGTCGTTGATGATGAGCTGGCCCTTTAGGATGTCTTCGGGCTTGGCGGCGGCGTGGAGCGTCCCCGGCAGGACCAAGAGGCACAGGGCCAGAAGGCGCAGCACGAGACGGCGGGTCAGGTTCGGTTGTTCGGAACGCACGACAGCGGGCAAGGCTTTCGCGACGAGCTTGGTCATCAAAAGATCTCCTTCGTGGATGGGTGATGCTGAAAAAGAAGGCAGCGAAACGCTACACGCGAAGGGGCCTGGCTTTCAACGACTGCGAAGACCGACCATAAGTCCGCCGGCAATTGCGGAAGTGGCGCCTCCGACCAGCAGGACGGGCCCGGCGATGAATCCTGGCGGTCGGGCATCGACGCCTTCGTGTGGTGGCGGCGGTCTTGACGCGTCGGCCCAGACGCCAATGCCAACCCCGATAAGCGCCGCTCCGGCTGCGAGCAGCGTCGTTCCGATCACAAGTCGGGTGCGGCTGCGCAAGCGCGGTGGATCGACAAAGCGCAAGGTCAGACTCGTATCGATCGGCACCCGCAGCGTCGCGGCCAGTCGTCGTGTCGGTGAGAGCCGGGCTTCCAGCTTGTAGTTTCCTTCGACGAGGCGAAGCTTCTGTGGCGCACTGCCGAGCTCAAAACCATCCATCCACAGCGTCGCTCCCGATTGGGTATCTACCTGCGCTTCACCGCGCGGACTGTGCTGCCGATCGAGTAGTTTCTGGACGACTCGGCGAATGGCTCGGTCGTCCGTGTCGCAACCTGTGCAGTCTTCACTTGTGGCGCTGGTAAGTGCGCTGTCTTCCGTATCGAGCAGTCGTCCCGCCCACCGTCCGGGGCTGATCCGCTTGAGGCTGATGACGCTCTGGGCACCGAGCATTCGACCCACACGACGCATACAGAGCAAACTTCCGTCGCAGTTGCCGTAATCAGGGGCACTTTGAAGAAGCAGCTCACGGTCCCGATCGGGGATGACGATTCGTCCAGATTCTTCGGCTGCTCGTCGGGCGACTGTGAGAAGAAGCGGTGTGCTCGACATGGCCGACTCATCGGGGAGTAGGAGCGTCGCTTCCGGGATGGTCATCGTCAGCAGGCGATTTTCCGTCGAGCGAAGCTTTACCGTTTGCTCGGTGGTGCGATAGCCGCTCTCTAATACGACTGTGTGCGATCCGGGCGTGAGCACGAGCGGTGTCTGAAGCGGCAGTGATCCGTGCAGCCTTCCATCGACGATCACCATCGCTCCAGCCGGCCCGCGCAAGTCGAGCTGTGCCGAAGCGCCTGTCCACTCCGACAGCGCCGTTTCCGCTTTGCTCCGTCGCTCGCTGGTTAGCTCGTCTTCGGCAGTCGCCAAGAAACGGCCCAGCAGGTCAGCTGCCACGGCAAGTTGCCCTTGTCGCCTGTAAAGCTGCCCCAGGTTGTACAGCAGGAGCGGCGAGGGCGATAGCTGATACGCCGTTTCGAGCCGAACGCGGGCTTCACTGAGCCCATCGAGGCTGCTGGCATCCGAGAGAAGCCTCCGCGCGAGCCGACGGGCTGTGCCACGCGCCAGCGCACACGGCGACAGCCGTGCAGGTGGTGTTTCAACAAAGCCGACGGGCGCTGGTTCATCCCCTGCTGCAGATGGGCCGATCAGATCGGGAAGTTCTCGACGGAGCGTTCGCACCAGGGCCTGCAGATAGGGCTCACTGCGCACGGGGTTGCAATCGGGGCACAGCGCTTCGCGATGGAACAGCTGTGAGCCTTGCGGCACCGTCAGCACTTCGAGAGAAAGCCGGGACACACGCTGTGCAGTGGAGGACTCTGGGCCCGAGCGGAGGTCGATGCTGCGCACCACCAAGACTTGTTCGACGTCGAGCTGTTCGCCCAGCCAGATCTGACAGCCGGTCTGTGTCAGACAGCCCGTGCGATCGGCAAGCTGTTTGAGCAGCAGTTCGCGATCGCGCGTCGGTACCAGGGTGAAACCATTCTCGCTGAGAATGGCGCCAAGGCGCTTCTGCTGCGACGCGAAAAGCTCGGGCGAAAGGACGACCAAGGCCTGTGGCAGTGGCAGCGCGAGCATCGTGACCTCGTCGGTGCTTTCATTCGCTGGTGGTCCTGCCAGCCGCGTTTCGAGCTGCCGGTAGCCATGCTCAATGCGCAGTCGGTGCGGGCCCGGCGCAAGCTGCAGCGGTGTCCTTAGCGGCGCTTGACCCACAACGCGGTCATCGACGAAAACGAAAGCCCCCGGAGTGGTTTTTAGCCGCACTGCATGGTGGGGCAGTGCGAGACTTTGGCGGCCTTTCTCGACTGCGCTCTTGTGCTCGGCTGGGACTTCGCCTCCCAGCTCATCGGCGTAGCGCAAAAGCAGATCTGCGGCCTCGATCGTCTGCCCGCCGCGAAGCGACAAGACGCCAAGGTTGTAGAGCAAAGGTGCTGCAGGGGAGAGCTGATAGGCCGTCTCGACGTAGAAGCGAGCAAGCTCTGGCCGATCGGTCTGGACAGCTCTGTCGAGCAGCCGACGCGCCAAAAGGCGGGCTTGACCAGCCCACAGCGCACATTCTCCTGGCTGCGGGAGACCGTCGGTTTGTCCGGGAGCAGCCACTGCGAGCGCTGGCAGCAGCACCGCAAGCAGTGCAACCAGCAGCCGCATTGTCAGAGCCGTTGCTCCTTACAGGGGAAGCCCGACGGTAAACGCCGGCGTAACCGAGATATCGACTTTGCCCGATGGCAGATCGTCGTTGGCTCGTACCGTCGGCTTGCCCACGACCATCAGCGAAAAGGGCACTTTGGGGTTTTGCAGATAGTACGTAAAGCGCTCAAACGCCGGACTCCCCGAGGGGACCACGATCTTGCCAGTCCGGTTCTGGGTGTTCCTGGCGATCGCAGGGATCTTGTCGATCAGGTAGACATCCTTGTCCGTCGGTGATTTCGCGGTGTCTGGACCGATATAAAGGTCCATGTCCGGCAGGTTCACCGTCGAGCTGTTGTTGGCCGTGTAGGCGAGCTCGATTGCCTTGACGATCGTGATCGCCTTGCTGCCGACGCTGGAGACGAACGAAGGCTCGTTGCTGAGCGTGACGGGATAGCCCTTGGTGACGCTGATATCCGCGTAGCACAGCTTGGCCGTCGTATCGCAGATTCCCGTCGCGGTTCCGCCTGCTGCAGCCACTTGCGAAGCCAGCGTGGTGCACTTGACGTCTCCAGCGACGGTACAAGGAACAGAGGGAACCTTGCCCGTGTTGGTCCCGAAGTCGAGGCTGAACTTCTGCGCGCTCAGCTCGAACGTCTTGTCGAGGATGTTGGTCGAAATCAGACCACAGGCCGCCGATCCGAGCAGCGCCAGCGACACGGCTGCCCCAAGGCCCAGAGAGCTTCGCAGAAGCTTCCGGCGGGTGACAGCGTTACGGGTTTGGGGGGTCATTAGGCTGGGGGACGTATTGCTTAGGTTCATACGATCTATCGTACCACGTCGCCGACTCCGCTGACTTTGGCGATCAGCGTCGGAGATCCCGAGGGTTTAAGCAGGTTCACCGGTCGGTTTTGGTTGTCGCGCAGCTCGACTTTGACGGTTTGTCCTGCGGCCAGATCGAGATAGAACGCGGTTTCGGCCTTGCTGTGGCGTACCGTCTTCACCAACTGACCATCGAGCAGCACCGACAGCCCGGGGCGCGGGATCACAAACGTCGCAGCGGTTACCGCTGTTTCGGAATGCAGCGTCGCTGAACCGTCGGAAGACAGGCGCACGGTCACTTGACCCATTGCGCGAAGATGGTCGCCAAGCTGCTGCATCGTCGGCACCCACAGCGTCCCTCGATCGACACGCGACTTGAGCTGCGAAAGAAGCTGCTCCAGCCGAGGGTGCGGCACGATCTCACCCGGCGTTTTGCCGGGCACCATCAGGTTGCGCTTGGCAAACTTGCTCCCCGCTGGATGGAACGCTTCCAGATAGGTGTGCGCAATGTGCAGTCCGCGTTCCTGCTCGAGCAGGTCGAGAGACTTTTTCTTGTAAATGCCGAAGAAGCGACTGCTTTCGATGTAGGTCATCATCGTCGAAAACAGCCACAAACTGCTCGGCGTTCCCGTCGCCAGCCGCCCGCTCGGATACACCACGGGAACGTATTGGTCGATGCGCTGCGGCAGCAGCAGATTGAGCTGCGGCGACGCAGGAACATCAATTCCCGACCAGGCGTAGCGATAGCTGTGCTGCTCCAGCAGATCGGCGATGCCGTTTTGTCCACTTTGGAAGCCGCGATTGGTCAGCGCCTCGCAGTTGGTGTACGGCTGGTGGTCGATCCATGTGCGCGCTGCGTACTTGTCGAAGAAGCGCAGGGCTTCCTCGGTGCTGTCGCGATCGTCGGACTGCGGCGTCGCCGAGTGCGGACTGATTTCCCAGCCAGCGCCAAAGAGACGCTCCGTCAGGTTGGCGATCGCCGGATCGTCGAGTTGGGGTCGTCCAGCGCCCGACGGATCGACTTGCGGACGCTCGTAGCGGCTGTGATACACGACCAGCGAGTGCAGATTTTTCTGGAAGGGCGACAGCACCGGACGCGGTGGATGGGACCACGATGGCCCCGGCGCGGGCTCGCCGCTCTTCCACCACAGCGCTTTGGTCATGGGCAGACCTTTGCCCAAGAAACCGCCTTTGCCAAAGCGTGGAGACGATGCGAGGGATGTTCCTCCTGCCAGGGCATGCAGCGTCCCTGTCGTCGTCTGGTCTGCATGGTCCGTGATCACCAAAGCCGCTCGACGTCCCTCGGGATACCGCGCTTTGAGGAGTGGCAATGCAGCCCCAGCGTACGCGATGATTTTTGCCGAGAGCGACTCACCGGCCTGAAGCAGCCGTGTCTCGAGGTGGGCTTTCCGGTTGGGCGCCCGCCAGTGATCGGTGCAGCTTTGAAAATAGACAAAAGGCCGAGTCTCATTGCTGAGCAGATCGGCCTGAATGAGCACCAGCGACGGCATCCGCTGGACTTTTACCCCATCGACCTCATCGTCGACGAGGACGGTCCAGGGCTTGTGATCTGGCCGCAGCACCACCCACTTGGGGTCGAGTCCTGATAGCGCAGCCCGCGTGGTGACTCGACGAGGGCGCAGATCACGACCGCCGATATCGACCGTGACTGACTCACTCTCTAGCTCCAGCGATAGCAGACGGACCCAGGTCGCAGCGGTCGCTTTGGTCTCGACAGAAAACTCGCTGTGGCCGTCGGGAAGACTGTGGACCCGCACCGTGACCTGCAAGCCTGCGATTTTGCTGCCCGGCTCGGTGACCCAGTCTTCTCCGTCGCGCTTCCAGCTCGTCAGCGGTAGCACCGTCGTCGGAGGCGGCAGCCCTTTGGGGTCTTCCTGGGTGGTCGAGGCAACACGCAGTCGGACTTTGAGCGGCAGAGCGTCCGTCTGTGGCGATCGTAGCTCAAGCGACTCACCAACGACGGTTGCTTCGGCGTGGGCCGGATTTGTGGCGATCAGCGGCGACGCAAGCCCAAGCAGGAGGGACAGACCCTGGCCTGCTAGACGGCAACCGAAACGCGTTTGACCCTGCTTCGCCACCATTACGATCACTCCGCTTGGCAGATGACATGCGTGATGCCAAAAAGCGGAGTGGCTCGATTATATAAGGGAGTTCTGCTTATATAAGATTGAATCGGTCAGCGACGGCAGGTGGTCTAGAGCGTCTGGTTTTTCATGATCCCGCCTCCGGTCCCACACAGGCCCACGATGTCGACTTGGCCATCCTTGATGATGTCCATTGCGGCGACGCGACGGACCCCGTCGCAGACCGGCGCACCAGGCATGGCGAACTTCTGCGCCGTCGAACCTTTGAGACCTTCAGGGCTCTTGTTGAGGAAGACATTGACGGTGTTGCTACCCGAGCACGGCACGATGAGATCGCTTATGCCGTCGCCGTTGAGATCGGCAAACGTCATCGATTCTGGCGCGGTATCGGTCGTCAGAGAGTAGGTGTCAAAGTTGATGGTGCCGCTGCCCTTTTTGGATCGGTTTACCAGCAGCGAGACGTTGTTGCTGCCTTTGTTGACCACGAGTAGATCTTCAATGCCATCGCGATTGACGTCGATGGCTGCGATCTGTGTGGGCATCGTTCCGACGAGAAGTTGGATTGGGGATGGATTGAGTAGTCCGACGCCCAGGCCGACAAACAAGTTGATGTTGCCGGCACCTTGGTTCACGACGGCAATGTCCTTGATTCCATCTTGGTTGACGTCGGAAATCACCACCCCAACGGGCTGATGCTTGGCAGGCAGGCCCGACGTTTTTACAAACCCCATCGGCAAGAAGCCGCCGCCCGGTTTTGTGTACAGCAGCGAGATGGAGTCCGCCCCAAAGTTGGCCGACACAATGTCCGGCTTTCCGTCGCCATTGAGATCCGATGCCGCCACACCCTCGGGCTGTTTCTGAACAGCGAGCGGGGTCTGGCCAGCCAGTCCTCCCATTCCGTCGCTCAAGAAGATCTGAACCTGATCGGTTCCTGACAGCGCGACGACTACGTCCGATAGTCCGTCGCCATCCATGTCTGCCGCAGCCAAGCCGGCTGGTGCGGTGCCGACGCCGGGGCTCACGCCGTTATTGCCCACCATCGGAATTGGCTGCGCTGGTATGAGCCACACCACGCCCATGATGTCGAGCGTCTTCGAGGTCGTGACCAGACTGGCTTCCACCAGCGGGTTTTTGGGCAGGAAGTTGCCCACAATGACGTCGGTGACTGCTTTGGCGCTCGCGCTGGGGTTGAACGGTACGGCTCCCAGGTCGACGGCATTGGAATAGTATCTGAACAGATCTTTGCGGCTGTGCGACGCGCCGTCTTTGTTAACAACCTTGATTTCCGTCGGTCCAATCGCGACGCGAGCGGGGGTAATGGCTGTGAGCTTCGACGCTGAGACAAAAGTCGTCTGGGCTGCGGTGCCCGCGAACTGAGCGACGGTCGCCGACGTAAATCCCCAGCCGGTGAGCTGGATGGATTCATTGCCGTCGATGAGTCCCAGTCCGGGACTGGCCGTGAGGAGCAGTGGCCTTTGGCCCGAGCAGACGGTGTCGGTGACAGCCTGAACTGGAACGCGCAGGCTGCTGTCTTTGCCTTGCAGTTCGTTTAGCTTGGTTCCTCCGGTGGCGAGCAGACACGACGACGCTCCCGCACCTTTGTAGGCACCGACCTCGACGGTCACATCGCCGACAAATCCATCGGGCAAACGCAAAAGCAAGGTGGTTCGCGTCGGTGCAGGCTGCGGCAGGTCATAGGGCGCAATTTCGGTGTGCGGCGGCAGTCCGGCGTGGAATGGCATCACATGAAGCGAGGCGGCCTCTGGGGGAATGTCTTCCACGCTGACCAGGAGGGTAGGTGGTCGCGAACAGCTTCCCAGCGACAGCAGCAGAAGGCCGCCCAACAGACCGAACCTGCACGGTTTCCACATCTTTCGCCCCTTTTGTTTTTGGCAATGCGGCTAAAAATCGACGACGCGCACGCCCAAATCTGAAGAAGGCTCGCGCTGCTGAATCCCGATCACCACACCTGCTGTGATGGCACCAGCCGCGACAACGCCACCTATCACGCCCCAAAACCACGCCTTTTTGTAGACCGGCGGTTCCTTGGCTTTGCTCGCGAGCAGCAGGGCGTCTTCGGCCTTTTTGCGCTCCGCCTCGCGCGCAATCGCCAGCGCTTCGGCCTCTTCGGCTCGTTTCTTTGCCAGCCGCTCGGCAGCCTCCCGTTCCGCGGAAGCTTTTTCAGCATCGAGCCGTGCACGCATGGCCGCAGCATGGGCCTCTGCCTCGGGCAGCAAGGCGGACTTGGGATCCTCTTTGAGGAACCGCTCATACAGCGCCAGCGCTTCGGCGAAGTGACCGGCCTTGCGGTGCGCCTGGGCGATGTTGAAAAGCAGTGTCGGGATCTGCCTTTTGGCGTACGCGGCCTGGAATTCGACAATCGCTTCGTCGTATTCGCCGCTTTGGAAGTGCTTGGTCGCGCTGTCGATGATCTCGCGCAGCGTCCGGCTGTCTTTGCCCGGAGCCGTCGCCTGGGGCTGACTTGGGGCGGAAACTGCCGGTTGTGCGCCCGCTGGCCCGCTGGTGGACTGCGCCCAAGCGCTTACGGAAACCAGAAGGAGAGCGCTAGCGAACCACCGGGATGTCATCGACAGAGTCTCGGATTGGTTGATTCGGCCGGGTTTGCGCCTTCGGCTTGGCGGCTGGCTTGGCAGCGGGCAGGGCAATCGGTTTTTGAACCGGAACATTCGTCTTGTCTGGTGTCTTCGGCTCGGCGGTCTGCGGTTCGGGGACCAGCTTGATCGTCCGATCGTAATGGTCGGCCAGGTCGATCACCTCGGTCTGATCGGCGTAGCCCGGCAAGCGCAAAAGAACTTTCAGCGGTGCACTGGCTTGGTCGCGTTCAATAGACCAGGGCGTCGTCCCGAGCGCTGTCTGATCCGCGACTTGTATGACCTTGGCACCGGACGGTTCGCTTTTGAGCATCACGCGTACACGTCGAGCGACCTGAGGCTGGATCGGGCTAGCGACCGGCGGCGGACTTGCAACCTGAGCCTGCGGTCCGGGCGTCGCCTGTACGGGCTTTGATTTGGGCCACAAGAGAATGGTCGCAATTGCAATGGCACCGACGATGGTAACCGTGGCTCCAACGATCAGTGGGGCGACGTTTCGCTTGGGCTGTGTCGGCGCTGCAGGTGGCGAAACGATGACGACCTGTGCGCCCGTTCCCGTTGCGCCGAGACCAAGCTGCTCAAGTTCCCCGAGAATCTGTTTCATCGAGGGACGCTCTTCGGGCTTTTTGAGCAGCAGCTTGTGCACCAGCGTCTCGACTTCCGACGCCACATGCGGTGCGACCTCTCGAAGTGGCTTCGGCGGCTCGACGATATGCGAAGCGATGAGATCTCCGGCGCCCGTCCCTGAAAACGGCGGATTCCCCGCGAGCATCTGGTACAGCATGATGCCGAGCGAATACACGTCAGTGCGGTCGGTCACCGTGATGCCACCGCGGCACTGCTCGGGCGACATGTATATCGGTGTCCCGACGATGGCCCCGGTATTGGTCTTGGCCAGCTCCGTCGCGTCGGGGTCGACGACCTTGGCGATTCCGAAGTCGAGGATCTTGGTCCGTTCCCCCGCCGCCGTTTCTGGATCAGGCACCAAAAACACGTTGTCAGGCTTTAAGTCACGATGAATCACGCCCTTCTCGTGGGCGACGGAAAGTGACGTTGCAAGTTGCCGGACAATGCGGAGCGCATCTTTGCTATCGAGCGGACCCTTTTTGGCAAGCCGCGACTTGAGCGACTCGCCTTCCAGGTACTCCATCATCATGTAGGCCGAACCGTCGGGGAGCTGACCAAAGTCGTGCACTTTGACGAGTCCGGCGTGATGGACCAGGCTCGTCGTCCGCGCCTCGTGCATGAATCGCTGCACCGAGCTTGCGTCCGATGTCAGCTTGGGATGAAGCACTTTGACCGCGACCCGCTGGTTGATTGTCTCGTGCTGGGCTTCGTAGACCGATCCCATGCCGCCCTGTCCAATCAGCCGGACAATGCGGTACTTGCCGATGCTCTGGCCGATGAGTGGAATCGGCCCAGGACTAGGCGCTTGTGTGGGGTCGGGCTGGGCGCTCATGGTAGATGATAGGTAATCGCTATCATCGTACCGCGAAACGGAGGGTGGCTCTAGCGGCGTGTGGATCGAGCGAGCCTAGGAGCCGGGAGGCGAGACGATTTCCGCGTCTTGGATGTCGCTGTCCGGTGATGTCGCTGACTGTGTGGATTTTGTCTGCCCCACATCGGGGATGGCTCGCAAAATCGACAGATATTCGCCGCGACAGGTCCACTGCCAAAGCTCAGCTGCGCGCCACAGCGGGAACGGATGCGTACGCGACGCGGTCTGCATCAGACTGTAGATCTTGTCGAGCACGTTTTCTTCGGGGGCCTGTCGCGCCGCCAGCGCTTGCTGCATGAACTCCTCGAGGAGAAGCTGCTCGGATAGGCGCCGACTGCCACACGCCAGCTTCGCCAAGACTCGCAAGCTCACCGTCGGGTCAGCCGTGGCCAAAAGCATGCCGCGGTCCGCCGTCAGCTCCGAGCAGCGATCCCACTTGAGCAGCGCCAGCTGGAGCGGAATGAGCAAAAGTTGTCCCACGCCCAGCGTTGCTTTGGCCAGCTCGCCTGCGGCGAACGTAAACAGCCGCGCCGCCGTCTTGTAAAGGACATGCTCGGCCAAGATGTGTGTCAGCTCGTGGGCCATTACCGCACCCAGCTCGTCAGCCGACAGGGAATCGCAAAGCGCACTCGACAGTGCGACGTAGTGCTTTTCCACGCCGCTTGTGTAGGCGTTCACTTCGCCGCTTCCATAGACGTACAACTCGGGGAGCTCGCGCAGAGACAGCCGTGACGCGACCTTGTCGAACTGTCGCGCCACATGCGGAAACTGGCGGTCGGTGACTCGGATGTAGCTCGACTGGTTGAACAGTCGATCGTAGCGCTCGCTCGTCACCTCGACGAGCTTGCGCAGAAGTGACTGGACGCCCGGCACCGACTCGAGCGCCTCGCTTGCTTTTTGGTCAAGAGGATGCCGAATCGTCGCACTCGTCACTCGGAGCGGCTCGTCCTTCGTCAGAAGAAGTGGCTTGCCGCAGCGTCCACAGCGGGCCTTGTCGGGCTGGTCTAGCGCGCGATGGAGCGGCAGTCGGTTTTTTCCTTCGCACGACGTACAAACCAGGATGCGTGTCTCACTCGTCGGCAGAGGATAAGTAAGTCCGTCAAACATGCTAGAAACCGTAGCACTTCCTAGAAACAGATGGTGTGTTTGGAAAAGCCTTGCGTGATATGCTGGCCAAGCATGTCCTCATCGTTTCCCATGCGGAATATGCGGGTCCGCTTCTCTGGCGAGACCAATATCGGGATGAAGCGTAAGCACAACGAGGACAGCTTCCTCATTCCCGATTATGAACGAGTCGCCGTCGTCGCGGACGGCATGGGGGGCCACGCCAGCGGCGAGGTCGCCTCGGGTATGGCGGTGCAGTGCGTCGGTGAATACCTTCAATCGACGCTCGAGCAACCGGTCGTTACCTGGCCGTTCAAACTAGACACCGGCGTTCGCTACGACACCCATCGTTTGTCGATCGCCATCAAACACGCCAACCAGCGCATCTACGAGACGGCGCAGCGAGACGACGAGAAGCACGGCATGGGCACCACCATTGTCGCGGCTCTCTTCAACGACGATCGCGTCATCGTTGCGCACGTCGGTGACAGTCGCTGCTATCGACTGCGGCGCAATCAGCTCATCCAGCTGACCGAAGACCATTCGCTGCTCAACGACTACATGCGAATGAAGCGTCTGTCGGGCGAGGATGGCGCGCGGTTTACGCAGAAGAACGTCATCGTGCGGGCGCTCGGGATGAAGGAATCGGTGCAAGTCGATACGATGGTCGATCAGCCTCAGATCGATGACATCTATCTGCTGTGTTCCGACGGTCTTTCGGGCATGGTTTCCGATCCAGGGATCGCCGAGATTCTGCGCTCCGAGAGCGATCTGGACAAAGCCTGCGAGAGGCTGATTCGGGCCGCCAACGACGCGGGTGGCACCGACAACATCACTGCGATCCTCTGCCG
>CAYTGC010000061.1:0-23217 GCA_964437195.1 uncultured Myxococcales bacterium | reverse complement strand
CCGTGAGCGGAGACGCGAAGGCCGGAGTGACAGCGGACAAGACGGGAGTGCACGGGTCAGCCGATGCGCAGGTCGGAGCGAAGACCGAGCAGAAGATCGGCGGGACGACGGTGACGTCGGAAGCCGGTGCGGGCGTTCATGCCGACCAAAAGGGTGTCGAGGCTGGTGTCGATGCCAAGGTTCATGCCGAAGGCAAAAACGGACCGGTGGCCTGGACGGCGGACGCGGGCGCGGGTGCCAAGACGGGACCGAACGGATCGAGTCTGTATGGAGACGTCCAAGCGGCGGCCAAGGAAAAGGTCGGTCCGGTGACGCTCAATCAGGAAGTCGGGGGGCACGCTTCCGTCGACAAGAAGGGCGTTCATGCCCAAGCTGAAGGCGATGTCTCCGCTGAGGCAGGCGGCAAAAAGGTCGGTGCCCACGGCGAGGTGAGCAACGAGTCCGATCCCAAGGGTAACTTCTATAAGAACTTCTAGCCGCCGAGAGGCGCTCCCAGCAGACGGCGGAGCTGAATGACCGACAGCGACAGGTCAAACCGAGCCTGCGCCAGCCCAACCGCCGCCATGTCCATCTGATCCTGCGACGTCAGCAGATCCAGCTGCGTCGCCGTACCCGCCTCATACTGCAGCCGAACCAGGTTCAGCGTCTCTTGCGCCATTTGCAGCGCTCGTTGGGCCGTCACAAGCCCCTGCTTCTTGGTCAGCACGGTGCGTCGGGCATTGATGACTTCGTCGGCAATGCTATCGCGGAGCTGCTCCATCCGTAGCTCAGCGTCGCGTCGCTGGGCTTCAAACTGATGCCGCTGCGCGTCGCGCACAAAGCCGTCAAAGAGCTGCCAGTCGAGCTGGGCACCGACGGCATAGCTGTCATGGCGTCCGGCAAAACCCGTTGCGTTTGTAAAACGCATCGTGCCAAACAGCGAGACGTTGGGCGAATAGCGCAGCCAGGATGACGTCACCTGCGACGACGCAGCCCGCATCGACAGATCGAGGCTCAGCAGCTCGGGACGGCTCTTGTGCGCTTGATCGACAAGGTCGGTCTCGGCCCCAAGCTCGGTGGTCGGCTCGGGCGGTGGCGACACCTGGAAGCTTCCCGCGGGTAGTTTGAGCATCGTCGCCAGCATTCGATACGCCGAGGCGCGGCTGTCCTGCGATTCCAGCAGCCGCTGCTTGGCCTGGATGAGCGCCAGCTCGGCGCGCGTGACTTCGACCTTGTTGACGACGCCGGCTTGCAATCGGACCTTGGCGTTGTCGACGGTCTTTTGGGCCACGGTAATCGTATTGGTTCGCGCCGAGACAAGCTCCTCGGCACCAGCAGCGGCAAAGAATGCGGTGGCAACCGACTGGAGAACCTGCGCCGTCGTGACCTCGAGTTGTCGTTCTTGGGCACGATAGCCCAGCTTGGCGCCTTGCAGCGCCGGATAGGCGGCGGGGACCAGGATCGGCACGTTGGCGACGATGGTTGCATCGAGCTGGAGCCGCGGCTGAATCACGATCTGCGGATTGGCACCAGACAGCGCTTCATCGAGCTCTTTGACGCTGGGCGGTGCCTTGCCAAGCTGAGACGCAGGGTTGAGTATCTGCTGGCAAAGTCCATCGACGGCCTGTCGGTTGTCGGTGGTCGAGTTGTTGCAATAGTCCTTGAGCGCATTGGTCAGCGCTCCCGACTGAAGCATGCCGCTCTTCGCCAGCGCCAGCGACGCATCGGAGATCGCCGCGCCTTGGAGCAGGCTCGAAAAGACCTGCTGACGCTGATCGAAGGGAACTTTGACCTCCGGCTCGTTGATGGTCATCCGGCCTTGCACGTTCAGCGTCGGCAGAAGCGCGGCCATCGCGCGCTCGACGTCGGCATGGGCGCCAGTGAGACGGGCTCGGGCCGCAGCCAGGTCGCGGTTCTGTTCCTGGCCAAGCTTCAGCGCATCCGAGATGGTGATGGTGCGGGTTGTAGTCGCGGTGCTTGGCTGCTGCTCCGCGACGGAAATCATGGGCGACGCGAGCGTCACCGAGCACAAGGCGAACGCAAAAAGGCGCACGCGCGGGAACATGGTGGCTGTGGATCCTTTCTCGAATGGGAACGCGGCTACGGAACCAGCTTTAGATGGCTCGGCCGCGGCTTCTTGCCGGGCTTGGGCGGCGGTGGCGGCGGCGTCGGCTCGGGGGCAGGTGGCTGGGCTTCGATGTCCTTGGGCACATCCTCTTCCCACACCAGGCCGCGTTTGTCGCCGTCGTGCATCGCAAACACCGCTGACCACGGAATCAGCGTCGCATGGGGCGTTCGCTGAAAAGACAGCGTTGCTTTGATGCCTTCATCGTCAATCGTGAGGTCATGAATCGGCATCGGCATGTTATAGCCATATTGCAGAACGAGCCGAGGCTGGCCGCGCAGATGTTCGGGGAGGATGACGCCGTCCCTTCGCGGATCAAGTACTACGTAGACCCACGCATCTTTGAGGAGTTCGAGCATCACGTCTTTCTTTTCGGGGAGCATGACGAGTCTTTCCGTGACTGGAATCGAACGTACGGTAGCACGGCCTCGAAATTTGGCACTTCTTGTAGCAGAACAGCGGGCCCCATGCACTTATGCCCATGTCACAACCGACGATGACTGAAAAAGATCCGAACCACTGGCTGTATCGCTTTACTTCCGACGAGTGGCTGCGCGCAGCGACGAACGAACTGACCCAGTCACAGCAGGCGTTTGTCGGCAAGTCGCAGCGTGAAGCGGTTGCACATGCTCGTCGAGCGGCTGGCATGGCGGTAAACGCGCTTTTGTGGCACCGGCCTGACGAGGCGTACGGTCGCAGCTTTATGGATCATCTGGTGCGGCTCAAAAGCGACGAATCGGTCCCTCCGCCCATTCAGCAGGCCGCACAAGCGCTGGTGGCCATGCCGCTCGTCGCACAGCTCGTGCAGCTTGGCGCAAAGGGCGATCCGCGACAAGCCGAGCCCGCCGAGCGCATCTTGACTTGGGCCCAGCAGATCGTCGCAACGTACGTCGTGGGAAATTAAGCGCGAGCCTACTCGCCGCGAAATGCCGGTGGGCGCTTTTCGGCAAACGCCTGTACGCCTTCGGCGGCGTCTTGGGTCTTGCTCAGCATGCTCTGGCTGTGCGCTTCCCACTCGAGCATCGTCTCCAAATCCGACGTGGCACTGCGCCACATGGCTCGTTTGGTCATCGCCTGCGCGAGCTTCGGTCCACGGGTCAGCTTCTCACACAGCGACAAGGCTGCGGCTTCAAGCTCTCCGTCGGGGTGGACCTCGTGCACAAGCCCGCAGCTTCGGGCTTGCTCGGCACCGAGCACCGCCGCTGTCATCAGCATGTGCATCGCCTTCGCGGGTCCGACGGCATGCGGCAAGAGCCACGACAGACCGAAATCCGCCGACAGCCCGACGCGATGAAAGACCGCGCCAAAGGTCGCACTCTGGCTACACAGTCGCAAATCACACGCCAGCGCCAGCGACAGACCCGCGCCCATACACACACCTGGAATCAGTGCGACGACCGGCAGATCTAGTTCTTTGAGCCGCAGGATCGCCCGGCTGTCACGCAGGAGCTGCTCTCGTCGCGCGGCGATCGGCATCGCCAGCCGCTCGGGCATTGATTTGAGATCACCCCCGGAAGAGAACGCCCCACCTGATCCGCTGACCAAGACGACCTGGACTTCTGGCTTGCACGAAATTTCCGTCAGGTGAGCTGCAAGTTCCTGCCAGTCGACGGGCCGCAGCGCATTTTTGGCTTCAGGACGGCTCAGCGTCAGACGGGCCGTGCGCCCCGCGTGCTCAAACGAAAGGACAATCGACATGGGGCAGTTTATATCGCGATTCCAGTGACGGTTTCGCAAACCTGTGGCTAGTATTGTTACCTTAGGCACCGATTCTTTTGACCTGTGAGCGAGATGCACAACATCCTTCTTTCCGTCCTACACCTGGATTTTTCCGCTCTCGTCGAGCCAGTGACGCAAGCAGTAGCGGCGGCAAGCAAGCCAGGGTCTTTGGAATCGATTCGTGACTGGTATAAGTCAGCCGATCGGATCACGCTGCTGACGCTGGGCGCGATGGTTTTGTGCTCACTGGCAGCGGTCACTGTGGCTATCGAGCGGACGATCTCGCTGTGGAACATCACCGACTCATCTCGACGACTGGCCGAGCAGGTGCGACGCGCGGTGTATCGCGGTGCGCTGTCGGACGCACGGACTGCCTGTCAGCGCAGCAAGTCGCCGCTGGCCGACGTGATGCTGGTGGGCTTTGAGCGCATCGGGCGTTCCTCGAATGACGCGCTATTCGCCGCTGTCGAGCGTGAGCGTCAAAGGATGGTCTTGTCGCTGCGCGGGCCGCTGTGGGTACTCGGTACGATCGGCGCGACGACGCCGTTTCTAGGTTTGTTTGGTACGGTCGTCGGCATCATGGGCGCCTTCCGCAAGATTGGTGAAAGCAACCAAGCCGGCATCCAGGTCGTTGGTCCCTACATCGCCGAAGCGCTAATTGCGACGGCGGTTGGTATTGGCATCGCGGTGGTCGCGCTCCTGGTGTTTAACTATTTTCAGTCGCGGCTTTCGCGAACCAGCATTGAGCTTCGTCTGGCCATCGAGGAGTTTCTCGAAGAGCTGACCGAGGCGCACGGACGCGGGCACTCACCCGAACCGGATCGCAAGCCAGACGGTAAGAACGACGCAAAAGGTGCCGACGATTCGGCAGGTGGCGAGGAGGCGGCCTGACATGGCCATCGGCAAAGTTCCCGGCGGAGGCGGAGACAGCGAGCTCGATGAAGAGGGAATCTTCGCCGAGATCAACATCACGCCGCTTACCGACATCTTCCTCGTTTTGCTGATTATTTTTATGGTCACATCGTCGGTGATTGCGGATGCTGGAGCAAGATCGGGACTCCGCGTTAACCTGCCAAAAGGTGCGACCAAGGAAGTCAGTCCGGGGAGCAAAGACGTCACCGTGGCGATTGGTTCCGACGGAAGAATGATGGTGGATGGCAAGCTTGTCGATGGGACAGAGCTTGCTCGGCTGTTTGCCGACGCCAAAACGCGAGATGCGTCGACGCAGATCATCGTTCACGCGGACGAATCCACGCCGCATGGTCGCGTCGTTTCGGTCATGGAGCTGGCGAAGACCGCCGGGCTTCAGCGGCTCGCCATTTCCACCCGCAAGGCCCGGTAGCGATGTCGGCACCCTCCAGTGGGCGGCTCACGCAGTCGCTGTCGATACAAGCCAACGTAAGCTATGACATCCTGTCGCAGACGCAGGCCGATGGGATTAGCGTTCCGGTCCTTGTCGGCAGCGGCAAGTTCGCCAAGGTTTACAAAGCCTGGCAGCGATCGGCGCGGCGAAACGTGCGTCCCGTCGCGGTCAAGATCCTGCATGATCACGCGACGCTGGCCGACGAGCGATTGTTCAAGCAAGAGATCGATCTTCTCAAAGAGCTAACGACGGTGCGATCGGTCAACGTGATTCGCACGCTGGACATTGTGCGGGTGCCGCCACTGGCGATGTGCGGATGTGGCGTGGTCTACCATCCACTGTGTCCGCGCGGCTGCGGACAGCTGCTTCAGCGCGTCGAGCGGATGGGGCATGACTATCCGCTTTTGTCGTGTTCGCGCTGCGGCTATGAGCTATCGGCGGAAGATGTCGAGCAGCGCGGCCCGGAGCTTTTGCGTCCACCGGCCAAGAGCTGCTGCTCGGGTCCAAAGTCACAGCGTGGCTCGCTCCTCAACTTCGTGGATCGCGAAGTGGTCGTGATGGAGCTTGTCGAGCATGGACTGACCGATCTTCCGCAGCTTCAGCGGCAAGCGACCGATCGGCTCTGCAAGCCCAAGTCGACCGAGGGTGGTAGCGGCAGCGCGCTGATCCTGCCCGTCGACAAAGCGGACGCACGACTGGCCCAGAAAGCCCTGCTGTGCGAAAAGCTGCATCTGATGGTCCAGCTCGCCGATGCGCTGGCGTGGCTTCACGGCGAAAAGCGAATCATCCACAAGGATCTCGCGCCCGACAACGTGATGGTGGTGGCGCGCAGCGATACCGACGGAGTAAATGACTGGCGCGGCGAGTCGCTTGTGGCTCTGCGCGAAAAGCTGCAGCAGGTGGCGGCGTTCCCACGCTTCGCGGTCAAGGTCATCGACTTTGGTCTGGCTGACAAAGATGAGTTGTCGCGTTCCTGGTATGAAGAACAGGATGTGGTCGCGGCGGCGTTCAAGCTTCCGTACACGTCACCCGAAGCGCGTCGCCGGAAAGAGCGGATTGCGGAGCCGATCCAGTTTGTTTCCGGCGGTTCTTCCTTTGTGGTTCCGCACGGGTTGCAGTCATCTTATCTGACGCTCCTGCCGGGGGATTTGCTGACGGATGTGAACGACACCCGTCACGATCACGACCTCGAGATTTTGCGGGTCGAAGTGGGGCCGACTGGATTTGTCGCGCATTTTCGTGGCGATCCGCCGCCGAATCCCGAGGGCTGCCGGTTCGAGCTCGTACGGCGGCTTGGGGAAGCGCACGATGTCTACGCAATGGGCGCGCTTTTCTACTTCATCCTGACGGGCAAGCACGAAGAAGTGGACCGGCTTGGCTCGCTTGTGAATCTGCTTCAGGAAGCCGACAAGCGCGAGATTACGTCAAGCTCGCTAAGCGCCGATCAGTACTACCGCGCGCGTCGAGATGCGATTCCTGAGCCGTTCTTCCGCGACGAGCTACTTCTCCTCTGTCTGCGTGCGATGGTGCGGGGTCGTCCACAGAGCCTGGTCAAGACTCGGATCGATCGAGGGCCGGAAGCGGCACAGGCACTTCTGCGTGAAACGCGAGCCTTGTATCGTGCCGTCCTTGAAGATGTGATGTCCGAACCGCTGAGTCAGCGAGTGAAACAAGGCGCGCTTTTGGCCGGTCCGGCGCTGCTTGCCCTGGTTCTGCTTCTGCGCTGGTGCTAGGGCCGTTTAGCCTTTCATGCAGAAGGGCTGCCGCGTGAGTTCGGTGGCGACATCACGCAGACCACCGACACTCATTTTTCCGCCGACCTCTGGCACGCATGCAAACAGACCGGGATCGCAGTGGTAGACACCAGGGTCACGCTCGCTGACCTTGATGCAGTCTTGATCCGATTTGCAGGCTTTCAGATACCAACCGGCGACTTTGGGCGGATTGGGAATGTCTTGGGGGACTGCGTAGTACGATGCGACACCGGGTCGACAGGTGTTGTTGCCGGTCTCTGCAACCGTACAGTATCCCGTCGGCCAAGGCAGATTGGTTTCGCGCAGACAGGTTCCCAAAGGACCACAATCGTTGTCTGTGCTGCACTTCTGACCGAGTGTGACGCCGCAGGTTCCGGGCTCTGTTGGGGGCGGAACTGCGCGGTCACAGCGCTGTGGCAGGAGCAGCTGATGAAAACCCGCTGACATGGATCCGCTCGTTGGTGACGCCCACGCAGGAAGATCCGAAACCGCATAGAACACAACCACATCAGACAACATGGCAACAAACTTGTCGCCAGCAGAATAGTTTCCGCTTGTATCCAAGTCCGCGTAGCCGAAGATTCTACCGATTCCAAAGCCACGACTGCGGCCATCAGGAAGGCGCGCAATGTGAGTCGCGTCCGGCAGCTCAAACATGTTGAGGATGAAGGGTGCGCCGACGACAACTTCCTGGGATGCACTCCTCTGCTCGATGAGATTTTCCGGTGTGCGCGGATTCTCTCCATCAGGATTCCAGAACAGCGAAACCGTCACCCTCTCGTACTGAGTGGACGCGGCACCAGAGCGCTCCAGGGCTCCTGAAAAGTGCCATAGCGCAGTCCCGCGAAAGTCAATGTCGGTCAGTGCATCGCCGCATCCAGACATCATGCAAAGGAGTGTGATGGCCAGGGCGGAACCAGTCCGTTTGGGAATCAGAATCGCCATATTGTTCCTCCTGCCAGACACCAGGTAAAGACAGATCTTGTCTCCACCCCAATCTGTTCACCAAAGCTGCTTCTGGCATATCGTCCCAGGCTCGCTATCGGGCCTCCTTCCAGGCGGACTCCCAAGCCCGAAACGAGCTGCCGTTCCAGCGCGAACAGCGCCGAAAAACCGATTCCCAGTGTGTCTCGCGAGGGAATCGAACGCAGGGTTTCCCCGAAGCGCTGATGATACCAAGTTCCTTCGATCGCAACGCCAAAAGCCAGGCTAAACCAGGATAGATCCACGTAGCGCTGAAGCAGCACAGACAGACCCAGTTCATAGTGGCGGGCCGTGTATCCGTCGTCTGACGCTTGATAGGAAGCCGTGGTTCCTCGCAGCCGACTTCCCACCGTCAGCCAGGGCAAGTCGGCTGAATATCCGAGCACCAAGTTCGGAGTCACAGACTCTCCGTTTAGGATCGATCCTCGCACACCCAAAAGAAGGTGCGCGCCATGCACTGATGTCCTTGCTCCCCCGCGCTTGCGGACCAGCTGATCATAGCGAACAGAGCGATAGGGAATCGCTTCCAGATCGATTTCCTGACCAGGAAGGAGTGTCGCAACATACTCCCGATATTCGTGGCTTCCTCGACGCTGAACGAAGTACTTTCCGCGGGGCAATGCCACCACTTGGCGATCCCGGGCAGTACTAAGCTCTGCAACGATTACACCGGATTCCTTTTCTTCCGTGACCAAATATGTGCTGGCACTGGACAGTCGTAGTCGACCGGTGTTGTGCTCCGCATTTTGCAGCGTGGTCAGGACCAGATCGCCGCTTCCTTTGACATCGTAAGCATAGGTTGGATGTTGAAGCTGAAGGGTCTGTCCGCTCGAACGGAGCGTCATTGCGTAGCTGTATGCATACGCTTCGGAGAGTGTGACTTTTCCATCGCCATTTCGATCCGCTGCACCCCGCAGTGCGTTGAGCAAGTGATGCGAAAAGAACGATGCTCGGAGCCGATCAGATTCCTGACTGGACTCGCCCGCCGTGCTGCTGGAGATCATCGCGGTGCCTTCTGCTTCCACCCGATCTTCCATCCGAATCGCAAACTCCGGCGCTTTGCGGACTCCTTTTACCCGCGTGACTGCACCAGATCGACAGGCATCCACAATCAGGATCCTCATCGTCGCTGGTGAGCCACTCACCAGACCCCTCAGCTCTTCAATGGGAAGTCGTGTTCCGCGCAGATGCATGGCATCGGCATCCGCATGTCCAGAATAAAATACGAGGAGTGCGGTGGGCTTTCCGGACGCAGACTGACTCCGCAGCTGTGCGTTGATTCCGACCAGGGTACGGCGCACGGTTTCTGCGGTTTCATCGAGCAGAATGCGGACTCGATCGGATGCGATGTTGCCTTGCGTACGCAGCACCTCTGCAAGTTCCTTGGCATCGCGCTCGCCGTACAGAAGCTCGACCTCATCGGCATCTCCACGGTTGTTTCCGACGACGATGAGCCACGTTTCATCCGGGAGTGCATGCGCCGCAGTCGTCAAACCCAGCAGACACAGCAGCGCAAACAGAATTCGGAATCGCAGTCCGTTTTGGATGTGGCCGTGTCTGTGGCGAAGTGGCTTCATGCGCGGACTGCTACGCGGTGGCTTGTGGCCGCGATCCCCCAACCGATATGTTACAGGCAGTTTGACCCGCGAGGCAGCCAGGTTGGGCAACCCAACCGCGAAGAAAATCACGACGGTGGCGCGGGCGCTTCGGCTAAAGTGGGGCGATGGCGGCTTCCTCGGAAACAAGCTCTCCGCTTCACAATCGCAAGGTGGTGCTGGGCATCACGGGCGGGATCGCAGCGTACAAAGCGGCAGAGCTTACGCGACTTTTGCGCAAGGCGGGGGCGTCCGTTTCGGTGATCATGACCGACGCTGCGCAGCAGTTTGTGACGCCGCTTTTGCTCCAGACGCTGTCTGGGAATCCGGTGGCGACGGAGCTTTTTGATCTGACGCAAGAGTCAGAGATTGGTCACATCGCCCTCGCTGATTCTGCGGATGTTCTACTCATTGCACCAGCGACGGCGGATGTGATTGCGAAGCTGTCCTTGGGACTGGCTTCGGATCTGCTGACCACCGTGGCGCTGGCATGCCAGGCGCAGCTTGTGATCTGTCCCGCGATGAATGTGAACATGTGGAACAAGCCGCAGCTTCAGCGTCACATCGCAACTCTGAAGTCGCTTGGGGCGCACATTGTCGGACCTGAACCGGGCGAGCTGGCCTGTGGCTGGGTTGGATCGGGACGGATGACGGAGCCGTCGGAAATCGTCGCTGCACTTGAGCGCATCATGGCTCGCTCGGCCCAGCGCGATCTTTTGGGCAAGCGGGTTGTGGTCACTGCCGGGCCCACATACGAGCCGATCGATCCGGTTCGCTTTATTGGCAATCGCTCGTCGGGAAAGATGGGTTTTGCGATCGCAGAGGAGGCTGCCAGGCGGGGTGCACAAGTCACCCTGATTGCCGGTCCAGTGTCGCTACCGACGCCTCCTTCCGTGACGCGGGTCAATGTCGAGAGTGCCAAAGACATGGCGCAGGCCGTGCTTCCGCTTGTACAAAGCGGGAATCCGCCTGACTGCATCGTGATGGCTGCTGCCGTCGCTGATCACCGACCCAAGCAGTACTTTGCGCAGAAGCGAAAGAAGCAGGACTTGGGCAGCGTGCCGATGATCGAGCTGGCGGAAAATCCCGACATCCTTCGCTCGCTGGGCAACGAGCGAAAAGGAATCGCACCGCTGCTGGTCGGTTTTGCGGCAGAGACACACGATCTGGATGCGTATGCGCGACGCAAGCTCAAAGAAAAGGGCTGCGACGTAATCATCTCGAACAACGTCGCGGAAGCGGGCAGCGGATTTGGAACCGATACCAACCGCGTGACAATCTTGACCCGTCGCAGTGATGAAGTGGACGTTTTGGCGCTGCCCCTGCTGCCCAAGACCGAAGTGGCGGCACAGATCTGGAATCATCTGGTGCCGCTGTTGCCCCGACAGAGCTGATGGCCGGGCAAGGTCGCAGGAAGTCGTTACGGCATCTTGCAGGCGCCGTCGTAATCGACCGAGACGCCGTTTCCGTACGCAACACAGCGGTTCGAGTACGTTTTTCCATCGCAGCCGCAGACCGGCATATAAACCGCGATGCACGCTTCCGGTTTCTTCTGACAAGTTCCGGGCGCGTCGGCGCGACCGCAGTTGGCGGTGTCGGGGCGCTGGCAGAACAGACCCGGCTCACAGTCCATCGGCAGTCCACGCGAGCCGCAGCTTTCACCGAGCTTGCCCAGCTTTGGTCCAGTCGCGACAAACCGGGTGTACGCCTCGCTGACGTTCCACACCTGACGAGTGCCGCTCGTCGTCAGCGTTCCTGCCGTAAGCACGCCTTCTGGCTGTGTCTGAATTGCCTTCAGCAGCTCAGCCGACAGCGTCGCCGAGAAACGCGTCGCATCAAACGCCACCTGGTGTGAGCGCTGCAGCGTCGTTCGGTTTAGGTGTCCATGTTGGAACGTCGCGCAGCCGACGCAGGCCAGCGGCAGCTCATTCGATCGCGCGTAGGTTCCCATCGGGGTCGCGAGCGCTCGGGCCACCCACGCTTCCGACACCACCAGCTTGTCGTAGGTCTTGCCGGCAATTGGGGCGGTCTTGCCCATCGTGCCGCGCAAAAGTGCTTGTCCCTTTTGCACCGCATCGTTGAGCTTGGCCTGCGACGTCGCATCCAGCTTGAGCGCCGCGTAGTCGAACTCGAGAATCCGGCACTCGGGCTGCGCGGTTCCGTCCGAGCACGTCACGGTTTTCTGGTTCACTCGCTCCGTAAAGTAGCCACCGCACAGCGGATAGACACAGCGACGGAGATCTGGATGCGTCACGCGATAAAACGTCGAGTTTGGGAACCCGGTCAGGTCGCTTTCCATCGTCTCGATGAACTGATCAGCACCGAGCTGCGACTCATCACCGATGCCATCCACACCTGTTCCACAGGAAGCCGCGCCGAGCAGGATGCCGATCGCGAGCGAGAACTGCGTTTTCAATCCATAAGCTTTCAACATTAGGAACTCCTTTTTGGGCATTCTTTCTGCCTCAAATCGCAACGTAGTCACGCCAAAAAAGGGCAGTCAAGTTCCCCAAAAGCGAGCTCGTCTGCGCAGATTTCCCAGCGAAGCCGCGATTTTTTGCCGGGCGAATCGACCGATCTTCGGATTGTGTCCTCACCGATCTCAGCTGTGACGACGATTCGGAAAGATTGGGGCTTGCCTACCCGTGCGCACCTTTGGTCTTCTTGGCGCACCTAGTTGAGGAATATGCGGAGGCTCCGGTCGCTCATGCTTGGCCCTACACAACGTCGCTGGCTTGTTGCCGCCCCACTGTGCGTTGCGCTTGCGCCCTGGTCCGTGGCGGCTGCCGACGGTCCAGCCTCACAAAGTGCAGAAAAACCGGCCACGGCGGCTGCGGTTTCTGCTCCACCTGTCGATGACGCCGGCGGGGCGCGCAAGGCTTCGGCGCACAGTGAGTTCGGTTCCTCGGGAAGTCCGCCTCCGGCATCGGCCACCGCGACGGGATTCGACTTTGGTAGCTATGGCCGAGTCGGCATCGGCAGCGATCTGCGTGGACACAGCGGCCATGGCGTCAATGTTGTCGCCTTCGGTTCCCGTCTGGAAAAGCCCGCTTACCTCGAGCTGAACTTCTATTACGGCGGCACCATCGGCGACGATCCATCGAAGCGCTGGCGCGTGATCTTCGTCCCCGGCTACTCCGGCGACTTGTTCCACGCGACGGGAAATTTTTCCCAAAACTTCGCCATTCGCAACGCCTACGCCGAGGTTGAAAACCTGGGCGCAAACGGCCTGTCGCTGTGGGCGGGATCGCGCATGTATCGCGGCGACGACGTGTATCTGTTCGATTTCTGGCCGCTCGACAACCTAAACACTGTCGGTGGTGGCGCGGCATACGCCTTCAATCAGAAGCGCACGCTGCTCCAAGTTCACCTGGGGATGAACCGGCTCGCCGATTGGTACCAGTTCCAGCAGGTTCAGGTTCCGTCGAAGCGGCTGCCACCTTCGACGACCGTGCTCAGTCAGCAGTCGGCGACGACGACGGTGACGACGCTCGACCGGCAGCGACTTGTGGTGTCGGCCAAAGCGACGCAGTTTGTTCGCCCGCTTGATCAGCTTCCGAACGGCAAGGTCATTCTCTACGGCGAGTTCCACTATCTGCCGAAGGGCGAGCGTGCTCCCGAGCTGACGGGTCTGCCGCCGCAGCCGCTCCCCGACGACTATGGCTATGTGATCGGTGCGCAGGTCGGTGGCTGGCTGCGCAGCTTTGTCTTTGCCAACCTGTTTTTCCGTCAGGCAGGCGGTCTTGGTGCCTTCGGTGACTTGGGCAAGCCGTTTGGCTTTGGCAGCGATGCGCGCGTCTGGGGCGCATCGGAGAGCACGCTCGCACTGTCGGCCAACTATGAATCACAGACGATCGGTGTCATGGCAGGTGGTTACTTCCGTCGCTGGAGTGACGCAAACAAAGCCGAGGACAGCGGCTACAGCGAAGGTGCGCTGGCGGTACGTCCAACGATTTACTTCACCAAGTACATGCACACTGCCGTCGAGCTATCGTATCAGATTCGCCGCCCAGCGACGGTGGACCAGGATACCGGGCGCTACATAAAGCCGATGGTGGCTCGCGCGAGCCTGATTCCAATCGTCGCTCCGCTCGGGCGCGGTACGTATTCCCGTCCGTACATTTACGGCATCTACACCCTAAGCTGGCTGAGCAGCGATGCGCAGTACTACCTGTTCGAGCCGCAGGATGTCCGCGCCGGCCACTCGCTGGTCCATTACCTGGGCCTCGGCGTCGAGTGGTGGTTCAACAGCAGCTATCGCTAACGTCCGAGCGCTTCAATGACCAGGCGGGCCGCTGCGGCGCCGGAAAACTGCTGCTGGCCGGTGACGAGCAGTCCGTCGCGCAGCGCGAAGTCGCGGAAGCGCTGATCGACGACGAAGTTGGTGCCGGGAAGCTGGCGGGCTTCGGACTCAATCCAAAATGGCTGAATGCGGCGACCGACGAAGCTATCGGCGAACTCTTCCTCGCTGTTCGCAAAGCCGGTCCACGTCTTGCCTTCGACGAGCAGCTTGCCATCGGAGAGCCGCGTCTCAAGCAGCAGGCACGTTCCGTGGCAGACCAGCGCCGTGATCTTGCCGGCTTCATAGAACGACGCGACCAGCGACTGTAGCTTTTGGTTGCCGCGGAACGTCACCATCGGAGACTGTCCGCCGCAGACGAACACCGCGTCGTACTGGCTGACGCTGACGTCGTCGATGCTCTTGGTGCTGGCGAGAAGGGCCGTGTGCTTGGCTGACTTCTTGAATCCCAGCGAGAGGATGTCGTCGGCAGAATAGCCTGAGGCGTCCTCGGGGTCAGAAAAGCTGTCGGCCGTGAGTGCACCACCGTCGGGGCTGCGGATCTCGACTTCATAGCCCGCCTCGACAAACGCCCAGTAAGGATGGGTCAGCTCCGCCCACCAGAAACCGATGGGCCAGCCGGTGGTCGGCGAGACAGAGGCGTTGGCGGCGACGATCAGGATGCGCTTGCGACGGCTGCGGCTGGTGACGTTCTGATTGGCGGTCATCTGGACTCTCCTTGCGGTTCAACTGGAATTTCTAGATAGAGCCAGGATGCGATGTCGCAGTTGTCGGCACAACGAAAGTGTCTGAAATCAAAAGTTGCAAAAAATGAAAATGGAAACCAGACAAAGAAACCCGCGTCCTGTCGCTTGCTGTTTCATCAAGTTGCCTGAAATGTCGATGAAGATGGAGTGGACGCACGGTCTTCGCGGCTGGGATGCTATGACTCTCTGTTCCAAATTTTGAATGAGTGAGAAGAGATTGTTTCATATGATGCAACCAAAGAGCGGCTCGCTGGTCTGTGACTGCTGAGGCCGGAAGTACAACGGACGCGGCTTCCGCGCAGGCGCTTCGCACGAGGTCGTTGCCGAGAGGGCGAAAGGCGTGCTAAGCCTTGCGGCAATGTTAGAGACGCTAAGCAAGGGCTTTCGCCTGGCTCGTGAGAAGCTGACCGGGCAGGCGGAGCTGACCGAGGAAAATATCGACGCGGCGCTGCGTGATGTGCGGATGTCGCTGCTTGAAGCCGACGTCGCACTGCCGGTGGTCCGCTCGTTCCTTCAGCGGGTCAAGGAAAAGGCGATCGGCCAGACGGTCCAGCTTCGGGCCAAAGCCGAGCTTCCTTCCGAGGCAAAGCTGGGCGAAAAGAGCCTCAAGAGCATGGAGGTCACGCCCGAGTGGCACTTCATCAAGATCTGTCAGGAAGAACTGACGGCTCTGATGGGGAATCCCGAGGGTGGCCCGACAGAATTCAACTGGGCCAAGAAGGGACCGACCGTCATCATGATGGTCGGCTTGCAAGGCTCGGGCAAGACCACCACCGTCGGAAAACTGGCCCGCTGGCTGCACAAAATTCACAAGCGCAAGCCGCTGCTTGTCGCTGCTGACGTCTACCGTCCCGCCGCGGTGCAGCAGCTTCAGGTCATCGGCGAAAAGCTCGGCATGTCGGTGTTCACCGGCGACGGCAAAAATCCGGTCGAGATCTGCGACGAGGCTTATAAGCACGCCTACACCAAGGGCTACGAGGTCGTGCTCCTCGATACCGCCGGACGACTGGCGATCGACGAGCCGCTGATGCGGGAGCTGGACCAGATCAAGTCGCGGGTAAAGCCGCACGAGGTCTTCCTCGTCGTTGACTCGATGATCGGCCAGGACGCCGTCAACACGGCGCGGACGTTCCACGATCGCGTCAGCACCACCGGCTTCATCCTCACCAAGCTCGACGGTGATGCGCGTGGCGGTGCGGCCCTGACGATCCGCGAGGTCACGGGTCAGCCGATTCGCTTCCTCGGCGTCGGTGAGAGTCTCGACAAGATCGAAGAGTTTAGGCCCGAAGGTCTGTCCAGCCGCATCCTCGGCATGGGCGACATCGTCGGCCTGATGAAAGACTTCGAGCAGGTCGTCGACACGCAGAAGGCCGAGCAGGACGCGATGCGGATGCTCAAAGGGAAGTTCGACATGCAGGACTTCCTCGAGCAGATCAGCGTCATTCAGCAGCTTGGGTCGCTCAAAGACATCCTCGCGAAGATGCCGATGTTTGGCATGCAGCTTCCCGAGGGTGCCAACATCGACGACGGCGAGCTCGTGAAGATCAAGGCGATGATCAGCTCGATGACGATGATCGAGCGTCGCCAGCCTGAGCTTTTCATCGAGACCTCGTGGGAACAGGTAATCTCCGGCGGACAAGTCAAAGGCCGTCGCCGAGTCGCCAACTACGTCGAGAGCCGCGTCCGCCGGATCGCGCGTGGCTCGGGGCGCAAAGAAGTCGAGGTGATGGAGCTTCTGCACAAGTTCGCGCTGATGCGGCAGATGATGCTGTCGATGGGCGCGCAGGCAGGGCTGCTCGGCAAGATTCCGGGTCTGCGGTCGCTGTCGAAGCTCAAGCAGATGGCCGGGATGGACCTGGGCGCGATCATGGGCGCCGCGGGTATGCCGCAGATGGAAGGTCGCCGCTCGGCACCACGGCCCAACATCGACAAGAAGCGGGAAAAAGTGAAGCGCAAGGCCGCCAAAGAAGCGCGCAAGCGCAACAAGAAGAAGTAACCTCGACGGGAACTGCGAAACCGCAAGGAGCAGCGATGGCAGAAGCAAGCGCGACGCGCTTTTCGGGGGTGTGGACTGCGCTGGTTACACCGATGCACGGCAGATCGGGACCAGTGCCCGAAATTGACGAGGTGGCGCTGGTTCGGCTCGTCGAGGCTCAGGTTCGCGGCGGTGTCCAGGGACTCGTGGCTTGCGGAACGACCGGCGAGGCGGCGACGATGTCTGCGGAAGAGCAGGCGCGAGTGATTCGTATCGTCGTTGAAGCTGCCGCGGGCCGAGTTCCCGTTCTGGCTGGTGTCGGGGCTCCAGCGACGGCGATCTCGCTGTCTCTGGGCAAGACCGCGCTCTCTCTCGGGGTGTCGGGCCTTCTGGCGGTGACTCCGTACTACAACAAGCCGCCGCAGGAAGGACTGTATCAGCACTTTGTGGCGCTTTGTTCTCTCGGTGCGCCGATCGTCCTTTACAACGTACCGGGACGAACCGGCTGTGATCTGCTGCCCGAGACGGTCGCTCGTCTGTGTGATCTGCCCGAGATCGTCGCGCTCAAAGAAGCGTCGGGGCAGGTGGGCCGGACCCAAGCACTGTCGAGGATGGTTGGCAATCGGCTGACGCTTCTGTCGGGTGAAGATGCGCTCAATCTGCCGCTCTACAGCGTCGGTGCAAACGGCGCGATCTCGGTGTTGTCGAACATCGTTCCGCAGGCAGTCGTCGACGTGTGGCGGCGCTTTTCCCAGGGGGAGCACGCGTCGGCGTTGGCGCTTCACCAGCGCTACGTACCGCTGACGGACCTGCTGTTTAGTGAGCCAAACCCGATCCCGTGTAAGGCGGCGCTGCATATGATGGGACAGATGGACAACTTGCTGCGCCTGCCGCTTCCGTCGATGAGCCAGCCTGGTCAGGCGCGGCTTCGGCTTGAGCTTTCGGCGCTGGGGCTTTTGCCATGAGCGGTGGATCGTTCCCGAGCGAACGCACCAATCCCGACGAGTCGTCGGATGAGTTTCAGCCTTCTTCAGCGACGGCAGGCAAGGGCGGTAGCGAGCTGCACATGGTGATTCCCGTCCGCGTCGGGATGTACGGCGCCTTTGGCCGAATGGGGCAGATCATCATGCGGACGCTGCTTTCGGGGTTCGAACCGGATCGCGAGCCGAAGCTGATGCTGACTGCTGCAGTCGAAGCTGCCAATCATCCCCACCTCGGACGTGACATTGGACCCTCATGTGGTCTTGGACCGGTGGGGCTGGATCTGACCGACGATCTGGCACGGGCGCTCAGCAATGTCGATGTGATGATCGATTTCTCGACGCCCGGCGCGACGGCGCTGCTCGCCTCTGCCGCAGCCGAGACGAACACGCCGCTGGTGATCGGCACGACGTCGCTGCATGCGGCAGCGCTCGCGGCGATTGACGCGGCGGCGAATCGGGTGCCGATTGTCTGTTCGGCGAACATGTCCCCGGGCGTCAACGTGCTGCTGGCGCTTATCAAGCGCGCCGCGGCGGCCTTGCCCGACTACGACGCAGAGATCGTCGAACTACATCACAAGTGGAAGCGCGATGCGCCGTCGGGAACAGCGCTGCTTCTCGCCGATTCGATCGAGGGTTCGCGGGGTCGCAAGAGTGATCTTCGACTCGGTCGTTCTGGGATGAACGGCCCTCGCGAGACCGGCGAGCTTGGCATCATGGCGATCCGCGGTGGCGACGTGATCGGTGAGCACACGGTGTTTTTCTTCGGCACTGGTGAGCGACTGGAGCTGACGCATCGAGCCCAGAGCCGTGATGTGTTTGCCCGTGGGGCGCTGCAAGCGGCGCGCTGGGTTGCGGGCCAGTCACCAGGCATCTACGGCATGGAAGACGTGCTCGGGATGTACTAGGCACATCGACGAGAGTTCATGCAGCAGCTCCACGGCAATTTGACCGGCCTGTCGGCCAGCGACAAGCAGCTTCTCGAACGAATCTATCGACGGAGAGTCGCCCCGAGCGAGGTGGTATCCGAAGAGCTCGGCGCCTTTCTGGGTCAGTGCTCGATGACGGTGAAGCGTCAAGTCGGGGTGCTGATCGATCGCGGCGGCATCGTGACGCACGTCATCGTCGGTGACCATCAGAAGCTCTTTCTGCCAGATCTGGGTCGAGCGCGTGCGGGGCGAGGTCGCTTGCGGGGTCTGCGCCTGGTCCACACGCACCTACACGGCGAGCCGCTGAGCCGCGACGACCTCCTCGATCTGGCCAAGCTGCGACTGGACCTGGTGGCTGCGATTGGGATCGGGCGCGGTGGGCGATCCGAGCGCCTGTTCGTTGCGCACCTTCTGCCGCCAAATGACCGTGGAGAGCTTTGGCGAGAGCTGGCCCCGACGCCGCTGCATCGTCAAGAAGTCGTCGTCGATGAGCTCTTGCCCGCTCTTGAGGACGAGTATCAAAAAGCTGCTCTGGCTGCGGCGGTGGTCGACGATGGTCGGGATCGTGCCGTCGTGGTGCATGTGGTTCACACCAGCGCGGACGAGCGGAACCGAGGCGAAGTTCACAATCCGGCTGCTCGCATCGCCGAGCTGCGAGAGCTGTGTCGGACTGCGGGCCTGCAAGTGCTGGATGTGATTACGCAGCGACGGGCTCAGCTCGATCCGCGGACGCTGCTTGGCAAGGGCAAGCTCGACGAAGTGGTGCTGCGCGCGCTGCAATACGACGCGACGGTGCTCATCTTTGATCCCGAGCTTACCCCGGCGCAGGCGCGGACCATCAGCGACGCGACGACCCTCAAGGTGATTGACCGCACGATGCTGATTCTCGACATCTTCGCTCAGCATGCGAAGAGCCGCGACGGCAAGATGCAGGTGGAACTGGCGCAGCTCAAGTACACGCTGCCGCGGCTTATCGAAAAGAACACGATGATGTCTCGTCTGACGGGCGGCATCGGTGGTCGCGGCCCTGGAGAAACCAAGCTAGAGATCAATCGGCGACGGGCACGCGAGCGGATTACCCTGCTCCAGCGACAGATCGACCAGCTCTCGCAAGAACGGCACGAGCGACGGAAAATGCGGCAACGGCGGGCGCTTCCGGTCATTGGCATCGTCGGTTACACCAATGCGGGCAAGTCGACGCTGCTCAATACGCTGACGCGCAGTGATGTGCTGGCTGAAAACAAGCTGTTTGCGACGCTGGACCCGACCAGCAGGCGAATGCGTTTTCCCGACGAGCGCGAGCTTATCCTGACGGACACCGTCGGTTTCATCCGCGACCTGCCGCAAGATCTGGTGACAGCATTCCGGGCGACACTAGAGGAGCTGGCCGAGGCGGACCTGCTGCTCCACGTCATGGACGCGAGCGATCCAGCGATGGAAGAGCAGCGACGGTCGGTCGAGAAGATCCTCTTCGAGCTGGAGCTTTCGGACAAGCCGAGGCTGCTCGTCTACAACAAGATTGATCGCCTGGATGCGGACGGCTTTGCATCGCTGCCGCACGATCGAGAAGCGGTCGCGCTTTCTGCTGTCGAACCTGAGACGGTGCGTCCGCTGCTCGACGCGATTGATGGGGCGCTTCGGCTTTCGCCGCAGCGTCGCTACTGGGTCGGTTGGCCAGGCGGGGGGGAAGCGGCGGGTACAGTCGACGCGGCTGGACTCGGGGCGGACGACGGCGCGGGTTGAACGACCGGACGACCGCGCTCCCACGCGAGCGTCGATACCAAATCGTTCACCTGCACCACCGAGTAGCGCTCGGCTTCGCGCACAAACAGCACGAACGCGAGCAGCGCGAGGACGACGCCAAGCTTGGCCATAAAGAGCACTTGAAGTAGCTCAAGTCGAGGCAGAGAGCCTACGAGCACGCCGAACCACAGAATCGATGCGACGATCATGCCGTCACAAAGCGCCGCCATCACCCAGTAGCGATTGAGCAGAACATGCGACGGGGCAAGCTCGTGCTGCTGTCGCACTTGGGTCCAGAGCAGCGTATACAGCCGCAGCGCGACCGGTTGCAGCTTGGCATCGAGCGGTTTGTTGCGATGGCTGTGTTCCGTCTGTGGGTGCAGCTTGCGAACGCACTCGGCGAGCGTGCTGTGCTCGTCATCTTTGACTTTGATGTCGTGCTCGCGCAGTGCATCGGTCACCTGCTGGGCCAGCCGCTCGTCGAAACGCGACCACTTGTAGACCCGCATGATGCCGCGTCGAACAATCCGTCCCAGGATGAAGCTCATCATGCCGAGGACGTAGCAGCCCAGGACGATCAGGATGCCGCCGTAGACCGTCCCGAGCCAGTCGGGAAAACCGATGGGCGCATTCAGCTTGTACATCAGAAACAGCGCCGCCAGGCTCGACGCGCCTGAAACGACAAACGACAGATCGAAAATGTCGAAAAAGGAGCTGATCCGCCCCAGCAGGGCTTGCAGGGACTGAACCGCCTCGGTCATGGCGTCTGTGCCTCGGTGCGACCCGGATAGGCCAGCAGCGCGCGCCCAAGCAGCTCGACAGCTCGTCGGAGAGGCTGCTCCCCGAGGACATATGCGATGCGAACTTCGCTCTGACCGGCGCCGGGCGTCTTGTAGAAGCCAGGCCCCGGGGCCAGCATCACCGTCTCGCCGTCATGCGAGAAGTCGTCGAGCAGCCACGAGCAGAATCGCTCTGCCGAATCGACCGGCAGCTTGGTCATCAGATAGAACGCGCCCTGCGCCTCAGGCGCAAACACGCCCGGCAGCTTGGCCAGTTCTTCTGCAAGGACATCTCGACGGCGACGGAACTGGTCGATCATTCCGTCGACGAACGGCCCCGGATCTTCGATAGCGGCCATGCCACCAAGCTGTCCCAGCGTCGGTGGCGACAGCCGACTCATCGCGAATCGGGTCGTCGCGTCCAAAATATCGGCTCTCTTGCTGAGCAGACAGCCAATCCGCGCCCCACAGGCTGAAAAACGCTTCGACAGCGAGTCAATCACGACTGCCACGTCGGCGGCTTCGGGCAGCTCGAGAACGCTCTGCTTCTTCTGCCCACCGTAGACAAAGTCACGATAGACCTCGTCGCAAATGAGCGTCAGATTTCGCTGTCGGCACAGTGCGACCACGTCGGCCAGCGCCTCGCGGCTGTAGACCGCGCCGGTTGGGTTCGACGGATTGCACAGCAAAATCGCCCGCGTCTTCGGCGTCACTGCCCCCGCAAACTCTTCGGGCGAAGGCAGCCGAAAGCCATCTTCAATTCGCGTCGGCAGCGTCCGCAGCTCTGCGCCAGCCATCAGCGAAAACATCCCGTAGTTTGGATAGTACGGCTCGGGCGTGATCACTTCGTCGCCGGGATCGCAGAGCGCAAGCAGCGTAAACAGAATCGCCTCGGAGCCGCCCGTCGTGACGAGCAGGTCGCGTTCCTCGATCGGCACCGCCAGCCCGAGAGAGCTGTAGTACTTCGCGAGCGCTTGGCGATACGGATAAAGTCCCGCCGACGGGGAATAGCTCAGCACCTCGCCCGGCGCAAGCCTGGCTTTCTGTGCAAACTCCGTCGGTGTGGCGATATCTGGCTGGCCGATGTTGAGATGATATATTTTCACTCCCCGTTCGGCGGCACGACGGGCGAGAGGCTCCAGCTTGCGAATCGGACTGGCCGGGGCGTTGCGACCACGCTCGGACAACCGACCAAATGCGGCTACGGACATTCCATGTCCTTACCACGGAATGTCGGCGGCTCGATACGGCCAAGTCGTGGGCCACGGCAGTCGGCTCACCACCGCACGCGAACCGGGCGCCGAGACTTTTTCACGCCGCGGGCCAGGCTGGCTGTTTATAGTGCCGCGCATGAGCAAGACGCCCTCTCCCCAGACCGGCCATGTCCACGGCCCGGACTGCGACCATGACCACGATCACGGAGATCTCGACCCCAGCGTATTTTTGGCCAAGCAGCCGTTTATCCGCCAGGAACCCAAGGTGGGCCGCAACGATCCGTGCCCTTGCGGCAGTGGCAAAAAATACAAAAAGTGCCACGGCACCTAGCCAGATCGGCCAGCGACGAAGCTGCGGTGACCTACGGGAACAGGCGAAACGTCTCCCAGCCCGTCGCACCGCGTTCGTAGATGAGCCGATCATGCAGCCTTCCCGGTTCGCCCTGCCAGAACTCCATCCGCGTCGGAACCAGCAAAAATCCACCCCAGTTGTCCGGCCTGGGAATGTCCTGGTCGGCAAAGCGTGATTCGACTTCGGCGACCCGCGACAGCAGTATCTGTCGCTCGGGGAGCCGCGCACTTTGCGTCGATGCCCACGCGCCCACTTGGCTCAGCCTTGGTCGTGTCTGGAAATACGCATCCGAGTCCGCTGGGCTGAGTTTTTCGACCGTTCCTTCGGCGCGGACTTGCACCTCGATGCGCGGCCAGTAGAAACACATCGCGGCGTGCGGATTTTTCGCCAGTTCCTGGCCTTTCCTCGAATCGTAGTTGGTGAAAAACACCAGACCCCGATCGTCGGTGGCTTTGAGCAGCACCATCCGCAGCGATGGCAGACCGTCTGGAGTCGTCGTCGCCAGTGCCACGGCGGTTGGGTCGTGGGTCACATCCTCTTTCGCTCGAGAGAAATAGACGGCAAACAGCGTCAGCGGATCGGAATGACCAGAGATCACCATGGCTATTTGGTCACACTCAGCTTGAGGAGTGCGTCAATCTCATCGCCGGTGAAGCCTGCTTCACGCAAGATGTCGCGAC
>CAYTGC010000060.1:0-23342 GCA_964437195.1 uncultured Myxococcales bacterium | reverse complement strand
CCGCTGACCGGCAGCAGCAGAATTTCTGCACCCAACATGCGATTGAGGATAGCAAACGAACTTGTCGGCGGTGTGCGGGCTTGCGATAAGAGGCAACATGGAACCCATCGACACGGCTTGGTCCAAAAGCGATGATCGCCCTTCGTGACTGCGTCGCACTCGCCGAGGCAGGACCGAAGGCGCAGCGACTCGCACGAGGATTGGTATTGGGTCTTCCGGTGCCCGACGCTGTCGTGGTTCTTCCGTCTGAACCGTTGCCCTCGTTGGTCGATCTTCAAGGCGTACTGGAGGGGCTGCGGCAGAGCCCGTGGGAGTCATCGACCCGCTACGTCGTGCGCTCATCAGCGCTGGCAGAAGATCTGGCCGGGCAAAGTGCTGCGGGGTTGTTTCTGTCCGTCGTCGGCGTTCCATTGGAGGAAGTCGCGGCAGCCATCGAACAGGTCCGCACAAGTGGCGAAACAGCGCTCGTCAAAATGGCGCTTGGGCACAGCATTCCCGTCGCTGTGATCATCCAGCGGCAGGTTGAGGCGGCTCGTCTTGGGGTGCTGTATCGCAGCCAACACGGCGACCTTCGCTGCGAAGAACGCGATGCGAGCGCCCCGGAGTGGACCGATGTCACCGTGAGTCGGTACGGCCCGGAAGAGGTCAATCCGTTGGTGGCCTTGGCTGGTCAACTGGTGACACTTTTGTCATCTGAACAGCCAGGCCACGGGCCGTCAGCCCTCTATGCCGAGTACGCTGTGTCGTCGCTGGGTAAGCCAATTTTTCTTCAGGTTCGGCCTGCACCCATTCAGCGGCAGCCATCCGGTTTCGCTCTGCCTGACGACGATCAGTCCGCCTATGCGCTCGACCAGGAACACAATCCCGACCCACTGTCGGCGGCGCAGCAAGGGCTCGTCGAAGCCGTGGCAGATTTGGTGCCCTGGCTGCGGCAGCGAGCGGTGCAAGGCTATCTGTACTTTGCGCAGGCGACGGGCAAAAAGCCGCCGGTCATGCAGA
This sequence comes from uncultured Myxococcales bacterium, assembly GCA_964437195.1. Taxonomy (GTDB): domain Bacteria; phylum Myxococcota_A; class Polyangia; order Palsa-1104; family JAEUJZ01; genus JAEUKA01. The sequence goes on along the minus strand of CAYTGC010000060.1, from coordinate 22,343 downwards.
GTCAGACGCGCGAGGTGTTTACGACGACAATCCTTCCATCCTGCGAGGCGATGCTCGGTCCAGCTGAGCGTCGGCTTCTCGGCAAGGACGGGGCGCTGCGCAGCGAAATCCTCGAAGATCCGTCGCGATGCGAGCTAAGCCTGGCGGACTCGCTGGCGGTGTACCGCAGCATCTACAACCAGTACGTGGGTCTGCTCGGTCCGGCGATCAAGCAGGCGCGCAATCAGATCGATCAGCTCTTGCGGGCCAACCTTGGGGAAACGCTGAATCAGCATGGTGCGCTGCTGGCCGGTATCGGTGGGGCGCAGACGGAACGAATCAGCAGCTTGTGGGAACTTGGTCGATTGGGCTGTCCACCGCTACTTTTGCGTCGGTTCCTCGCGCGGTTTGGTGCTTTTTCTAGCTGTTGGGATGTGCTGTTTCCCTGCGACGACGAGCGGCCCCAGTCTGTGATCGAGTACGCGCAGCATCTTGCTGGCTTGCCGCAGACGCCCGAAGAGCAGCACGAGGCTGCGCTTGCCTGCTATCACGATGCACAGCGCAAGCTCCTTTCGCGATTGCCTCGGATGGCACGCGGAGCGCTACAGACGCTGCTTCCACTTCTGCGCGATGCGATGCTGGTGGCCGAAGACGACGACGTGCTGTTCTTTCGTGCGCAGAGACTGGTGCGCTGGGCGCTGGTTTCGCGCGGGGTGAAGCTTCACCGGGCGGGTCGGCTGTCGGATCCGGGGCTCGTGTTCGATCTTGCGTGGCGACCGTATCGCGGCGGTTCCGATCCGCTGGACCATCCAGAGAGCTTGGATCTCGATGCACTGGCGCAGAAGCAGCGTGAGCAGAGGCTCTTTTGTCGCCAGCTTGTGCCGCCACAGCGGATTGTCCAAGGCCAGCCGGAGTGGGCACTTCCCGACGGTCGTACGCTGTCCGGCACAGGTGTTTTTGTCGGCAAACAGGTCGTGTCTGGAAGAGCGCTGGTCGTATCAAGTCTCGATGACCCAAGTGCGTCGATGCCGCAGGTTCTATCGAAGCTGACCGCAGACACGATCTTGGTCATGCCAACGCTGCTTCCGTCCTGGGCACCAGCCGTCTGGGGCGCACTGGCGGTGGTCACGGATTCGGGCGGGGCGCTGTCGCATGGAGCGATCTTGGCTCGGGAGCGCGGAATACCGGCGGTGCTGGGAACGCGACTGGCGACGCGACTGATTGCAAACGGACAGCCGCTGTTGGTCGATTCTGATCGCGGCCTGGTGGTGCTGTCGCCGTCGCCCGCGTCCAAACCATCAGCGTAGGAAAATGTTTTCGGGCAGTCCTGCGCTTTTCCACAGCGCCGTCCCGATCAGGAAAAGCGCAAGCTGCGCAGTTCCCAAGTGCGTCAGCCACAAGCAGTCGTCGCTGGTGAGTCCACGGACGAGCCGTGGGCGATAAAACACAAGCTGACTGAGCGGCGCAGCACAGAACAGAAGCTCACGCACACCCAAGATTCCTGTCACCACACCACCAGCGAGCGCCAGCACGGAACAAAGCAGCAATCCGCGCAAGATCTGCTCGGCCAGCTTGGGCCCGTGGACGACAGGATACGTCGGTACCTTCAGCAGCCGATCACCGTCGAGATCCCGAAAATCGTAGAGAATTTCGTACGTCGTCTCGAACAACACAAAAAAAAGCGCCAGCAGCCCGACCGCTGGCCACGCCATCAGCGCATGTCCGCTCGTCACAATCGGGTACGCAAAACACGTCAGGACGAACAGCACCGACGATCCGAAGTTCTTGAAAAAGTACATTTCCTTAAGCCGGGACAAGCCGTGCAGCGTCGGGACGACTTTGTAGTTGTAGCCGAGTCCAATCAGCTGCACCGCCATCCTCCATGGCGTCAGGCTGGGCCACACAAGGTGCGTCGCAACGAACGACCCAACCAGCAGCAAAACGGCCAGCAGCGTGAGCAGTCTCTTCCGCCGTGCCACCAGCGCTGTCCCCGGAACTTGGTTGTGGGTGTCTTCCGCCACATCGGTGATCCGGTTAAGCAGGTTGATCAGAAACCAGTCGATGCCCACCACCACCGACAGACCAAACAAGTAGCGACCGGAAAACAGCCAGCCGAACACCACCACCGCACACATCGCCACCAGCACAATGTGATAGCGGGCAATCCACAGCCAGTCCGAAAGAGCACTTCGCGTCTGCATCGTCCATTGCTTCTACCCTACGCGTGCGTGTCGGGTGAACGCTTTTCACACCCCACCGGGCAGGCAAATCACAAGCGCTCAACGCGATTTACATGGGGTGGTCTTTTCCGTCGTTTTTGGCTGCGGTAGGCTGATCTTCATGAACAAAGCGATCTTGGCTGCGTGTGCGGGCGTAACCTTTGGTCTGTTTGTCGGCGGCGTTCTCCTCAGCGGGCGAGGCTCGATCTTCCTCTGTCAGAAAAGAGCGCGATCCGTCAGCGAGGTATCGGTGGAGCAGCAGCAGCAGACCTCTCGGCGGGTCATCATTGAGCGGCGAATTGTCCGCAGCAGCGGCGGAACGATTCACAGTGAGATGACCCAGATTACGACCCAAACCGACGGTTCGTTCGAGAGCGAAGACAAGCTCACACAAGCGCAGATGGCTTACGTCCGCGGCGACCATGCGCAAGCGATTGCGATCGCCAAGACGGCGATTTCTGAGAGCCCGATCCGCGCTCGTCGCATCCTCGGTTCGGCGGCCTGTCAGACGAAAGATGCCAAGTTGATCGCGGAGTCCTATTCCAAGCTGGATGGGCCAAGTCGGCAGTATCTTCTGTATGTCTGCCAGCGAAACGGAGTCACGATTCGCGGCAACGAAGTCATCCTCGATGACAAGCCTTAAGCGGCTTTCCTTCGCAGTTTCCGACGAAAACAAGCCGCGGTTAGGAGTCCACTAAGGAGTCCAAACCGCGTCCGAAAGGAGCCCTCCGCTGCGCTGAGCGGACCCCCGACTTGACAGGAACAGCCGGTGTTCATCGCGCCATCGGTGCTTCCGGTTCCTCCCGATCCTCCGTCGGTGCCACTTCCTCCCGGATTCCCAAACTCAAAGGCCCCGATGTCGATGGCTCCACCGCCCACGCTGCGCGCTTCTTGCTTCTGTGGATGGACATACTGATATGCGGGAAAAAGACTCTGTCCTGCGGCTTGTCCGGGGACTGTTCCTTTGTCAACACAGGGAGAGTTTGGCTGAAGATGCACGTCATAGCTTCCGACGTTGACGAAGCCCGGATCACCCATCGTGGCGCTCACGAAGTTGGCCATCTGCATCGCGGTCGCTTGACTTGTCACCGTGCCGCCATTCCAGAAAATGTTGTTCACAAGGACCGCCGGTGTGCTAGCGGCATTGTTTACAAACGTGCCAGACCCTTTGTTGTTAAGGAATGTGTTGTTCACGACGTAGAGATGGGAGTCGTAGCCAGCCGGAATTCCCTCTGCCGCATAGGAAACAAGCGCCGGATTTTGCGTGGTCGCGCTCTGCTCGATCACATTCCCGATGACCAGCGCAGTGCCTCCGTTTGAAAAATCGATCTCGTAGCTTGCGGTTCCTGACGCCTCATCGGTGATACGGTTGTAGAGGATCTGGGAAACCATCGCGCGAGTCTTCACCAGATGGCCGACCTTCCCGTGATGAGAATAGGAGTACCGAAGGACGAAAGTGGCGTAGTTCCCAATGTACATGTTGTGGGAATAGCCGTCGCCCGCGCCATTGGCGTAAAACTCAGAGTTTTCGACGAGAATTTGTCCTGAAAGACCCGTCGATGGGGCACCCAAGATGCCATTTTGGTTGTCATGAAACAGACAACTTCGCACCGTGAGGTTTACCCCCTGATGGCGGATTCCGGCTCCGTTGTTGCCTGCCGCAGCGGAAATCGCCGCACCAGAAAGTTCGAGATTCTCGATCGTTGCGTTTGGGGCATAGATCGCAAACAGACCCTTCTGCTGTGCCGGAGGGACTCCCGTGATATCGAGCTTGGGACGACCATTTACACCCCGAACGGTCAGGTTGTCCGTCGACCAAGCGCAGGTATCGCCGGCATAGGAACCGGAGGCATCGATCTCGATGGTGTCACCGGCTGCCGCCGCAGCAATTGCCTGACAAGGCTTGCCATACATCTTGCCAGGACCGACTTGCAGAACGGCGGCGCTTGCGATCTGTGGGATCCCGATTCCTATGAAAAGCAATGATACGGCGATCGTGTGAGAGCGATTCCCAAGGGCCATGTCGCGCTTCCTCCAGAGTGCAGGGATCATTGGCGTGCTAGTTCTGTTTTTCCAGCATGGCTCCCATTCCACCGACGGCGAATAGGTTGGTTGCAGTCCCCCAAAGCCCAAACAGCTGTTGACTTGTGCCGCTGTCTTGCGCAGTCCACGTCGTGCCGTTTGAGCGCAGCGCCGTACCCGCTTGGCCTACCGCGTACACGCTTCCTGTGCTCTGGACAAAGACACGGAACAGCGCATTGCTGGTTCCAGAGGTCTGGCTGCTCCACTTGCTTCCATCAAAGCGGAGGATGGTTCCAGCGTCGCCCACCGCATAGACATTGCTGGGACCACTGCCATGCACACTGCGGAGCTTGACCGTGGTGCCCGATGTCTGCGCGGTCCAGCTTGTCCCATTGTAAAAGAGGATGACGCCATTTGTCCCGACAGCCCAGACGTGTGTCGCATCTGCCGCATACACAGCGTCCAGCTCACTTGTGACACCACTGGATTGCGGAGTGAATGTGGTTCCGTTCTGGCTACGCAGAATGGTTCCGGCGTCGCCCACGGCCCAGACATTGGTCGCATCAAGGCCATGGACTCCGTAAAAGTTGGCGGTGCTTCCACTTGTGATGGGCGACCAACTTGTTCCGTTATAGCGGACGATCGTTCCGGCGACTCCCACTGCGAACGCGGCCTGTGGCGAAGCCGCCCAGACTCCCTGCAGGCTGCGCGTAGTTCCGGTTGGTTCGACGGAAACAGTGCCATTTTGATAGCGCAGTACGGTCCCCTGATCACCGACAGACCAGAAGTTTTGGGCGTCTGTTCCCCACGCGCAGTACACGCTGCTGGTGTTGCCTTTGGTGATCGCTGACCAGCTTCCACTTCCGTAGCGCGTGACCCAGCCAGCGTCGCTGACTGCCACGACATTGGACAGTCCCTGACCGCTTACGGCTTTGAAGAAGTTGGTTTCTCCGCTTGGCTGTGGACCCCAGTTTGAACCATCAAAGCGAAGGATGGTGCCGCCTGTTCCTACGGCCCACACATTGGTTGTGGATGCCGCGTACGCACCGTAGAAGCGCTGTGCGCTGCCACTTGACAGCGGCCCCCAGGAACTGCCATTCCACTTCACAATGGTACCCACGTCTCCGACGGCCCAGACGTTGCTTGCATCGGCACCTGTGACTCCGAGCAGCGTCCGTGTGGTGCCGCTAATCTGTGGACTCCACGCTCCTCCGCTATAGCGAACGATGACACCGGTTGAACCCACGGCGAACACGTTGCTTGCATCGGCGGCCCAAACGGCAGACAGCGTGGTGATCGTTCCCGATGACTGAGAAGACCAAGCCGATCCATTCCACTTCAGAATCAGACCGCCAGTACCAACTGCCCAGACGTTGTTTCCGTCGACACCGTGGATTCCGTTGAGTAGGAATGTTGTGCCAGAGGACTGCGGCTTCCACGATCCACCGCTGTACCGAAGGATCATTCCGCTTCCGCCAACCACCCACAGATCTTGTGTGCTGGTACCCCAGATCGCGTTAAGGAGGTTTGTGGTTCCGCTCTGGTCGCGGCTCCAAGCGCCGCCAGCGTAGCGCATGATCGTGCCGCGATCACCGACGGCAACGATCTCTCCGCTCGCGCTTGCATATACACCGTTGAAGCCGTTCCCTTGCGGAACCGGATTGCGCCAGCAATATCCATCTGGACTGCACAGCGTGGTTTGACTGCCGCCGAGATCCGGCGTGGGATATTCGCTTCCGTCCTGCTGCAATCCACCGTCGAGAATCATCTCGGTCTGGGGTTCTTTGGTGCAGCCCAAACCAGCAGCGCTGATCGCCACCAGCACTGCGGGCCACATACAGCGAGAGAGCAGGAGCAAGCGAGGGGCAGTCGTCCATTTTGGCATTTTGCCAGTGTAACGCGGCCCGCTCCGCTGATTGGCGGTTTTAGGGCGCTGGCTCGATCTCGAACAGGGAGATCTCGCACTCACCGCCAAACTCAAGCTTGAGCACGAGTGGCCACACCGGATGCTCCAGCACCCACAGATCGACTGGCGAAAAGTCGGTCTCAGATGTGTCTTGCGCATGGAGCACAGGCACTTTGACCGGCTTTTCAAAGATACGAACCGTCGCTTGGGCGGTCCCAACTTTCTTGACGGTCAGCGACGCCGTGTAGACCGAAAGCGTCACTTCGTTGCCCGCCCGGAGCTGTTCGAGCATGGCCCGGCTTAATAGAAACGGCGGGCTGTGGGTCTTCGTGGCGAATTTGCCGTTTTTCGAGATCGCATCGACCTTGGACATCGCGCAGCCCTGCGACAGAAAAACAATGCCTGCCCCATCCTTCACTGCGCTGGCATTGCAGCGGATGTCCACCTTCCCAGTTGGGGACGGAAAAGAGACCACCAAATCACCGCTCGGCTCGATCGCTTCGATGGTGAGAGGATAAAGGTCACTCGCCTCATAATCCGAAGTCCACACCGACAGGATCGCACCGGGCTTTATGTAGTCGGCCAGCTTTGCGACGCTACCTGGAATTGTCTCTCCGTCCGTTTGTGCAACCTTGGCCGCCATCCCAAAAATTCTCCTCGCAGCCAGGGTGAATACCACAGCAAACGGGCAAGTGTCGGAAAGTCGTCGTATGCTTCGCGTTACGGCAAGGAGGTCAGCTTGGGTCTAGGACAGTACGTGTTTCCACGGGTGGCGGTCCATATTGCCTCGGGGCGGACGGTGCCAGTGGAGAGACTGCGGGCGCACTGCTTGTGGTATCCGGCGGTCAGTCTCGACGGACGAGAGGTATCCGGGCATGTGCTGTACTTTTCTTCCGCGCTTGAAGAGTCGCTTGAGGTAGTGCTCGGGTTGCACTCGTCGTGGGACTGGAATCCGGCGGCGGAGGTCGAGCAAGGGGAAGATGACATCACGTTCCGACTTGCCGCGCCGGTTCGGGCCTCGCTCCACGCGTCGGTGCCGCAGCTTCTCAAGGCGATCATCGATCGGGTTGCGCAGACGATGCCACAGTCGAAACGTCGGCAGGTGGCTGCGTTTGACAAGCTCCCGATGGACAAGATCCTGACCTCGTGCGAGGAGTATCTGGCCCAGAACAAGCTGCATGTGCTGGTGCCGCTGTTCATTGGCAACCTGTATCAGCTTTTCACCGACGCGACGGAGGCCCTGCTTCCGGTCTCGCCGTTTTCGCTGCGGCGGACACCGCGGCTGTGTTTTGTCCTTTTGTCGACGGATAGCTTGACGGACAAGCGATCCAGTCCATGGCTTCGGCAAGCGGGAGAGCTGATGGCGCTGCCGGTCAATGTGGTGTTTACACCCCAAGTGGCCGAGTTTCTCGACGCGCTGCCGCAGCTTAAGCAAGTGCGTGGCGATGCGCAGCTTCTCAGCGAGCTTTTGTGGACGCTCCACGAGCTGACCGGCGGCTGGCCCGATCTGTGCGACCGCTTTTTCGAGATGCTGGCGCAGCTTCCGGACTTGGAAGCGCTGCGACACAAACTGTGGGAGCTTGCGCAGCTTCTGCGGGCCTCAGAGCGTGAGCTGGATGCCAGTCAGAAGCTCTTCGATCAGGCCTTTGCCGGTCGTAGTGAGCTACCCGATTTGATGCTGCCGGGCCAAAGCTCTCCGGCGCTCATGCCGCTGTCTCCATCGCTGCTGAGCGGTATGGGATCCAGCCCCATGCTACCGGGCGGCTATGAAGGGCTGTGGTCTTTGCTCGGGCAGCCGGTGCCGTTTACCTGGGAAGAGCATGGGCGCGCGTATCTGGACGGCCTGGTGAGCTGGGAACGCAAGCTGGCGGTGCCGCGCAGTCGAGCGATCGAGCTTCACCTGCGGCGGCGTCTGGAGCTGCTCAGCTCGGTGTCACGGCCAACCGGACAGCATCAGACCGGCCTTTCGACGCACGATCCACATCCGCGCGTTGAAGCGCCACGGACCGATCCGGCCTCGTTGGGCTCGCAGCCGGGGCCAACGACCGTGCGCTGGCTCCATGTGTCGGATTTTCATTTTTCTGACAAGCACCAGACCCAGGGCGCCGGAATTGTGCTCGAGTCGCTGCTCAACACGATCGATGACATGCGGCGCAGCGGGCGCGGGCTCGACTGCATCTTCCTGACCGGGGACATTGCGCAGAGCGGATCGGAAAACGAATACCGGCTCGCGGAAGAATATCTGCTGCGGCTCTGTGAACACAGTGGTGTCGCGACGCAGAACGTGATCATGGTGCCAGGAAATCATGATGTCGCACGCCAGCGCGGCTTTGGCCTTCAGCGCACGCTGACCAGTCACGATGACGCGATGCACTTTTTCCAGCCACAAGCCGAGCGCTGGCACCTGAAGAAGTTCGAAGCGTGGGTGAGCTTCTACAATCGCTTCTACAAAGCCGGGCACTTTGGCAAAGATGCGCCGCGGCAGGCGGACCTGCGACTGGCGACGGCGTCGGCAGAGATCCTCAAGGTTCGTAGTCTGGAGATTGGGCTCCTGCCGCTCAACACCGCGTGGTTTGCGCAAGCGGATGATGACAGCGGCAAGCTGTTTGTGGGCGAGCCACTCCTGCGGGCGGCGATTTCCCAGGTTCAAAAAGCCAAGATCAAGATCGCGCTGATGCATCACCCGGTTGCCGACTTGTCGGAAGTCGAGCGCCGCAACATCGAGCAGCTCCTGCAAGAGCACTGTCACTTTGTGCTACGCGGACATCTGCACGAAAACGAAGCGCAGTGGGTGTCGAGTCCGTATAGGCAGACGCTCGTGATGGCGGCGGGCGCTGCGTATCAAGGGCGTGTCGTCTACCAAAATCGCGCGATGCTCTGTGAAGTCGATGTCGATGCGACGGGGAAAGCGGCGCGCGTGCGACCGTATCCGATCCGCTATGAGATGACCGGACACGATCGCTGGACACTCGATACGAGCGTCTTCCCAAAGAGCTATCCGACGTATCTGGAGACGCTGTCGATCAATCTGTAGCGGGGTCTGTTTACGCCGCCGCGTGATTCTTTAGAAATGCAAGGGTGCGGTTCCACGCGAGATCGGCAGACTCGGGATGATAGATCTGCGCGTCGCTGCGGCGCATAAAGCCATGCGAGCCGCTGTAAAAGTGACACTCAAATGTCACTCCGGCTGAGCGGGCCTGCTCGACGACCGCCTGGACTTTTTCTGCCGGTACGTGGGCATCCGTTTGCGCATAGTGACCGAGTATCGGCCCGCGCACGTTCTGCCAGTTCAGATACTTGGGCATCGGCAGACCGTAAAAAGGAACCGCTGCCACGATCCCCGCTACATTGCAGATCGCGCCAACGGCCATTGCACCGCCCAGGCAAAATCCGGTGATTGCAATCCGTCCATTGCAGCGCGGATCCGCTTTCAGCATCTCCACTGCGGCTTTGGTCACCAAAAGCGCATGATCGGTCTTCATCTGCATCACGAGCTGCATCGCTTCGCCGGCATCCGCAGTGGATTTGCCCTCGTAAAAATCGAGTGCAACCGCCAAAAATCCTTCCGCGGCAAAGCGCTCGGCGATCCGCCGCATGTCGTCATTGAGTCCCCACCACTCATGGCAGATGAGGATGGCCGGATGCGGTCCTTCCCCTTTGGGAATCGCAACGGAAGCCATCGCAGGACCATCAGGAGTCGCAATCATCACTGTCTCAATCATCGCTGTATTCTTCCCCTGGAGCAGCGCTCGATTAGTAATCGATTCCGTCGGTGGACAGGAATTCTTTGTCGACTTTCATACTCGGAAGATACTCCTCTTTGTCCCACAGATAGACGTAGTGGGAATAGATTCCGAGCAGCTTTTTCATGTACTCGCGGGTCTGGGAATACGGACAGAGTTCGACAAATTCATCGAGAGGACGTTCGCCGTTCCGTCCCAGCCAGCGCGTCATCGCCCGCGGACCCGCATTGAAGGATCCCGCTCCCAGCGCGACCTGTCCTTTGAATTTCTTGAGGAGCCTTCCGATGTACCAGGCGCCAAACTGGATGTTCCCTTCCGGGTCATACAGGACATCATCGGTATACTCTCTGCCGATGTGCGGAGCGACGCGCCTGCTCGTCGGTGGGATCATCTGCAAAAGCCCAATCGCATCCGCATACGACACATCGTAGGGGTTGTACGCGGACTCCTTTTGCATGATGGAGTAGAGGTAGCGTCGCGGATTCTCTCCGCTCGATCCATACTTTTCGATGTAGCTGCGATACGCGAGCGGATACATCGCTTCCCAATACGGACGAGCCCCTGCAACAGCGTGGGGATCTTTGCGCAGCGCGGCACTCCCATGGACCTCTGCTAGCAGATGTGGTCGACGGAAGCTGTCGGCGCGATGATACATTCCGAACAGCACAGGCAGTGTGCGTCCGGCTCCGTACTTCTGCAGCAGGGCAGACTCAACGCGGCTCAGTTCCTGACCGGCGGCTGCCTTCAGACCGAACTGGAGCAGCTCTTCTGGACGACGCAAGCGATCATCGGCGACCACTTGTTTGTCCGGGGGAAGCTGAAATTCCGGTAGGCCTAAAGGACTCTGCCGGGTCGGGTCGAGAAACAGCGGAACGCTCTGTCCTGCTTCCTTGAGTCGGACGCGGCTCAGCATTCCGTAATAGGAAAACGGCTCTCTCTCGGCCAGCTTGCGCAGAACCGAAAGACCCTCCTGCTGTTTGCCGAGCTTGAGCTGCGCGACCGCCGACCAGTACACGCCCTTGCTGCCGTTCAGGCCGGTCTTTTTGGCCAGTGCCTCGAACGTCGGCAGTGCCCCGGCATAGTCGCCCAGCAGATAGCGCGACCAGCCAATGTACCAGCGTGCTTCCTCGGCAAAGTTGCCGCTACTGTAGCGCTTTAGCATCTCGTCGAGGTTCTTGATCGCCAGGTCGTAGTGACTGCGGTTGTATTCCAGCCAGCCGATGAGAAAGCTCGCCTCGGCAGAGTACTTCGAGTGCGGATGGACGCTCAGCATGTCGCGGTAGCCGACGATCGCCTCGTCATCGCGATCGGCGCGCGAGAGCGCTCGGGCCCCGTGGAACATCGCGTCCGCCTGACGGTCACCCTTGAGTCGCTTGGCCACCGCCAACAGGAGCTGCGCGGCTCCGCCATAGTTCCGACGCATTCGGAAAAAAGTCGTACCCAGCCAATAGTCAACTTCATCCCGCAGCGTCGGAGCCAGATCCGGAGGCAGGCCTTGCAGCTCGGTTGCTGCTTCGAGCCAGCGACGACCGGTCAGCAAGTTCTTCGCTCGGTCGAGATGCTCCTGCGCATCGAGCTTGGCCTCTCGGTCTAGTTCACGCAGCTTCGACAGCGCAGACTCCGCGAGCGGATGTAGCGGCTGCTCGATATACAGCTTGCGCAAAAGAGTTCGGGCCTCTTGCGCTCTTTTTTCGTCGGCGACCTGCGATAGAAGCTCGGCTTGCCGGAAGCGCGCTGTTCCCACATCGACAGTGCTCTTGGTGTTGGAAAGGACGATCCGATAGGCCGCTTCGGCGTCGGTGGTTTTTCCAGCCAGGCGCAAACAGTCGGCTGCCCGTGCCCGAGCTTGGGCCAGAAGTGGCGTATCGGACACCGTCTCAACCGCCCGCAGATGGGTCGTCGCCAAGCCACACAGCGTCGGGTGCTCACTTTCGACTGCCAGCAGCGCTTCGCTTTCGCCGAGCAGAAACAGCAGATAGTCGCGGCTCCGGTAGCCCTTGATCAGGTCTTTCTCGACGAGAGGCAAGAGGATCGTGCGGGTCTTTTCGTAGTCGCCGCCCTGATAGGCCGCCACCGCTTTTTGGATCTGCGCGATCTGTTTGTCGACGGTCCCGCCACGACTCGCTGCCACCGCGGTTCCGCACAGCAGACTCTGCGAAAGGAAAAGCGACGCCAACACGCGGCGAGAGGGTCTGTGCGGAATAGGAAACACCAGCCAGAGATGATAGCCGAGCCTTGCGCGATCCGGGCCAAACTTTCGTCGGCTAGCGACCGCTGACCATTGCGCTTACGACCTTGAAAAAGTCCGGTTCGTTCATTGCGCCGGTGACCGCGTAGCCGAGGCCTCGATCGCGAAAGACCGCGACCTGATAGCCGCGTCCATCTGGGAGGAACACTTCGCGATTGCCGATGACTGTGCGACGGGTATTTAGCTCGAGCCCTTGCGGGTCGAAAATGTAGACCGAGATCGGCTGTCCGCTCTGCTGGTAGCGCAAAAGCACGGCTTCCCGATCGCCAAGATCCGCCAGTCGACCACCTTGCAGCGACGCGACTGGTTCGAGCTGCGGCGCCGGGACACGGAACGGAACCTTGCCCGCAAACCAGGATCGAACTTTTTCTGGTTCTCCCGTCACATCGAGTGGCAGCGGCAGTTGGTGACGCGAAATCATCGCATCGACGACCACCGGACGATTGTTTTCCCGTGCGGTGGGCCGCAGCATCGGCACTGCGACAAGTCCCGCGAGTGCACCCGCCACCAGCATCACTGCCGGTTGCTGCCAAGCTCTCTGCCACCACGTCCCCGCCGATTCGATCGCAGCGGTGTCCGTTTGATCGAGCTTTTCGTTCACTTTGGAACGCAGGCCGCTTGGGCATGGGATCGCAACCGCCTCGCGAACTGCCCGACGAAGGTCTCGTCGCGACGACACCAGTCGCTGACAGCCTGAGCACTCGGCGATGTGTCGTTCATAGGCGAGCCGATCGGCAGCGAGCAGCTCACCGTCTACCAAGCTCTCCAAGTCACGTTCGAGATCGCTACACTGCATGGCTGAGTTCTAGTTCTTGCTGTTTGCCCGTCGAGGAAGTTGAATGATTCGAGCTGTTTCGCCAGAGCTTCGACTCGGCACGTCCTTGATAATACCCGAGCGAATCGCGTGTTCGCGCAGTGCAGTTTGCAAAAGCCGCCGACCGCGATGCAAGCGACTCATCACAGTACCAACCGGGCAGTCCATGATGTCGGCGATTTCCCGATAGGAAAACTCCTCGACGTCGCTCAGGAGCACGGCCAGCCGAAATTCCTCGGGGAGCTGCGACAGTGCCCGCGCAATCGAATCGGACATGAGCTGAAAATGCAGCTTGTCCTCGGGGTCACTGGCCTCACGAGAGCCGCTTTCGTGTAGCAGCCCCGTGTCCCCGCCGCGCTCCATCTCGCTCGTCACCGAGTGTTCGAGGACGCGACGGCGATACTTGTTGATAAACGTGTTGGTAAGGATCTTGTACAGCCAAGCCTTGCAGCGAGTCCCCGGCACGAAGCTGTCGAAACAGCGATACGCTTGGAGAACCGCATCTTGGACCAGATCCTCAGCGTCGCGCGCATCCCCCGTCAGTCGCAGCGCTGTCGCATACAGGGCGTCCATGTGGATGAGCGCCTCTTGCTCAAACCTCGCCCGCTGCGAGGTCACCTGCTTCTTCTGGCGATCAAACATGCCTGGATAACGTAGGGCGCGCGAAACCTATTCCAAGGGGTCGGGCAAAAATTTCTGGGTTTTCACCTGTCGTCGGAGTTTCTGCTGTTTTGGTGGGTTTTCCGACGGAAGATCGGCCAGATCGATCTCACGCCATCCCCGAGATCACAGCCCGAGCAAGCACATTTCTTTTCGACGTTTTTGCGTGGCCCCAATTGGTCCGATCTGCGGACGGATGATGCCGGAAAATTGGACGGACCAATTTGGGCGATGATTGGTTTTTTTTGACCGGATTTTGGCTTCCAAGTGGCCCCAATTCCGCAATTCACAGGATATTCACAGGATATTCCACAGGAATTTCTGATTGTTGACTGGTCAACAAAGTGCTTGCTTGCTGAAGCAAACATATGGTTGCTTGCGCAACATGACGCGGAAGATGGGATCACCGATCGACCTTGACACCTGGCGGGAGCTGTCCATTGCTGTCGGTGAGATCAACAACAAGCTCGAACAAGAGCTATCCGAACAGTGCGATTTGCTACGAAGTGAATTTGATCTGATGGGTGCGCTGCTTTCAAGCCGTGAGGAGCAGCTGCGGATGAGCGAGCTACTGAAACAGCTGCTCATCACACCGAGTGGACTTACGCGAATCGTCGATCGCTTGGTGCGCAAGCGCTTGCTAAGGAAGCTGGCTGTGTCTGACGACAAACGCGGAGCAGCAGTGTCCCTTTTGCCGCGCGGATTGGCCGTCTATCTGCGCGCAAAAGATGTCTGTTCGGAGGTATTGCGGAATGCTGAGCTTGATGGATTGCTGATCGCTCAGCTTGCAAAGCGAAGTCGAGCGGTTACAGATTGACGTGAACGCAGGCCGCGCCGCAGTTGGGATCGGAGAGAGTTGTGCGTGTGTACGAAACCGGCTTGCGCGGAATTTGCAGCAACGTGGCTGCTGCGGATGTGACACTCAGTTCGTAAGTGTCTCCGTCGGAAAGTAGCTCGGGCCGACCAAAGATATGCAGCCAAAAATGCGATGGCATCACGCTCGTATCAAGCCACATATCAACAGAGAGCGGACCCACGATCTGTCCCACGTACCGTCGCCGCGTTGTGTCGTAGCGGAGCTGCGTGCTGGCAGTGACTCTGTTGCGGGATACGGAAACAGAGAGCGTGGTCGGATCGGCGCTTCCGACGCTGAGCGGACCATCGTAAACGGCGCCGCTATTGCACCCGGCAGGAATGCAGATGACGCCGATGGCCGGACCCGAGGGAGAAACCGCGCCACCGAGTCCGCAGCTCTGGCAAAAAGGAATACAGAGAGCGATTCCTACTGTGGAAAGGAATCGGTGAAATCCGCTGAAGACCAATCGGTCCAGCGGAGTTGATCTCGCGATGGCACCATCGGCAGAAGACGTTTTCACGGACTTCCTGGTGAACGGGAAACCCGCCACAGAATGTAACCAATCAACATCATCAGCGAACCCGCGAGTGGGAAGACGTGAATGACTCCCAAGCGGCGCAGGATGATGGTCACAGCGCCTTGAACGAGCAGGATGACACCGAGGGTGGACAGCGCTGTCCGCATCGCAAAGACTCGCCAGACTATGGCTGGTACGTGAAGCGTAGCTCGAAGTCACAAATGAAGAAGGTGTCGCCTTCATCAATGCGCTTGTTGTCGATCCGCATGCCCTTAAATTCAATGCCGTTTGTCGAGCCAAGGTCTTTGATGTAGTAGACCCCGTTTCGACGGAGCACGACCGCATGCTGGCGCGAGATGTTGCCGTCTTTGATCGCCAGATCGGCAGTCTTGCTACCTCGTCCGATCACAAACTGATCTTTGTCGATCAGGAGTCGCTGGCCCTGGAACAGCAAATAAAGCGGCGGTGCTGGGCTTTCGGTGCCCGCATTCCCACCACCCCATCCTGGTGTTCCCGTTGGTGGCGTCGGTGGCGCGGGCGCGACTGCGGGGGCCGGGTTGGGCGGCGGCGGTGGCAACGCATTGGCTCGCGGCATTGTTCCTGTCGTCGGACGCTGCGCGGGCGGTGGATAGCCCATGTTGGTGGACGGAACCGGAGGCCGTTCGAAGCTGGAAGTGGGCGGACGATCAAAAGCAGACGTCGGTGAGGGCGCGACAGGGGACGGAGTCGAAGGTTGCGGGCGATCCGGCTTCAAACCGGACGGTGTTCCCACTGGTTGACCCGGCGCCGCCGTTGAAATCTGGCTTCCCGAGCCCGACCCGGACGCCACTTGGTAGTTCTTCGATCGGGCGTACAGTCGCATCGCTTCATTTACGAGGTAGTCGACCGAGCAGTCGAAGTCGGCGGCCATCGACTCGAACGTCTCCCACAGCGCATCGCGGCAGTAGAAGTGGCGCATCGTCTTCTTGCTTTGGTCCATCCCGATACCTCGTTAACACCTTGCTTGATGACTCGGTGGCAAGGCTACTGACATACGAACGTGAGAGGCCACATAGCCTGGCCGGTAGCCTAACCGCCTCGATCGCAAAGGTCAAGGTTGCCCCCGAGAGCGTCGCCCCGAGATATGGCCCCGGAATTGGCACTTTGCCATGCGTCGTGATAACAAGCGGCGTCACTTTAGGAGCCTTGAGGATGCAGATAGCTACTTCGCCAACACGGATGCAGCGACGACAAACCTGGCCAAAGTCGAGACCCCAGTCGCTGGCCGCGCTGGCCTGGACGGTCGTTCTTTCCCAGGCCGCTCCGGCGCTGGCGAGTGACTTTGTTGATACTCGCCTAAACGTCACGCTGACCAACGAGAACGTCTTGGCGGCTCCTGGTGAGACGAACCCGCCGGTTCCTGGGTGGCGGTTCGACCGTCCGAATCAGCTTGGCGTCCTGTTTTTCGACAACTACGATACGCGCTTTACCGGCTACGAAAGCCTGACGCACATCGTGCTCTACAAGGCGATCCAGCGTCAGCGCTGGGAGGGTGAAGCGGCGTACGTTCTGCGACTGCTCCAGTTTTCCGACGTGAACTTGTCGTCGATTGATGACGGTTCCTACATCAAGGTCAACTACTACTTCGACCCTACGCGAACGCGGCGGACGAACGTGTCGGTGACGGCGTTTCCGCTGAACTCTGATCGGATGCGGTTGGGCTACTCGTGGCGTCTGTCGTGGGGCGGTTCGCCGATTTTCTTCAAGGCCAACCCCGACGTCTCGACCAACTTGAACCCGCCGCCAACGCCGCCGGTGCCAGGCCTGCGGGTGCAAATCGCCGACGACAGGTGGTATGCGTACTTCGGGGCGAAGACCTCGGTCTTGCGGTATGAGCAGGATCAAGAGCTTCACTCGGTGTACGGTCTGCTGGGAGGCGCGGGAGTCGATCTGGTGCCTGGGCACCTGCGGCTCGAGGCCAATGGCGGTTTTTTTGATCGTGGAACCATTCCGCGTGTGCTGACGCAGCGACTCCCGGTGCAGACCTACGGCGTGTCGGTGCAGCTGTCGGCGTGGGATCGGCTGTCTCCGTCGATGTCGGCGGATACCGCGCTTTATCGGAACGACCCCAACAGCGCGGCGCGTTATCTGACCAAGCCATTTTATACGCCGGGCGTGTCGTGGCTTCTGATGAGCGAGTTTACCGCCGAAGCGACGACGCTGGAGAATCCCGACCAAGCTGAGTCGAGTCGACGGCAGTGGGGCCTGGCGGGCGACGTGAACTTTCGTCTTCAGTACGGAAACTTCCGTTATCGCCTCGACGCGATGTATCGCTCGCTTCAGTACTTGCTCGTCAACCAGCCCAGCCTGGTTCCGTTCCAAGACTTCCCGTCGGCAGATGGTGTCGAGATTCGACCCGAGCTATTTGCCGCGACTGGGGCCGATTATTTCGTCGAAAAGTCAGGTACGACCATTGGTTTGACCATCGGCCTCGATCGTCCCGCGAGCTACAAGCCGCCGACTTCGTCGGTGAACCCAGTTGACTCGACCCCGGCGATCCTGGTCGTGCGAAACCAAGGCGACGTCGTGATCTTGCCGCAGGGCCAAGACGTGTTGCCTGCGATCGCCACCAAGCTCGCAGCGCGACAAGACTTCCTCGAGATGTTTGCGCTCATCGTCGAGACTTACTACCAATACGACCCGAACGGGACGCGGCTCGTGACGGATCCGGTGACACAGCTGAAGCAGCGCGTGTTCGAAAACCCAAACCGTCTCGGCTTTAACTTCACGCTCCAGGCGCGCTTCTGATCGCTCATAATCGCAGCCTCACAGTGAGATCCGCATGACGAAGAGGACGTCCGAAGAAACGAACACCGACGCCACCGCACCAGCTGCGGGGTCGTCGTCTAACGAAAGCAAGCTCACCCTCGATGCGATTCGTTCGCTCGCGCAGGTGATGAAAGACTTCGAGCTGTCGGAACTGGAATTGTCGCAGCCATCGGGCGAGCGGCTTCGCCTCGTAGGTCGACGCGCCGAGGTGATCACGGCAGCGCCAGTCGTGACCAAAGCAGTACCGACGGCGATTGTTGCCGCGCACGAACCACAGCATGCGCCTTCGGCTCAGCCAGCGACGGGGAAAGCTGCGGCGGTCGACAAGAGCATCACCGTCATCACCGCGCCCCTGGTCGGCACTTTTTATCGATCCGCGAGCCCGGAGTCACCGTCGTTCGTCGAGGTCGGACAGCGAGTCAAGAAGGGCCAGACGCTCTGCATCATCGAAGCCATGAAGCTGATGAACGAGCTAGAGTGCGAGGTCGAGGGCGTGGTGGCCGCGATCCTCGGTGAAAATGGCCGTCCCGTCGAGTTTGGCGAGCCGCTGTTCCACATCAAGACCGCCTAAACCCAATGCGTGCCTTGCGCCTTGCCGTCGGAATCGGACTTTTTCTGCTGAGCGGTGACGCGTTTTCACAGCCGAAGCTCTGTGGCAATCAAGCCGCGCTCGGCAACTGGAATCTCGATTCGTGCCCTCAGCTTCGCGACGACGGTGTGGGTGCAGATGAGTCGGCTGGCGATGGGATTTACTCGATAGAGCTCGCCCTCGATCCCACTTCTCTCCTCGAGTACAAGCTGCTTCCGCTGGGAACCTGGGCGACTGCGCTCGGGCAACTGGGAACCTGCGATCACAATGGCAATGCGACGGGAAACGATACCGGCAACGTGCGGATCGTGAAGCCCGACGTGGGTCGACCTGTGCGTTTCTATCTTGATACGCGGTCACTGGCCGATCCGAGCTACGCGTCACCACCGGGAAATCGCTCGTTTGGCGATACGTTGATGTTGCGTTCGCCAGCGGGAGAGTGTCCGCGCTGGTTCGTCGTCGGCGACTTTCAGAACCTGGTTGGCGTAAATGGTACGGCGGTCGAGCTTCAGGTGTTACGGCCCGGGGTTCTCGTCGGAAAACACGTTTCCAGCAAGTCGCTCGGGATCGGCTGGAAGTGGAAGGTCATGGAACAGTCCGCCGTCGGTGCGCGTGAGCTTGGACCGAGCGGCTATGCCTATGCGCCGTGCACCACCCCCAGTGTGGCGGCTTCTTCGTCAGTGAATCCCGGCGACAACGTGTATTTTGTCGTCGACATGCGCACTGGAAGGCTGCGGACGGTCGTGTCGGCTACGCCACTCGACGGGTTTGGTTCTGACGGAACGCCGCTGTGCCCGCCAGTCGTCGACATGGCCAGCCCATCGCTCGATTTTGCAACGGTGTCCGATGGAGGAGCGACTTCGGTCGTGGATCTGCAGAGCGGCGCAGCCAGCGACGGTGGTTCTGACAAGCCGCTGCCTGGAATTCACTGCGACTGTCAGCTTGCGGGGACTGCCGGTGCGCCTCCTCCATCGCCTGCATGGGTCGGATTGGCGCTTTTGACCGTTCTTCGTCGATGGAGTCGCGGGCGTCGGCTTCGGCGCTAGTTCCGTCCGTCGCATCACCCGAGAGAGCGGGCCCGGAGCGTCGGCACGGGCCGGATACGTAGCCAAGCCTCGCACCGTTGCGCGTAGTGTCTTCCCTCCGCCTACAGGGACGCCCCTCCCTATCTAGTCCTCGTACAATCGGGTTCGAAATCACAGAAAATATGACCGTCTTATCCTGACCCGTCGGGGCACAGCGACTGCTATTTCTTGCGCCATTTCCCATCAAGAAGTGAGCGGCGTCATGTCTCGCCAAGCCGCGAGATGCACTGCCAAAAAAGCGTTTTGGTTTGCCAATTTAGTGTGCTTTGGTTTACAAAAATGGGAAGTTCTAAAAGAACTCGACCCATCGCTTGCGCCTGTTAAGGAGGCTCTTTATGACATTCCCAGATCGGTTTGGCCGTCGCCGCGGGGCGAGACTACCGCTAGCAACCGCCTTGTCAGCGCTCGCTTGGTTTTCCGTAGGTGATGCGGCTGCGGACCCCAAGCTTCGGCACCAAATTGACCAGCGCGGCGACATGGTCCTGATCGGCAACACCGTCGGGTTTGACTGCCGACCTGGCATCCCCAAGCCGGTCGTGGGCACAGTGGACACCAGCACTTGTGGCACCAACGTCGAGGACTCATCGGCGGATGTCTGGTGGCGTGACGACGCAGGCGGCAGCGGCGGCGCGACGGCGAGCTTTGATATCAAAGTGCCCGATTCGCGGACGACGGCGCAGCTCAACCTCCCAGCCGGGGCCAAAGTTACGTACGCACGGCTTTACTGGGCAGGTACGTACGAGGAGAGCAGTCCTCCCGATGGCAAAGTCACCGTCGAACGTCCCGGCCAAGGTGCTCGAATGATCGTGGCCGCACCCGCCGATATCGAGCGCAACTACATCGGCGGCAAGAGCTATCAAGCGTCGGCGGATATCACGGGGCTGGTTCAGCAGTATGGCGTCGGACAGTACCGAATCGCTGGTGTGCCACGGATGCCGGCGGCCAACAGCAACTCCGACGTGCTCTACGCGACGTGGTCGATGGTGATTTTCTACCAGAAGGACGACGCGCCGATCCGCAACCTGACGCTGTGGGACGGTCTTACCGGCGTCGTCGGTGGAAACAAGACGATGGTCAATCTGTCGGGCTTCCGGGTGCCGATGGGGGCCAAGGTTGATGCCAAGCTGGGCGTGATTGCCTACGACGGAGATCACGACTACGACGGCGATTCCCTGAGCTTCAACGGCACGCGCCTCGTCGATGGGACGTCGAACTCGGATAACAACTTCTTCAACAGCACCCGGACGTACCTGGGCCAAGTGATGTCGACGATGGGCGATCTGCCGCAGCTGTCCGGCGAACCGGGCAGCATGGTCGGCATCGATCTGGATGTCATCGACGTGTCGCCATACCTGAAGGCCAACGACACGCAAGCGACGATGCAGCTGGAGTCCACCAAGGAAGACATCGTGCTACTCGGCGTCGTGGCCACGTCGATTGCGAGCACCAAGCCCATCATCGAGACGATCCTGACGTATCCCCAAGGGGTGAGCACTCGGCCCGGCGACGTAATTGAGTTTACGTCGAACACGCGCAACATCGGCGACGCGCCTGGCGGAGATCTGGTGATCGAGCAGAAGCTACCGCCGGGGCTGACCTATGTTCCCGAATCGGTTCGGATGTTCGTGGGGCCTGATCCGAGCCTAAACGGCGGTAAGACCGACAAGCCTGGCGACGATCAAGTCGAGTGGGACCCGCTAACGGGGACACTGCGGATTCGGATCGGCAAGGGAGCGACTTCGACCAAGGGCGGAACGCTGGAGCCGACGGACCCACCGGTGGTTGTGAAGTATCAAGTGCGGATCGACGACCGTGCCTACGGGGAACTGCCTCTCCAGAGCACGACCACGGCAACACCGGTTGGCGGTGTCAACTCGGGGCCGATCGGCTTCCCGTCTGGCAACGGGACGACGCCGAACGCTCCGACGATTGTTGTGGTCCCGCCGTGCATGAGCAATGACGACTGCAGTCCTGGGGCCCCCGTCTGTGACAAGAGTGGCCCGCAGGCTCGGTGCACCGACGTTTGCATGACGGACGCTGACTGCAAAGGTGCACCCGGCGGCTCGGAAGTGTGCTCGCCGATGAACAAGTGCCAGCAGTGCACCACCAACACAAGCTCGGCCTGCGTCGCTTCCGGTCCCGGCAACCAGTGCATTGCGCCGGGATATTGCGGTTGCAACACCGACGCGGACTGCGGTGGGCGGAGCTGCGATGTCGTGACCCACGCCTGCCCCAAGAGCGACATTGATCTGGCCGTCATGGTTGCGCACGAGCCGCAAGCGGCCCGCAAAGACACTCCCGTGACCTATGCCGTGTCGGTCAAGAACCAGAGCACGCTCGCTGATTCGGGCCCAGTCCGCGTGTCGTTCGAGGTCCAGCGCGGCGGTTTCGTCGACAAGCTGATTGCCCAGCCGGGCTGGCGCTGCTCGCTGTCGGAACAAAAAGTGAGCTGCTTGCGCTATCGCCCGCTTCAGCCTGGAGAGACCGCGCAGGTGGTGGCGGTGACCGTGCTGTCGAACGAGCAAGCGAACCTCGATATGCCGACGGTCACGATCACCGCGACCGTGGCGTCGGACAGCTCGACGGACCCCAATCCGGGCGACAACACAGTGACGCAGACCACCGAGCTTGGGGTGCTGCGCGTGGCTGGCGGCGGACTTGGCTGTTCAACGTCAACGAGCGGTTCGACGGGCGGCATGCTCGGCCTTTTGGCGGCGGCGCTTCTGTCAGTCGGTCTTCGGCTGCGACGGCGCTCAGCTGTCGGCAACTAGGTGTCCGTGAATAACGTCGACGAATTCATGTTGCGCCGCCGCAGATCCGGTGGCGCTGCCCCGATGAGGATATGGAGGGCTGCTGTGCGACCTCTTTTGCAACGCTCGATTTTGACTGTGTTGGCG
>CAYTGC010000059.1:0-23822 GCA_964437195.1 uncultured Myxococcales bacterium | reverse complement strand
GCTGCTCCAGGAAGCACGCGCGCAAGCCCGACTCGATCACAACAACATCTGCAAGGTGTTTGAAGTTGGAGACTTCCAAAGCCAGCCGTACATCGCGATGGAATACATCGATGGACATCCGCTCCATCAGGTGATCCACCGCTTGTCAACGGAACAGAAGGTACTCCTCATCCAGCAGATCGCGCTCGCTGTCCAGTCAGCGCACAGCCAAGGAATCCTCCACAGAGACCTCAAGCCGGCCAACATCATGGTCTGTGAAGCCAAAGGGGACTCCTCCGCTAAGGGGATTGGGGGGCTGCGTCCTGTGCTGATGGACTTTGGTCTGGCGCGAGATTCCCTTGGGCCGCAGAGGCTTACGCAAACGGGCGTGATCATGGGAACGCCGCACTACATGGCCCCCGAACAGGCCCGCGGAATGGCTCGCCACTTGGATCGCAGAGCCGATGTCTACAGCCTCGGTGCAATGCTCTACGAACTGCTCTGTGGGAAGCCTCCTTTTGATGCAGAAAATGAAGTCGATCTGCTTATGGCTGTCCTACATCAGGATCCCACCGAGATTCGCAAAAAGGAACCGAGCATTCCTATTGATCTCGAGGTGATTGCCCACAAGTGTCTACGCAAGGAACCGAATCAGCGATACGACTCTGCACAGGCACTTGCAGACGATCTGGGACGGTATCTGCGTGGTGAACCAATTCTGGCCCGTCCGGCAACGACTCTGTACCGACTTCGCCGTCTCGCTGCGCGCCATCGTGCTCCGGTCGCAGTAGGAACGGTGGTGCTGGCGTCCATCCTGTCACTCGGAGGAATGTGGGGACAGGCAAGAGCCCAGCGCAAGCGGCAGATGGCGCAAGCCGAAGAGCAGGAAAGAGTCGCCACCCAGCTTGGGCAGAACGTCACTGAGATGAAGCTGCTGTTGCGCGTGGCATACAGCTTGCCTCCGCACGATCTTCGTCGCGACTATGACGTCGTCCGGAAGCGGCTCGGAAGGCTGGAGCAGCAGCTAAAGGAATCCGATCCGTTTCTTCACGGAACGATCGAGAGCGCACTGGGTCAGGGATATCTCGCGCTCGCGGAAAACGAAGCAGCGGTCACGCACCTTCAGCGCGCCATTGAGCTGGGAGAGAATTCCCCGAGCACGCACTTGTCTCTGGCTGAAGCCCTCCTCCGAATCTACGAAAACAAAAGGCGAGACATCAATCGTCAGTTCGATCCAGAACAAGCCAAGGCCAAGCTCGCATCTTTGCAGAGTCTGTATCTGAAAAACGCCCGCAAGGCACTGGACATGGTGAAGCAGAGCGACGGAGTCTCGCATGCCTACGTGGAGGCACTGCTTCTGCGGTACGCAGATCCACCCAACATGGAAGCGGCCCTGCAAGCCGCGCGAAAGGCCGAAGAGGAATCTCCCTTGAGCATCGAACCACTCGATCAGGAGTTCGGTCTACTCAACGAACTTAGCGAACAGCAGATGCGTGTGGGCCGACTCTTCGATGCCAAGCTTTTTGATGAACGCCAGCGCGCGCTTGAGCAAGCCATCACGACCGTCCGCAGCTATCCACACTACTACCAGTTGATCAGCGATCTAATGGCCGGTCGACTTCGAGCACAGATCACGCTCGGTGACGCGCCGGAACAAGTGCAGCAAGTGTACGAGCAAGGAATGAAGTATGCACAGACACTGAAGCTGCTTCTTCCCACCGACCCGACGGTTGCAGACACGCAGGCGGTGATTCCTGCCGCGCTGGCTTTTGCGCAGGGATGGCACGGACAGAATCCAAAGGAAGCCGCGGAAGCAGGTCTACGCGCACTCGAAGCGGCACGCAAGATTCCGCCAGAACGTGCGCGCACCTATCACGTTGAGCAGATGATCCATCAGGGAATGGCGCACTATTACGAACACAACGATCTGGATCCAAGCGAAGCGAACTACGCTGCGGCGAAGGCAGCCCAGAAGATCGCAGAGCTTGCACCGGATGAAGCAGAGACTTGGTCACGACTGGCCCTGGCAGAATCTACCGTGGCTGTCACCAAACATCAGCACGGCCAAGACGCGCGCGCTGACATGGCCAAAGCGACCGAGCATGGCGAGCGCTCGATCAAGTTGCAGCCAGGCAAAGTGCTGCTGCTCAGCAACCTGGGGGCGTTCTATCTGTACCAAGCCCAGATAGCCCGCGATGCCGGGGAAGACCCAGAGCCATCTGTCAAGCGAGGACGCGAAGTACTGGAAGCTGCACTTTCGCAGAATCCAAGCTTCCAGCTTGCGCTAGAGAATCGATCAGAGCTTGAGCGCGATGAGGTCAGTCATTTGCTCACGATCGGTCGCGATCCTGAACCCAAGCTTGGGGAGCTTCGCAAGCATGCCGACCAGCTGCTCACGATGTTCCCAGACAAAGGCGAGGCGCTGCGCTACGCACTGGCCGCACTGAGTGTGGAGATCAAAGCGCGGGCGACCAAGCAAGATGTGTCCACACAGATCGATGAACTGACGCAGAGACTGAACAGCAAAGAGTTTTCCGCAGTCGTGCCAGGACAGAGACAGGACATCGGTCTCGAGCTGGCGGTTGTGCGACTGCAAAATGCGATTCGCTACAAGCTGGATCCGGAGACGGCCATGCGCTCGATCCTTTCAGTCGCTCCCCTTTCTGACATTCAGAAGGGAGGAATGAAAAAGCACCGCACGCGACTCCATGTCGAAGGGCTCCGTCACTTTGCGGAGTATCTGATGCAGCCGCTGCGCAAGCCGCTTGGGAATGCGCCAGGAATCCCGCGAACGGCACTGGCGGCAGTGGACGCAGCGCTCGGGCTGGTCCAGCCGCTCTTGGAAAAACCAAGCAACGAGCGGGCTGAACTCCTCGCGGAACAAGCGATCCTGCTGTCGATCAAAGCGAAGCTCGTGCCCATTCCGCTGCGATCGACTGCTGAACAGACTGCGCAGGCGGCCTTGCAGGAAGCGCTCAGGGTCCGCCCGGCGCTCGCAATCAAGCTCGGTCCTTATCAAGCCAAGAATCCCGCCACACCAACGTAGTCAGGCAAGACTAGGACTGCGCCTTCTCGCCCCCATCCGACGGCTCTGCTGCGACACTGTCCGCCACCGCAGCAGGACTGGATGAGGCCTGGACCGCGTCTGTCTTCGAGATGCCATCCCAGGTCGCAAGCTGACAGAACCCGGTGAGCGAGTAGATCATCTTTCCGTCTTTGCTGATCTTTCTCGTCGAAGAGTTGGGCAGAAGATACACCCCTTGAACCGAGTCCTTGCCCGACTTGGTATTCCCTTCAATCGTCTGATACGAGCCATCCTCGGTGATATCGAACAGGAGTCCCGTATGACCCTGCCAGAGCACGATATCGCCCGGTCCGGGAATCTTGGCCCCTGGTTTGATGGCCCCCTTGTCATCAAATAGATCGTCGCGATGGATAAAGCGACCCAGCTTGATGAACAGCTCGCGCAGACCAGACGTCGACGCGCTGAGCGCTTTGGGAAGCTTGTCTGACATGCCAGCGGCAGCGTAGCCCTTGCGAACGCAGTAGCATGCAAACGCAGCGCACCACTCCGGTCGCGGCACCGGACTTTGAGGATGATTTTTCACCCAGTCATCCCAGTAGCTCGACTTCCATGGGACACCTTCCAGAAAGAAAGACCGAATCTGGCCCTCTTTGTCTTCGTTCGAACCAGCGTCTTCGCGGACCGGCTTTTTAAGCAGCGTCTTGGCTACCGCAACGATCTGTTCACCGAGCGCGGTCTTCGTCGCCACCGATCGTCCCGGATCCGCAAACGCAGCGGGTTCTTCATCTGGATCAAAGAGATCGAGGACTTGGTGAAATAGCTCAGCGAATGCGCGCTCATCAAGCGCACTTAGGTCTTCGGTTTCAGTGTGGTGCATTGATTCCCCCAATGGGCTCTCTGGTCAAACCGGAACGCGCTGATGGTAGTGTGTTTCGGAATACCCAGGCGGCGAATTCCGTATCGTCTCGGGAATACTAACAAATCGTCTTTCCGACGGTGATTGCGGTTGAAAGCACATCTGTTTTCGCTATTCTTAACAGTTCTAAGTGCAGTCATCTCCACCACTTCCCCTGTATGATCTGACTCACTGTCCGCAATCGGAGGGGGAACCATGTCGGGCTCAGCACGGACGATTGTCCTTAGCGATCTTCATCTTGGGAGTGGCGGTCTTTACGACATCTTTGCTGGTGGAGAAGCGCTGCCACGCTTTCTACGTCAACACGCGACGAAGGAAACCACGGTCATCCTCAATGGTGACAGCGTTGACTTCCTGATGAATGAAGATCCGCTCGAGCTTGACGAGTCGCGCGCGATGAAACAAGCGGCGCAGACCTTCTCTGCCAAGGAAACCCAGCAAGTCTTGCATGCGCTCGGTGACGTCCTTGCCGCCGGTGGGAATGTCATCGTCCGGCTCGGGAATCACGACATCGAGCTGGCGCTGGGAGGTGTTCAGCAGCTTCTCCGCTCGAGCCTTGGGCAGCCCGAAGCGGTCTCGCAAAGGCTACGTTTCGAGCGCGGAGACAAGCCGGGAATCATTGAAGTGGGTGGCGCGAAGATCCTCATCAGCCACGGCGAGCAGTCTGATGCATGGAACAAGGTCGACTATCCGCATCTGCCTGGCCCAGGGGCGTCCAGCGGCGCCACCGGCGACAACTTCCGCTACGCATCGGGTTCACGTCTGGTAAAGACCATCATGAATCCGCTCAAGCGCGTCTACGGACTGCGATTGATTGATCTCATCAAACCCGACTTTCAGGGTGGAGTACTCACAGCACTGGCCGTGAGCCCAACTGCCGTGAAGGAAGTCTGGAAAGGGTCCACGCTGTCGCTCCTGTGGCAGCTCAAGGCATCGCAGGATGGTCCTAGTACGTTTGTAGAGGAAGACGAGACATTCGGAGTTGGCGCTGCCATCGCCCACGCAGGCCTGAGCGCTGAAGAACAAGCCACCATGGCGTCTCTGTTTACCGAAGGAGACGGGGGACCTGATTCCTTTGATTCCGATCCGACGCTCCTCCAATCCGCGCAGCTCAAGCTTGCACGCGCTGGACTTCGCGCCTACGCGGGAGCGCAAAAACATCTCGCCGGGAGTGCAGGCGAGCGGTTCTATGAGTTTGCTCCTGATGAGGATGAGTGGGGTGAAGCCAAGCGACTGTCGCAAAAGTTCGGGGTGCAGGCCGTCATCTTTGGTCACACGCATGCGGCCCGATTCAAGCAAGAGCAAGGTCTGACATACGTCAACACCGGAACCTGGATCCGGCTGCTACGGCTTCCGGCACCGAATGCTCCTGATGAAGCATGGACAGATTTCTTGTCCTTGGCGAGACGAAATCCACAGCTTGATCCGAACAAAGGTCCGATGGTTCCGATCTTCACGCGGTTTACTGCAGCGGTGATCGAAGAAGCGCCGCAAGGGGGCGCTCGGCTCTCGCTGGTCGAATGGACTCCGCAGGGCGAGCTGGTGACGCACGGTCAGGGTGTGACGGCGCAGGCAGCACGAGGATAACGATGATCACCAGCGAAACGGACGATCCCGGACTCAACCTCCTTCTCTGTGATGCAGATGAGCGAAGGGAATCTCTCCAGAGTGAGCTTGAGCGAAACTCACTCGCCAATCAGCAGAATGCAGATCAGCGGCCCAAGCCCGAGTCGCTGAAAAACCCCGGCGGTGATCGCAACTCAATCGAAGATCAAGGCTGGGCAGTGATCGTTCCGGAAGGCGACGAAGGAAAGCGCCTCCTCGATCTGGTTTCTCCGCTGATTCAGAGACGATCGGAACAGCTTGGGGAGTGGGGCCCGCTGCGGGTGTATGAGGCGCCAGCGAAGTGTACGAACGAAGAAGCGATCGCGTGGCGCAAGCGTGTGTTTGCAACCGGACAGACCACCGATGATGAGCTTCCTCTCTATCAGCTCATTTTGGGAAACCTGGACCAAGTTGCGCTGAGCATTCAGCAAGCGCAGTCGAGTGACGGTTATGTCGGCAGGCTCGCGTTCGACAAAGAAGATCACTATCGCGCGTATGTCGAAAAGCTGCTCCACTACGAAGATGCCGGACCTGCAAACCAAGCCGGCCGCGCGCTGTTTTACACCGTGCATGATGGAACCAGAGCCACGCGCTCTGGATACGATTCTCTGATCACACCGGGAATGCAGCTTGCGCAGCGGAAAGTGACAGAGAGAAGGCTCCCCGCAAAGCAGCTGCTTGAGCTTGGAGACAAGACAATACCAACGAGGGACGAGCTGCTTGAGCAAGTATCAGCCACGGATCCAACCGTCCTTTTTACGCTCAGTCATGGCGCGGGTGCACCAGGAAGTGGATGGAAGTCACCGGAACGACAGCGCCGCGAACAGGGTGCGATGAGCTTCGGCAGTGATGGACTCCTGTTCGGTAGTGACATCGCCGAGCAGACCTTCCTTCCGGGCGGTGTCTGGTTCATGCTTGCCTGTTACGGAGCCGGAACTCCATCGAGGAGCGCATTCAAACACTGGCTGGAAGCGCTTGGGCAGCTTGGGCAGTATCGCGACTCTGCGGCCACTGTTCTGAAAGGTCTGGTGGTTGAAGGGGGGCGTCCGTTTGTTGCAGCGCTTCCGCAGGCTGCGCTGGCCAATCCCAATGGCCCGCTCGCATTTGTTGGTCACGTCGATCTGGCCTGGACGTACAGCTTCCGCGAGTTCGACGCAGACAGCGCAGTGAATCGTCCTGGCAAGTTCGTGCAGCTTGTGAACCTAGCGCTGGCCGGAAATCGCTGCGGAATGATGATGGAGCCAATTTCGCGCGCGGTGGATGCGACCAACGACGAGCTGGCGACACTGTACGATGCTGAAGCGGAAAAGGGCGGAATCGACACCAATCGCCAAGCCAAGCGAGCCCACCGCTGGATGCTACGCAATGATCTAGGAGCCTACATTCTGCTCGGCGATCCGGCGGCTCGGCTCAATGTAGCGCCGAAGAAAGCCTTCGATACCGGCACCAAATCGAACACCGATCGACGCAACGCCATCCTTTCCTTCAGCAGATAATCGGCGCGCGCACCCCCACCGGAAGGCGTGTATACTATTGGTTCTTATGACGCCGAGTATCCCGGTCTACCAGGATGAGTACCTGACTGTCCTCTGTGAGCGCGATGGCAGGCTGTTCCGCAGCATCCGATCAAACAAAGCGTTTCCCGATGTGGACAGCCTGGACGCTTGCTACGATCGAATGCTGACGGCGATCCGACCCTACTTGCGCAGAGACAGTGTGCTCCTGAGCGATGTGCGACAAGCCCCCGGACGCAATGATCCGGTGTTTGAAAAAGCGATGGAGGATGTCCGGTTGCGGATGTATCCAATCTTCCGAAAGCGCGCGATACTTGTCCAGTCAACAATCGGCAAGCTTCACATCTCGCGGCTCATCCAGCATGACAAGCTGGAACGCATGGTATCGCAGGATGAAGCAGAGCTTCTGCGCTACCTCGGCACCTAGTCCGCTTCGCTCCTACAGATTACGATCCCTTTTTCAGGAAGTTCGCAACGCTGTCGGTCTGCGCCGCCTTTAGCGCCGCACACTGGCTGATTCGTTCCAGTGTCTGCCGCAAGATTCGGGGCCCACCAACATACTTGGTGGAGCGACCGCTGAAGAACGTCTCGGCCTCGGCGCGATCAGTGTCGCTACACAGCGCTCCTGCCATGCCGGCCAAGCGAGCGCCAGAGTCCTTGGGAAGCTTCGCCACCAGCTCATCAAAGTGCGCTTTTACAAACTCGTACGGGAGTCGCCGCGTGCTCGGGTTTCCCATCGGGCCCCACAACAGCACCATGGACTCGTTCAGCGAAAAATCGCCCTTTAGGACAAGGTCTAGCCCACGCTGCGCAAGCTGCGGGTTGCGGAAGCCACCAAGCGCGTTCAAAAGGAGTGCGCGCTGGTTGCGATCCGGCTCGGCTTTGGCCGCTTGGTAGAGCGTATCAAACAGAGCGGAATCACCATGCTCTGCGGCAATTCCGAGCGCCAGACGGATGGTCTCTGCATCGACGCTGGAGCGATTCGCCAGCCACTTTTTCGCAAGCTGGGTCGCATCCGCCACCACCGACTTTTCTGCGCCCTCCCCTCCCACCAGCCGCGCCAGCACACCGCGCATCATCTTGGTGTTGTCATCCTCTTGCGGCTTGGCGACAAGTCCCATCTGCTTTTGCCGCGCACCAAACGTCGAGATGATCCGCTTTTGATACTGCGGACGCAGCGCATCGGGAACGAACAACTCGACGCCAGCGAAGACGGCAGATGCAGTTCCTAAGACGTGCCGACTCTCATCCTTTGCGGCCAGCGTGGCAAGCTGAAGAACATCTTCGGCTGCAGCTTTGCCAATTCGCATCAGGGCCGATTGATCGCCCAGGAACGAAATCCGCTCCATCTCGCTCAGGATGCTCTGCTTGGGATTCCCAAAGCCCCGGTCTTTTATCGCCTTGGCAAGCGGCGCGGAATACTGCACGCGGTAGTATCCAAGCGCATCTGCGTTTGCCACCACATACTCTGGACAGCTCGCACTTTGAAGCGTCCACTCTGCCTGTTTCTCGTCGAGAAGCTTGCACATTTTCTGCTCTGCGCCTTTGCCGCCATCGCGGTAGCGCAGACAGACCGGCACTTTGTACACTTCCTTTGCCTCGCTCGCTGTTCCCATCGGCAAGTAGCGAGTCTGCGCCAGGCTGAGCTTTGCACTCCCACCGCTGCAAGCCAGTGACACCGAGACCAGCGGCAGTCCCGGCTGATCAAGGAATGACGCAATCGCCGCTGGAAGCTGAGCGCTCTTTTGCCTTAGGTCCTCTGCTTCTGCGGGAACTTTGCTCTGTGCGGCAGCATCGGAAAGCTCTTTGGTCCAGGCACCGATCAGATCGGCGGCTGTCCCATTTTTGTGGGAGTGCTCGCGCATATAGCGAGAAAGTCCGGCGGCAAACTGCTTCTCACCGATCCAGCTCTCGAACATTTCCAGAACCGAACCACCCTTTGCATAGGTAATCCCATCAAAGGCATTTACGACATCATCGCTTGATTCGATCGGCTGTCGGATCTTGCGCGCCGTGATCAGACTGTCCGCAAACATCGCGCCTTGTCGACGCTGAACCCGATTCTGGACTTCTCGCCATTCCGGCTGAAATCGCCCAACGATCTTGGATTCAAGGTAGGTCGCGAGCGACTCGTTCAGCCACAGATCATCCCAGTACGCCAGGGTCACGAGGTTGCCTGACCACTGGTGGCCAAGCTCGTGCGCAGCGACGGACGCAAACGCATGACGGGAGCGGACAGTTTCTTCCGTCGGCCTTATCTGGATAAGGCCCTGGCCGTACGTAATCAGGCCGGGATGCTCCATCGCACCGCGCTGTCCCGGCACCGCAATCTGATCGAGCTTTTCATACGGATAGGGAATCCCAAAGTAGTCCTCCAGCAGAGACAAGAGCTGCCCGGAAGTCTTCGCCGCATAGGCAGCTTCCTGCTCGTGCCCACGCAGTGTGACTATGCGAATCGGAGTTCCCTTTTTGCCCGCCTTTCCTGCGTCCACGACACCAAACGGACCGACGGCAAATGCCATCAAATAGGAAGGCAGAGGGAGTGTCTGCCGAAACTGCACTCGCTTCATTCCCCCCGCTTCCTCTTGCTCGGATTCCACAGGGTAGTTGCTGAGCGCAGTGTGTTCCTTCGGAATGTGCATGGTTACTTGCCACGGAACCTTGAAGCCGGGCTCGTCAAAGCAAGGGAATGCACGGCGCGCGTCGAGCGGCTCGAAGTGACTGTAGATGTAGAAATCCTGGCCATCGCGCTCTCGAAAAAGACCACTGCCTTCCGCCAGCGGAAGCTTTCCTTGATAGCGAATTTTGAGACTCGCAGCGCCGACAGAAAGCGGCTTGGCAAAGCGCAGCGCGATGAGATCCTTGCTGACCAAATCAACCTTGGGAGACAAATCCCCTTGCGCGGTCTTGAGCACGGTGTCGCCGATGGTCAGCTCGCGGCTGCCATGAAGCCAGATCACGTCTTTGGCTTCGTCAATTTGCAGCGCGATCTCAATCTGCCCACTGAATTTGTCGTCGGAAGGACGCAGCGTTAGGTCGAGCGCATAGCGGGTCGGTGTCGCGCCTTTGGGAAGTCGCAGAAACGGCGCAGTCTGCGTCGCCTGCGCGGGAGCTGTCGATGGAGGGACAGCAGGGGCTGCCAAGGTGGCATGTGAGCAAAGCAGCGACAACGACACACAGGACAAAGACAGCAGCGATCGACGACGGGATTTCATCCGGATTCCTTCCTTCACAAGGCACTTGGGAGATGTTTCGGAAAGACGGAGAGAGCGCTACAGAAACAAGCGGAGGTGATCCGCAAGATGCATCGCGTGGAGCTTCTCATAGTCTTCCCTGGATACTTTTCCAAACGCAAAGTGCGGTGCAAGTATTCCGCTGTGGCTGCGAAATTGTGCGATCGCCGCTCGCAGCCGCTCTATTCCGTCGGAAAAGGACAGATCCGCAGAAACTTCGGGGGCCCCCGGAATCGGCGCTTCCGTATCATGCGTCAGAAACCCCTTCTGCAAGTACTTGCGCAGAAGCAGTGGTCCTATCAGCTTGCGAACCACCAGCCCGCGCTGGGTTGGGAATCCCGTCAGCGAATACTCAATCGACTGGGCACAGTGCGCCAGCGCCGCCCCGAGCTTGGGCACAGGCTGGATTCGTTCAAGCTGCGCAAGTGCTTCCTCAAATGATTCAAGTCTCATCATCGAACCAGCACTCCTTTTCAAGCCTGCGCTTCACGCAAGCGATACCCAATGCCTCGCTCGGTTTCAACGAGATCGGGCGGAGCCCCAGCTTGGCTCAGCTTGCGCCGCAGCGCTTTGATGTGCGCGTCGATGGTGCGGTCGGTCACCGCGTAGCCATCCCCAAAAATCCGATCGAGAAGCTGCTGACGCGTAAACACTCGCTCCGGTGCCGAGTGCAGCACGCGCAAAAGCTCAAACTCGGTGCGGGTCAAGTCGACGTGCTTGCCCTGGTACAGGGCCCGTCGGGTGTCATTGTCGATCACCAGCAGAGGCCGCAGAAGCCGACCACTTGCCGTCGATGCCGCCGGGCTCGGGATCGCTGCCCAGGCCGCCGAGGTTCGCCGCAAAACGGCACGAATTCGCGCCACCACTTCACGCGGAGAAAACGGCTTCACCACGTAGTCATCCGCGCCACCTTCGAGCCCAGCCACCCGATCCGCTTCGTCATCACGGCTCGTCAGGATGATCACGGGAGTGCGGTGGCCCAGTGCGCGCAGCTTCGCCAGCAGATCGAATCCAGATCCATCGGGCAGCATCAGATCGAGCACCACAAGATCACACTCGCCGAGCTGACCTTCCGCCGCTTGCAAGGTCTTGGCGTGCGTCACCGCAAAGCCATCACGCCGCAGCGCAAACAGCAGCGACTCGGCAATTGCGCTCTCGTCTTCGACGATAAGGACACGAATCACGGACGCAGTGTAAAAGAAAATGGCTCGCTGCGCCGTAGCAACGACCATCGATTCTGGCTTTTTCCGAAGGAATCCTGTCCGCTTGTCAGGCCACCTGACAAGAGAACCCGATCACGAGACGGACAGGACGAAAGGCGTGGCGGAGACTACGGGTGGTGAACGATGTAGCCGCTCGATCCAACCGCGTAGATGTCGTTCGCAGCGCTGCCCCAGACACCGTAGTAAAGCGGAGTCGTCGTCGCAGCGACCTGCTGCCAGCTCTGTCCGCTGTCCTTGGTCACGTAGATGGGGCCAAGGCTCGTCACGACGTAGACCTCGTTGGCTGCCGCGCCCCACACATCGTACACGGTCGTGGTGCTCGGGAAGTTTAGCTTGGTCCAGGTCGTACCGTCGGTGCTGCGAAGCACGGTACCGCTGGCGCCGACTGCATAGTAGTCATTGGCGGCCACGCCGCGAATGGCGTACAGGTTGGCGGTCACGTTGGTCTGCGCTTTGACCCACGTCGTGCCACTGTTCGTCGAGCGCAGCAGCGTGCCGAGGTCGCCGACGACAAAGACGTTGTTCGCAGCGCTGCCCCACACGCCTTCGAGGAAGTTGGTGGTGCCCGACGTCTGCACGGTCCAGCTGGAACCATCGGTGGTCGACCGGGCGATCGTTCCGTTGCCACCAACCACGTAGATGTCATTGGCCGCGGTGCCCCAGATGCCGTGCAGCGTCTGGGTCGTCGGTGACGTGAGAACCGTCCAGTTTGTGCCCGAGTTGGTGGTCTTCACCAAAGTGCCGCTTCCACCCACCACAAAGATGTCGTTGCTCGCCGGTCCCCAGACGGCATATCGCGTTGCCAGGGCCCCAGGAATCGCGGCAGTCATGGTCCAGGTCTTGCCGCTGTCCGTGGTCCGATAGGCAGTGGTTCCCGCGCCAACGGCCCACACATCATTCGCTGCCGAGCCCCAGACGTCATAGAAGGACGACGCGCCGGTGCCAGTTGCGGTGACAAACGACTTTGCGCAGTTTCCGCCAGTCACGCAGGCCATGCCGACGCCGCAGTTCATTCCCGCGGTCGCGTTGGTCCAAGCCGAGCGGCTCAGGGCTGGATCACACTTCTGGCAGCTGCCAAAGTTTGGATCGGGATTGGTCGCGTTGGGCGTTTGCAGCATCCCGCCGATGTAGCAACCGTCGGTGCACGCGCCAGCAACGCAGATCTGGGTGCTGCTGCCGGAGCACAGGGTGCCCGCTTTTTGGCACTTGCCTGCGCACGCTGGATCACCGTTGCAGGTCAGCGTCAGATCGACGGTGCCCGTCACCTTGTTGCCATCGACATCATAAAATTCGGCACTAAACGACCGAACCTGATCCTTGTCGAAGGCAATCGCCGCCGCTTGATGAAGCTGTGCCCAGGTCAAATCGAGCGAATAGGCACCACCGGCACCAGCGACGAAAGCCCCGTACTTGATCTTGCCGTCCGCGCTGCTGAGCTGACCGCCAAGGAGCTTCTGCAGCCCATCGGTGTGCGTGACCACCGCGGTAACGCGAACCGTGCCGCCATCCGTCAGTGACGTGACGTTCGTGCCCAGGCTCAGGATCTTGAGCGAGCCCTGCGCCAGATCCGGTCCCGTGGACATCATCATGTCCACGGTGTTGTTGTTGTTAGAGGTTGGCTCGCAGCCAAAGCCCACCGCCCAGAGCAAGGGCGCGCAGACAAACAGTCCTACAAACGTACGCTTCATTGCAATTCCCCCCCAAATACAATTGGTTGGCTCTCATCGTAGCATGCGCTCTTTGCGCAGGCCTGCGAGTTTCAGAGCCTTCTTTTTTGTAAGGAAATTACATTGAAAGTGCCGCGCGGCAGCTAGACGGTCAGGCGCGCCGCCCCGCTTGCGACCGAAAACGCAGGATCGAGCGTCACATCAACGCAAGTCACTGCCGGTGTGTCGAGCGCTTTGCGGAACGTAGGCAGCAGGTCTTCAGGATCTTCGACGTGGAAACCGACTCCGCCGAACGCTTCAACGATCTTGTCGTAGCGCGTCGGAGCCAACTTGGTTGCCGGTGAGCGCTCTTCGCCGAACAGCATGACCTGCGGACCACGGATCTGACCCCACGCCGCATCGTTTCCGACGACGACCGTGACATTCATGC
This sequence comes from uncultured Myxococcales bacterium, assembly GCA_964437195.1. Lineage (GTDB taxonomy): Bacteria > Myxococcota_A > Polyangia > Palsa-1104 > JAEUJZ01 > JAEUKA01. Next base: position 10,230 of record CAYTGC010000059.1, on the reverse strand, counting down.
CAAACCGCACGCAGGTCTCAAAGTCGAAGCCGTTGAGCCCGAAGCTCCCATCGCCCGAGATCACGACCACGCGCTTTTTGTTGTGGGGATCGAGCGCTTTGGCCGCCAAGGCAAACGGCGCACCGACCCCCAAGCAGCCGAGCGGACCCGGATCAAGCCACTGCCCAGCGTGTCCGAGCGGCAGCACCTTTGCCGCCATGGCCACCACATCGCCACCATCGCCGATGAGGATTGCATCGTCGCCGATCAGACCCGAGCCACATGGCCCTGCCCCAAGCGCCTGGCCGAGCGCCGCAGCAAGCTGGTAGTGATTGATCGGCTTGCTGGTCGCTTCCATGTACGGCACAAGCTTGCCGTGCTGCTTGGTTTCTTCGTCGCGTAGCTCATGTCGCCACGGTGCCAGCTTGTCGCGCAGCGCCGACCCTCGGCTACCGACCGCTTCGACTATCTGCCGCAGCACCAGCGCTGAGTGGCCCGCCAGCGCCAAGTCGGTTGCGCGGTTTTTGCCAAGCTGGGTGTAGTCGCGATCGATCTGCACAATCTTGGCCGTCTGGTTAAATCCAGCACCAAACCCGACGCGAAAATCGAGCGGCGTTCCCATGATCAGCACCAAGTCGGTGCCGCGCAGCGCTCGTCTGCGTGCCAGGCTGTAGACGTTGGGATGCGTCGCTGGCAGCACGCCGCGGCCCATGCCGTTCATCATGACCGGAATCCCGAGCGACTCCGTCAGGTGCAGAAGCTCGCCAGTCGCGTTGTCCCAGTACGTCTGCGAGCCCGCAAAAATCATCGGCTTTTCCGACCGCAGCAGCAGCTCGGCAAGCTGCTCGACTTGCGCCGGATCGGCTTGCGTCCGCGGCCAAGGAGGCAGCGGCGGCGGAATGATCAGCTCGTTGTCGTCCACTTGCGCCATCAGCACGTCGAACGGCAGCTCGAGGAACACCGGTCCCGGAACTCCACCCGTCGCGACTCGAATCGCAGTCTGGATGTATTCCCGCAGCCGCTTCGGGTCATTCGCCGTCGCACACCACTTTGTGATCGTGCGCATGAGAGGCACTTGTTCCATCTCTTGCAGCGCACCGCGTCCAACGGAACGAACCTCTGCCGCGCCACCCAGCACCACCAGCGGTGCTTGGGCTTGAAACGCATTGGCAATGCCCGTCACAGCATCGGTCACACCAGGACCTGCCGTCACCAGCGCAACGCCCACGCCACGGGTCATTCGCGCATAGCCATCGCCCGCATGCGCAGCCGCCTGTTCGTGTCGGGTATCGATGAGTCGAATCCCGTGACGCAGACAGCCGTCATAGATCGGTGCAATGTGTCCACCACACAGCGTGAAGATGTCCCGAACGCCATGTCGGTACAGCTCTTCCGCCACCAAATGTCCGCCGATGTTTGCTCCCATGGATGCCGACGCTACCGGAATGAGCCGTCATCGGTCAATCCATCGGATGCGCCTCGCCAAGCTTATGTCGCGGTGGCCACGCCGCGCAGGGCTCGGTGGCGTATCATAAGCTCAACCCATTACGGAGTTTGCGCGATGTCGTCCACTCTACACACGGTGCTTTCGACGCTGCTACTTGCAGCGACGTTTTCGCTCTCCCCGCTCGCGACCGCTGATCCGGTTCGCTACGAACTCGAAGGCAACCAGCTAAAGATCCCTGGTCCTGTGCTCTTCGAGACAGGCAGCGACAAGATCAAGTCTGAGTCCAAGCCCGTCCTCGAGCACGTAAAGTCATACCTGGCCGACAAGAGCTACATTTCGCTGCTGCGCATCGAGGTACACACCGATGCGACCGGAAGCGCAGAATTCAACCAAGCGCTCACCGAAAAGCGAGCCATGGCGGTTGGGCTTTGGCTCAAAGCAAACGGCGTCGACTGCAAGCGACTTTTGCCGGTTGGCTTTGGCCAGAACAAGCCCATCGCCGACAACAAAACCGCCGAAGGAAAAGCGCAGAATCGTCGCGTAGCGTTTGTGAATGCCGAGCTGCGAGGACGCGCCATCGGAGGAATGCCCGTCGATGGTGGTGGCAAGGTCGCCGGCGATTTGTGCAAGTAGGAAGCGGCTCGCGATTACCGACGCAGTTCCAGGCCCCCGGGCGATCCGTCGGCATACAGGAAATCGAATCGTCGCGGACGGACGTCTCGCGGCGCACCGTAGCCCTGCCCCATGAGCACCGCGCCCGGAACCGCCAGCGCCAGACCGATCGATCCAAGCAGCGGTCCGGTGATGAGCAGACTGAAGTCCTCGTTGATGCAGTACGGATTGCGTGAGCACGACGCTGACTGGCCGAAAAATACCGCCGCGTGAATCCCCAAGCCAAACAGGTGCAGCGCCCCCAGCGTAAACAAAGTCGTCCCACCAATCCGCTTGGCGCGCGAGTCGCTCTGACGCACCACGACCTTCTGGTCTGCCGGGACGAGTGGCAGCTCCGGCAGTCGATCGAACCGCCGATAGCTCTCTCGCCCCGTCGAGTCGATCGCCGGAACCGCGACTTGCTTGGCAGGAACTCCTTGGCTTACCGCAGTCTGCGCCGTCGCCAGATGATCGCCGCGAATCAGGTAGTCTTGCGAACATCCCACGCTCTGCAGCGAAAATCCTGCGACGAGCAGTGCGGCACAAACCGACCGTCCTCGGAGTCCAAAGTTCGATTGGGAAGCGTTTGCAGATGCGGTCTGAGCCTTCGCGTTCATGTGAGCGCCCCTTCGTTGTAAGCGTACGCAATCAGTTTCCCGATGTCATCGCAACGACCGTGCCAGCGCCAATCGTTGTGATTTCCGTCGACAACCAGCGACAGCAAGTCCGCGCACTGACCGCAAAGCGGCAAACTTTGCCAGCAAGGCTTGCCGCTTTATGGCTGTCGCTCGCCGGATGGAACCATCCACAGCCCGGTGCGCGGCGGCAGCGTTGGCAGCGGATAGTTCGCTCGGTTTTCCAACGACACGGCAGGAAGTGGCAGACCGCTCAGCAGATCACTCGGCTTGCCCAGCGGATAGTCGGCAGGCAGCGAGAGCTTGACCCCCGACAGCGATGTCGTGCCCAGATTCCACACCACCAGCACGCCGGTCTTTGCATCGCCGCGCAAAAATCCCACCACGCGATCGTCCGGAGTCTGCGGCCAGATGAGCTGCAGCGTCTGCGAACGCAGTCCGACGACGCTCCGACGAAGCTGTCCGAGCCGCCGATAGTACGACAGCAGCGAGTCCTGATCCTCGCTCTGCTTTTGCACCACATCCCAAGGCATTGGCGGCCGCTGACCTCGGTCACCCGCGACGGTGCTCTGCGCAAGTCCGATCTCTTCTCCGTAATACAGAAAAGGCGTTCCGGGCATTCCCAAGAGCAGCGCCGCCGCCGCTTTGAGCTGTCCGCTGTCTCCACCCAGCTCCGTCGCCAGGCGCTTCTGATCATGGTTTGTCAAAAACGGCGCAAAGTAGCGAGAAGGAACCCGGCTCCGTGCCAGCTGCTCCAGTGCGTCGCGAACAGGCCTCCCCGTTCCCTTTTTCAGCGCGTCGATCATCGCGTAGGAAAGCGGAAAGTGGACCGCGCTGTGCAGCTCGTTTCCATCGGAAAAGTAACCAGCGATGGTGTCAAAGTCACTCCACACTTCCCCCACGAGGGCCGCGTGTGGGCTCTGTTCCAAAAGCTTCTTCCGCAGCCGCTGCCACAGCTTGTGGGTCTCCACCGTGTCGGAATAAATCGGCTGACTCGTCGCAGAAATAGGCTCTGGCGCTTCGACCAGATAGCGCGCCGCATCGAGCCGGAAGCCATCCACACCACGCATAAGCCACCGTCCGGCCAGGTCTTCGACGGCCTGCACCGTCGCTGCATCCCGAAAATTCAGATCCGGCATCGCGGCTGAAAAGAGTCCGTAGTAGTAGCGCCCCGGCTGTCCATCCAGCGGACGGAACACCCGGTTTCCTTGCCAAGTCCAGCCCGGATCATTTCCGCGAAACAGATAGCGCTGCGCATCAGGACTCGTCGGTGCTGCGGCCTTTGCGGCCACAAACCACGGATGATTTCGCGAGGTGTGATTGACCACCAAGTCGAGAAGGACACGCATCCCACGCGAGTGGGCTGCAGCGAGCAGCCGTTCAAGGTCGGCAATCGTGCCGAAATCGGGATGCACCGCATCGTAGTCCGTCACATCGTAGCCGTGATAGCTCGGTGACGGATGAATCGGCGTCAGCCAGATCAGGTTCACCCCAAGCGACTGGAGGTGTGGCAGACGGTCGATGATTCCTTGCAGATCGCCGTTTCCATCGGTACCGCTGTCCGCAAAGCTGCGCACAAAGATCTCGTATCCAATCGAATCAGGCAGCCACATGTCGGCGGACGGATGGTCGGTATGACTGGCCAGATCCGGTGCCCCGGACAGTGGCGGATCGCTCGACGGCGGCGAACAACCCAGGACGGCCAGCAAACAAAGAATCCGCGCACGCATGGCCGAAAGCTTATCAGTGGTGGTAAGTGTCGGCGCATGTCGTTTGCACAACAACTGCTCCCCGATCATCTGCCGCGCGTGGACCTGGCGAACTTGCCGACGCCACTGCAAGCCCAAAAGACGCTGCTAGAGGCGCTTCTGCCCGGTCGGACGCCGCCAACGCTATGGCTCAAGCGCGATGATCTGACCGGGCTTCTGACCACCGGCAACAAAGTCCGCAAGCTGGAGCTTCTCGTCGGTGAAGCGAAAGCCCAAGGCGCCGACACGCTGATCACCTGTGGCGGCTTGCAGAGCAATCACTGTCGGGCAACCGCAGCCGTCGCGGCGCAGCTTGGGATGCGATCCCTTCTGTTTCTCCGCACCGAGCAGCTTCCGGCGTCGCTGTCGGGCAACCTGCTCCTGGGAAGAGTGCTGGGCGCCAGCGTCCGTTACATAAGCCGTGCCGTCTACGCAAAACGCACCGAAGTGATGGCCGAGGCTGCCGCCGAGCTTCGCTTGGCAGGCCAGAAGGCCTACGTCATCCCCGAAGGCGGCTCGAACGGACTCGGCAGCCTAGGCTACCTTCGCTGCATCGACGAGCTAAGGCGTCAAATTCCTGATCCAACGGAGCCACTCACAATCGTCTCTGCGGTCGGTTCCGGCGGCACGCTCGCGGGACTCCGTCTCGGTGTTTCGCTGTCCGGACTCCCATGGCGCGTCGTCGGCGTAAATGTCTGCGATGATCGCGCCTACTTCATCGCCCGCGCTCGCGAGATCCTTTTGGAAACGGCGATACGATTGCACAGTCCACAAGCAGAGTCGCTGGCGCAACATGCAGAGTCTCAGATCGAGATTTGTGACGGCTACGTCGGTCGCGGCTACGCGCTGTCCCAGCCGCAGGAGCTGGCCCTGCTGGTCGAGATCGCGCAGCGATCGGGAGTCATCTTGGACCCGGTCTATACCGGCAAAGCGTTTTTCGGAATGCTATCGGAGCTGCGCAAAGATCCCGCTTGTTTTGGATCGCGCGTGGTGTTTCTGCACAGCGGTGGACTGTTCGGTCTGCTTCCGATTGGCGACGAACTCGCCCCGCTGCTTTCAGCCCAAAGTGAAGCCCAACAGCATGGCTGATTCCGCTTCCCACACCCAGCGGCTAGAGCCCGTCTGGGCGACGCTGCGCTACGCAACACGCGGACTCTTCGCAGGGCTCCTTCTCGCTGCGCTGGAGCTGTGGTTTGTTCGGGAATCGCTCTTGCGTGCATTCCCAATTCCTGGTCTTCAGCTTCGGCTGGGAGCACACATCACGGCACTGCTTCTGCTGCTGCTTCTGCCAATGGGAGTTGCTGCTGGATGGCTTGTGCGGCTGTCCCATTGGCTGCTCGCCAAAGACAAGGAACGGCTCGCAGGAGCCCTGTGGGCCATTGTTTTTTCGCCGCTCACCGCGTGGATTTCGTTTTCCCTGTTTTTGGGCGGAAAAATGCAGCGGATTCCTTTTCACTCTCTGTGGTCTGCGGTTCTGTTTGGACTGAGTCTGATTTTCATCACGCAGCTCACACCACGTTGGCTGAGATTTTGGGAATCCGCGCTGCAACGCACGGTCCGTCCGCGGCTCTCCCTTGCCTTCGGTTTGGGTGCTCTGCTGGTCGCGCTTCACCTAGCGGATCTGCGGATTCTGCCGCGACTCTATCCGTGGTTCCACGGCACGCTTGTCATCGGAAAAATTCTCTGCGCAGGTCTGCTGGCATCACTTCCTTGTGCCACACCTCCCAGGCGCCTTTTTTTCTACTACGGCATGCTATCGCTGTGTCTGCTGGCGATGTGGCAAGGCGCACGATCCGCAGACAAGCTGCGGCGCGCGATGGCGCTGCGGACCTTTGTTTTGGAAGATACAGTCCTGCCAAGCCGACTGCTGACCCTCTTGCCCAAGCGACAGAAGGCCAGCCAGCCCAGGGTCATCTCCGACGATGGAGAGCAGGCTCCAAGCTATCACGGACCTCGGCTAACGGGCCGCGATGTGTTTCTCATCACCATCGATGCACTCCGCCATGATGAACTAAGTCCAACACGGACTCCTACACTCCATCAGCTGGCGCAGCGCGGGATTTCCTTTTCGCGCGCCTATACGCAGGTGCCGCATACCTCGTTTGCGGTGGCGACGCTTTTGACCGGCAAGCCGGTCTATGCACTGCTACAGCTCGGTCACGATGCGGGAAGTCACAACACGCTTCCGCTCATCCTCCGCAACTATCGATACAAGACCGCTGCGTTCTACCCGCCGTCGGTGTTTTTTGTGGAACACGACCGCCTGCAAGCGCTAGAGGAATCTGCCTACGGATTTGAGTACGTCAAAGTCGAGTACCTGGCCGGAGAGAAACGGACCCAGCAAGTCATCGACTTTCTGGAAACGGAAAAGCCGCAGCAAGTGTTTGCCTGGATTCACTACCTGGAACCGCATGAGCCGTACGACGTGCATCCCGGTGGGCCAGATGAGAGTCGCTCTGATCGCGAACGCTACGACGGCGAAGTCGGTTTTGTCGATTCCCAAGTTGCTCGACTTACTGAATATCTGCAAAAGCACAGACCCGGTGCACTGCTGATCTTTGCCGCCGATCACGGGGAGGAGTTTGGTGAGCATGGCGGCCGCTATCATGGCACCACACTCTTCGATGAGCAGGCTCGTGTGCCCCTGTTTGTCGTCGATACGGCGGACCCATCACTCCTTTCCCCCAAGCAGTACGCACAGCCAGTTGGGCTCATCGATGTGGGCCCGACCCTGCTCGGTCTGCTCGATGTGGAACCACCGCACATGATGCGAGGATTGAACCTGGCGCCATGGATTCTGAGCAAACAGGACAAGCTGCCACAGCGCGCCATCTGGAGTGAGATCGGCAAGCGCAAGATGGTGGTTTACGGAGATCACAAGCTGATCTGTGATCTGCAAAATGACAGCTGTCAGGTATTTGATCTGGCTTCAGATCCAGAAGAAAAGAACAACCTAGCGGAAGCCGATCCTCGACGGACAACTGAGCTACGCGGGCGCCTCCTGGGACTACTAGAGGAAGCACGGAAGTTCGAGCAAGCGGGAACAAATAAGAGTCATTCAGAAAGTCTCTTATCTGCTGAGTCCGCGAACATCTTGTCGCGAGCGCGAATCGGTGATCGAAGCGTGGCGCTCCCTCTTCTTTCCCTCATCACGGAACACGCAGCGGCAGTGGAGGTAAGACGAGAAGCGACCGCGCTCGCAGCGCAGCTTTTGTCGCAGTCCATTCCGATTGCCAAGGGCGAAGACGACCCGGCAGCGACGCTATTGCCCGAGCGAGCAACCGCGCTAGCTGCGGTCTTCGATCGACTCCTGGCCACTGACTTGCAGCCGGAAGAGCGCCGCTGGATCGCGGTCCTATTGACACGACTAGGAATCCCGCACCGGACCAGCCCAGAAGTCCTGCGCGAGCTGATTCGCGATGAAAAAGCGCCTGCTGCGCAGCGACTTGCAGCAGCACTTTCGCAGTATCGAGATCCCGACTGTCGAGGAAAGCGCAGGCAAGACTGCGTGTCCGATGCGCTGCGGGTGCTGGACTGTGCGCTGGCCATGGATGATCCAGATCAGGTGCGACCGCTGCTTCGCCTCCTCGGCCAAAGCCACGATGGCCGCGCGCTGGCCCCGCTGGTTCGCAATCTTTCGACCGTGCGAAGCCGTGTTGATGTGGTAGCAGCGCTCGGAAGTCTCGGTGATGTTCGGGCAACAGAGAGCTTGTGTGAGACGCTCGTTTCCGATCCGTATGTTCATGTCCGGACCCAGGCTGCGGTGGCTCTTTCGCAGATGGGTGGAGAGAAGGCTCATTCCTGTTTGGCCAAAGCGCTGCACACAGAACGAGAGGAAGCGGTCCAAGCAGTGCTACGCAAAGTGAAGTGAAGTGAAGTGAAGCACCTGTTCACCGACGGAAACATCACCACCAATCTATCCCAAAAGGAGTCCCATCGTGAAGTACGTCCGCATGCCGATTGAGATCGAATCACCAGAGCAGCTCGGCTATGAAAACGTGAAATACAACCTGACCGAGAGTTCCTTTGCGGACGCTTCCCTTTCTGCGCTCGATCTCGACCTGCGCAGCCTTGTCCTCTGTTACGGAGATCATCAAGGGAATCGCGCGCTGCGTGAGATCATCGCCGCAGACAGTGGAGTTTCTGCCGATGAAGTCCTGATCACCGCAGGCGCGGCAGCGGCGTTGTTTGTGATTGCGACCTCACTCTTGGGTCGCGGTGATCACATGGTGGTGGAACGGCCCAACTACGCGACGAACATCGAGACACCGCGCGCGATCGGAGCCGAGATCTCGTTTCTTGATCTGCGTTTTGAAGACGGATTCCGTCCTCAGCTTGCCACGCTGGAAAACCTGCTGCGAGGAAACACCAAGCTTCTGAGCCTCACGGTTCCGCACAACCCGACTGGCAGCATGATCTCGCGCGCAGAGCTGTCCCAGATCATCACGATGTGTGAACAGAAGGGAATCACTCTTCTCGTCGATGAAACCTATCGTGAGATGTCGTTTTCTGGGGCACTTCCTGTGGCCGCATCCTTGTCGGATCAGGTGATCTCTGTTTCGAGTCTGTCGAAGACGTGGGGACTGCCAGGAATCCGCATCGGCTGGCTGATCTGTCGCGACAAAAAACGAATGGAGACGCTGCTGGCAGCCAAGGAACAGATTTTCATCACCAACTCGGTGGTTGACGAAGAGATCGCGCTCCGTTTCCTTTCCCGCCGGTCCGAGCTTGCTCCGCCGATTTTTGCAAAGATGAAACAGAACTTTGAAGTTCTGTCGAACTGGATGGACCGACAACAAGTCCTGGAGTGGGTGAAACCACAAGGCGGAGTGGTCTGTTTTCCGCGCTTCCGCGATTCCCATCCTGCCTTTGAGGACCGCTTCTACCGACTCCTCAACGAGCAGCATCAGACGTACGTCGGACCCGGTCACTGGTTTGAAATGCCGCGCCGCTACATGCGCATCGGCTACGGGTGGCCAAGGACATCCGATCTGGAGCAGGGACTTTTTGCAATCGAACAAGCCGCAGAAAAGGCCCGACGCGAGACGCTAGTGTAGACAAGGCATCACGACGACAAACGTGGCACCACCGCCGGGACGGTTGCGCGCCTCGATAAAGCCGCCGTGATTTTCGACAATCCGCTGGCTGATCGGGAGCCCCAGACCCGTGCCGCGTTCCTTGGTGGTGAAAAACGGAATAAACAGGTTCTTCATCGCCTGTGGATCGATTCCTGAACCCCGATCCTGAAAGCGGATCTCGACGCTCTGCTGTGCGCTGTGGGGTCGTCCGCCAGGCCGAACTGCCGTCGAGATGGTCAGCACCGCAGTGCCATCCAGCTTGTCTGCCATCGACTGAATCGCATTGAGCGCCAGGTTTAGGAAGACCTGACGAAGCTGTTCCGCATCACCGCGAACCTGCGGCAGCTCGGGCGCAAGCTCTAGCACCACTTGAGGGGACGTCGCACCATCGGGAAGAGACGCTGCTTGTTCGTCGGTAATCTGGCGAAGCAGCACCACGGTCTTTTCCAGAACATCGTTTACATCCAGCGGCAATTCGTCGCCGCGCCATGGCCTGGCGTAATCCAGAAACTGCGAAACGACTCGATTGAGCCTGCGGGTTTCTTCGATCACGATCTTCACAAACTCGCCTGCGTCTTCGGGAAGCCGACCATCTGCCGTCGGTGCAATGAACTCTGCAGCCCCTTTGATGGCGCCAAGCGGATTGCGAATCTCGTGCGCCAGACCCGCCGCCATCTGCCCGAGCGCCGCCA